>NZ_JBEAID010000014.1:0-107728 GCF_040064585.1 Klebsiella sp. CN_Kp113 | reverse complement strand
CGGATTCTTACACAGCCACTGGATCGATCAACCGATCCTTAACTGATCGGCATTACAGCGTAATGCTGGCATTTTCATTTTCAGAGCTATTCGCTTTCAGCCGGTAGCCTGGGCAGCCAGTCAATGGGCGCTTCGCCGCGTTCGGTCAGCCACTGATTCGCCTGCACGAAATGATTACTGCCAAAGAACCCGCGGTGGGCGGAGAGGGGCGACGGGTGCGGCGCTTTGAGCACGCAGTGGCGCTGGCGATCGATTATCGCGCCTTTCTTCTGCGCATGCGAACCCCACAGCAGAAAGACGACGCCTTCCCGATGCTGGTTAATCAGCGAAATGACTTTATCGGTAAAGGTTTCCCAACCGAGGCTGGCGTGAGAGTGCGCTTGTCCGGCACGTACCGTTAATACGGTATTGAGCAGCAACACGCCCTGGCGCGCCCAGCTTTCGAGATAACCGTGAGTCGGGCGCTGAAAGCCTGGTATCGTCCCTTCTAGTTCCTTGTACATATTCAGCAGCGATGGCGGGATCTGAATGCCCGGTAGAACCGAGAAGGCGAGGCCGTGCGCCTGCCCTGGTCCATGGTAAGGATCCTGGCCGAGAATCACCACTTTAACGTCGCTTAGCTCAGTATAACGAAACGCGTTAAAGACATCTTTTTGCGGGGGATAGATGGTGATTCCCGCTTGCCGCTCGTCAGCAACGGTTTTCAGGGTATTAACAAAATAGGGTTGCTGCTTCTCTTCTGCCAGCACGTCATGCCAGGTTAATGGGGCGGTCATTTTGCTCTCCTGCAAAGTGTCATTGCCATAGCTTAACTGCATCTTTCAACATCACAAAATTTGCCCCACGCGATTGACGCTCTTTATGCAAAAAAAATTGAAAACTTACAAATTTATTTGGTAGGCGGCATGGCGTAACTTGATGTAAAACAATAATATCCGCCTATGACCACTTTTGTGATGTGGTTTTTGTTGATTTAAATCAAAGAATGCCGGGTGTACGGCTGATATATATACACTCATAGAACAATGGTTTTACCAATTGGCCGCGAAGGCCAATAATCGAACAAACCCTGCCTGGGAGGCATAAAATGATTACTGGTATCCAAATTACTAAAGCTGCAAACGACGACCTGCTGAACTCTTTCTGGCTGCTGGATAGCGAAAAAGGCGAAGCCCGCTGCCTGTGCGCGAAAGCCGGTTTTGCTGAAGATGACGTGGTTGCAGTGAGCAATCTGGGTGAAATCGAATACCGTGAAATCCCGGTAGACGTGAAGCCTGAAGTCCGCGTTGAAGGCGGTCAGCACCTGAACGTTAACGTGCTGCGTCGCGAAACTCTGCTGGACGCGGTTGAACATCCGGAAAAATACCCGCAGCTGACCATTCGCGTGTCTGGCTATGCGGTACGCTTTAACTCTCTGACTCCGGAACAGCAGCGCGACGTTATCGCCCGTACTTTTACTGAAAGCCTGTAAGATTCCGTTTTAATGTGAAAACGCCGGGATATCCCGGCGTTTTTTTACTCTTCGTTTGACTTCTGCGGAGCATCCGCTGCGCTTGGTTTACGACGCTTACCAATGTTTTTGGTATCGCGATGGCGTTTTTTCACGCGCGGTTTCTCTTTTTCTTTCTCTTTCTTCTCTGCACGCTTGGCTAAAACCTTCTTGGAAGGTTTACCGGTTTGCTTCTCGCTGGGTGCGCGAGTGGTCGGGCGCAGTTCATCGATGACGCGGGCTTTTAACGGCTCTTCAATATAGCGGCCAATTTTACCCAGCAGCAGATGGTCGTGGGCTTCGACCAGAGAGATGGCCGTTCCCTTTTTACCCGCGCGTCCGGTACGACCGATACGGTGCAGATAGATGTCGGCCGTGCGCGGCAAGTCGAAGTTGAAAACGTGACTGACGTCCGCGATGTCGATCCCGCGCGCGGCAACGTCGGTGGCGATTAACACGTTAATACGGCCATCGGTCAGGCGGCTAATCGCTTCATTACGTTTTGCCTGTACCATCTCGCCTTCCAGCCAGCAGGTGTTGATACCCGCTTCACGCAGCCAGCCCGCCAGCTCATGCACGCGCTCGCGCTTACGGACGAAGACGATAGAACGCGTCGCTTCCGGCTGCTTTAGCAGATGGACCAGCAGCGCGGTCTTATGCTTGACGTCATCGGCGCGGTAATACCACTGGTGAATCTTTTTACGCTCGCGGGTGGAGGGAGTCGCAGAGACTTCCACCGGTTCTTCCAGCAGACGCTCAGCAAAATCTTTAATGGCGTCACCTTCGAGGGTGGCGGAGAACAGCATGGTCTGCTTACGCCAGCGGGTTTCACCGGCAATGTGTTCGATATCCTGCGCGAAGCCCATGTCCAGCATGCGGTCCGCTTCATCAAGGATCAGCGTTTCAACGGCGCGGCAATCAAAGTTTTCTTCTTTAATATATTGCAGCAGGCGACCGGTCGTGGCGACCACGATGTCCTGGTTCTCGCTGAACACTTCGGCATGGTTCATATAGGCGACACCGCCGGTGATCGTGGCGATATCCAGATGAGTATGTTTTGCCAGCTCACGCGCATGGTCGGCAACCTGCATCGCCAGTTCGCGCGTGGGGGTCAGGATAAGAATGCGCGGCGGACCAGACTTCTTGCGCGGAAAATCGAGCAGATGCTGCAACGCTGGCAGGAGATACGCCGCCGTTTTACCGGTGCCGGTCGGGGCTGAACCGAGAATATCACGGCCATCAAGCGCAGGCGGAATAGCGGCGGCCTGAATGGCTGTCGGGCGTGTGAAACCTTTATCCTGGAGGGCGTCCAGCAGGTTTTCGTCGAGTTCAAGTTCGGAAAAAGTCGTTACAGTCATGATCTACCTCTGAGTGGACCGCCGATTATAGACGTTACGGACGCAATGTTCATCTGTTTGTAAGGCTATCTGTTCTCCGGTATTGTGCATAGCCTTAAGCTCAGGAGTTTTTTGCCCGCAAGGTTATCGAGGATGTCCCAGTCGAAGTTCGCGCTGCCGCGCAATGGTTTTACGTTTAAGCAGTTTTTTGTCGCCCACGATCGCTGTGCGATGAAAGTGGGTACCGACGGCATTTTACTCGGCGCATGGGCCCCCATCGCTCAGGTTAAGCGCGTGCTGGATATCGGCGCGGGCAGCGGTCTGTTAGCGCTGATGCTCGCGCAGCGAACCGGCGAGGCGGTCATCGTGGATGCCGTGGAGCTGGATGAAGAAGCGGCAGAACAGGCGCGAGAAAACGCCGCGGATTCTCCCTGGGCCGAGCGCCTGCAGATTCATCAGGCGGATATTCAGCAATGGCAGCCGCAGCAAACCCGGCGCTATGAGCTGATTGTCAGCAATCCGCCTTTTTTCGCTGAAGGTGTACCTTGCGCCACCTCGCAGCGCGAGCAGGCTCGCTATACCTCCTCCCTCGATCACGCAACATTATTAACCTGCGCCGCCGAGCTTATTACGGAGGAGGGGTTTTTCTGCGTCGTGCTTCCGGTCGACATTGGTAACGCCTTTGTGCAGCGGGCGCAGAATATGGGCTGGCATCTGCGTCTGCGTACCGACGTGGCGGAAACGGAAGTGCGCCCGCCGCATCGGGTTCTGTTGGCTTTTTCGCCGACGGCGGGGGAGGAGTGCTTTAGCGACAGATTGGTCATCCGTGGGCCAGAGCAGCAGTATTCCGAAGGATTTACCGCTCTGACCCAGGACTTTTATCTTTTTATGTGAGCCAGCGGCGAGAGCACCGACGGCCCGCTCTCCGGCAACTGGTCAGGATAGTCCAGCGTATAGTGAAGCCCGCGGCTCTCTTTACGCAGCATGGCGCAGCGCACAATCAGCTCGGCAACCTGCACCAGGTTTCGCAGCTCCAGTAAATTATTGGAGACGCGGAAGCGGGCGTAGTATTCGTCCAGCTCCTGCTGCAGCATAGTAATGCGGCGCAGGGCGCGCTCAAGACGGCGGGTGGTGCGCACGATGCCGACATAATCCCACATCAGCAAGCGCAGCTCATGCCAGTTGTGCTGAATCACGACCAGTTCATCAGGTATTTCAACCTGGCTTTCGTCCCATGATGGCAGTTCATTGACCGCCTGCGCGAACGGCAGACGCTTAACGATATCTTCGGCGGCGGACCACCCGTAGACGAGGCACTCAAGCAATGAGTTTGATGCCATCCGGTTAGCGCCGTGTAATCCGGTATAGCTTACTTCGCCGATGGCATACAGCCCGTCGACGTCGGTGCGCCCGTGATCGTCAACCATGACGCCGCCGCAGGTGTAGTGCGCGGCAGGAACCACGGGCACCGCTTCTTTTGTCAGATCGATGCCCAGCCCCAGCAGCTTCTCGTAGATCATCGGGAAGTGGTGGCGAATAAATTCTGCCGGTTTATGGCTGATATCCAGATACATGCAGTCAGCGCCAAGGCGCTTCATCTCATGATCGATGGCTCTGGCGACGATATCGCGCGGAGCCAGCTCGCCGCGCTCGTCAAAGTCCGGCATAAACCGCGTGCCGTCAGGGCGTTTCAACAGCGCGCCCTCGCCGCGCAGCGCTTCCGTCAGCAGGAAGTTGCGCGCTTGCGGATGGTACAGCGCGGTTGGGTGGAACTGATTAAATTCGAGGTTGGCGACCCGGCAGCCGGCACGCCAGGCCATCGCGATACCATCGCCGGAAGAGACATCAGGATTCGTCGTATATTGATAAACTTTAGCCGCGCCGCCGGTAGCCAGCACCACGGCCTTTGCGCTACAGGTTTCAACCGCTTCTTTATTACGATTCCAGATCCACGCGCCCACCACCCGGCGCGTGCCGGGCAGGCCGATTTTATCGGAGATAATAAGGTCAACGGCGTTACTGCGTTCCAGTATGCGGATATTTGGGTGGGCCAGCGCCTGGCTCACCAGGGTAGTCTCAACGGCTTTACCGGTCGCATCGGCGGCGTGGAGAATTCTGCGGTGGCTGTGACCTCCCTCGCGGGTCAGATGGTAGCTCTCTTCGCCGTTCGCCTGAACCTGAGTATCAAACAGCACGCCCTGATCGATTAGCCACTGAACGCAGGGTTTGGCGTTGCTCGCCACGAATGAGACCGCATGGCGATCGCAAAGACCCGCTCCGGCTATCAACGTATCCTCGATGTGCGATTCAACGCTATCGGTTTCATCAAATACGGCGGCAATACCGCCCTGAGCGTAGAAAGTAGAACCTTCACTGATAGGGCCTTTGCTGAGAACCGTGACCGCGCAGCGTTCCGCCAGGCGTAAGGCAAGGGATAATCCGGCAGCGCCGCTGCCAATAATCAGCACATCACAGGAGGAATCGGAAGTTGTTTTCATGGCCTTTGTTTAATTTACTAAACACAATAAGCGAACAATAGCACCAGCCAGCGAGAAGTCGTACATTTTTTTTACTCAGCGTTGCGAGGACTAAACATAGCGGCGTAATGAGGCGGGCTGTAAATGGAAAAAAGGTTTTGCGAAGCGGCTCGTGAGCTTCAGATTTTATAGTGAAATAAAAGCCGGGTTACGTTACCCTTCTGGCGGGTCTTGCGCTTTTTCTTATTATCTTACATATCGTTTAGCAACCGGGACATATAATGAGAGATAACAATCCGTCAGCCGGTGCCGGACGAAAAACAAAGGCGTAACGGAACTTTATTGTTTTCAGACACTCCAACCCTCTGCTTGCTCACTTGATGCAGTAATTGGGTGGTGTTTTTGAATACGCATGGGAATTGGGTTTGGGGAGACATTACCTCGGATGAGCGAGCAGTTAACGGATCAGGTCCTCGTTGAACGGGTCCAGAAAGGAGATCAGAAAGCATTTAACCTGCTGGTGGTGCGCTATCAGCATAAGGTTGCAAGTCTGGTCTCCCGCTACGTGCCGCCGGGCGATATCGCTGACGTTGTTCAGGAATCGTTCGTTAAAGCATGGCGTGCGCTGGATTCTTTCCGGGGGGATAGCGCTTTTTACACCTGGTTATATCGCATCGCCGTAAACACGGCGAAGAATTATCTTGTTGCTCAGGGACGCCGTCCGCCATCCAGCGATGTTGATGCGAATGATGCTGAAAACTTCGAAAGTGGCGGGGCATTGAAAGAAATTTCGAACCCTGAGAACTTAATGTTGTCAGAAGAGCTGAGACAAATAGTTTTTCGTACCATTGAATCGCTTCCGGAAGATTTACGCATGGCAATTACCTTGCGGGAGCTGGATGGCATGAGCTATGAAGAAATAGCCGCCATCATGGATTGTCCGGTGGGCACAGTGCGTTCGCGCATCTTCCGGGCGCGAGAAGCTATTGATAATAAAGTTCAACCGCTAATCAGGCGTTGACGATAGCGGAATACTGGAAAAGGGTATCAGGCATGCAGAAAGAAAAACTTTCGGCCTTAATGGATGGTGAAACGCTGGATAACGAACTGCTCAACGAGCTGGAGCGTTCATCTGAAATGCAAAAAACCTGGGAGAGCTACCATCTCATCCGCGATACGCTGCGAGGCGATACGAGTGAGGTGCTCCATTTTGATATCTCAGCTCGCGTCATGGCCGCCATTGAAAACGAGCCCGTTCGTCAGACGGTTCCTCTAATTCCTGAATCTCAGCCCGCACCGCACCAGTGGCGTCAGATGCCTTTCTGGCAAAAAGTACGCCCGTGGGCCAGCTCGCTTACCCAGATGGGCGTTGCCGCGTGCGTATCCCTTGCTGTGATTGTCGGCGTTCAGCAGTATAATGGCCAGTCTGATTCATCCCAGCAGCCAGAGGCGCCGGTGTTTAACACCATGCCGATGATGGGTAAGGCCAGCCCGGTCAGCCTGGGCGTGCCGGCGGATGCTTCGGCAGGTAGCGGTCAGCAGGCTCAGGTGCAGGAACAGCGCCGCAGAATTAATGCTATGCTGCAGGACTATGAATTGCAGCGTCGCCTGCATGCGGAACAGCTTCAGTTTGGCCAGGCCCAGACTCAGCAAGCCGCTGTTCAGGTGCCGGGCTATCAAACTTTAGGAACACAATCGCAGTAATGAAGCAACTTTGGTGTGCCATGTCGCTCATGGCAGGCAGCCTGTTCTTCTCCGTCAACGCCTCGGCTGATACATCGTCCGGGGCGTTGTTGCAGCAGATGAACCTGGCCAGCCAGTCCCTTAATTACGAGCTCTCTTTCGTCAGCATCAACAAGCAGGGTGTTGAGTCGCTGCGTTATCGACACGCTAAACTAAACAATCGCACCCTGGCACAGCTGCTCCAGCTTGACGGGCCGCGTCGGGAAGTGGTGCTGCGCGGAACGGAAATCAGCTATTTTGAGCCCGGACTCGATCCTTTCACCCTGAACGGCGACTATATCGTTGATTCGCTGCCTTCATTGGTCTACTCCGACTTTAAACGTCTGTCATCCTATTACGACTTCATTTCCGTGGGGCGGACGCGTATTGCCGATCGTTTATGCGATGTTGTGCGCGTCGTGGCTCGCGATGGCACCCGCTATAGCTATATCGCATGGTTAGATGCTGAAACTAAGCTGCCTCTGCGCGTTGATCTGCTTGATCGCGACGGCGAAACGCTTGAGCAGTTCCGCGTCGTCTCGTTCAACGTTGGCGATAACGTTAGCGCCAGTATGGAAACCCTGTCTAAGGCTAACCTGCCTCCGCAGCTGTCGGTGCCGGAAGGGGGCAATAAGGCCAACTTTAACTGGGCGCCAACCTGGCTGCCGCAGGGCGTGGCCGAAGTCTCCAGCAGCCAGCGTCGTCTGCCCACTTTCGATGGCCCGGTAGAGTCCCGTTTGTATTCCGACGGGCTGTTTAGTTTCTCTGTCAATATCAATCGCGCCACGGCAAATAGCAGCGATCAGCTGCTGCGTACCGGCCGTCGTACCGTGGCGACTACCGTGCGTGATAACGCAGAGATAACCATCGTTGGCGAGCTGCCGCCGCAAACGGCGAAGCGTATTTCCGATAGTATTAAATTCAGGGCAGTACAATGATTAAAGAGTGGGCGACGGTCGTTTCCTGGCAAAATGGCGTTGCGCTGGTGCACTGCGATGTGAAAGCCTCCTGCAGCAGCTGTGCTTCTCGCGCCGGTTGCGGAAGCCGGGTGCTGAATAAGCTTGGGCCGCAAACCAGCCATACCCTTAGCGTCCCCTGCGAACAGCCGCTGTCGGCCGGGCAAAAAGTCGAACTGGGCATTGCCGAAAGCAGCCTGCTCGGGTCGGCGGTATTGGTTTATATGGCGCCGTTAGTCGGTTTGTTCTTGATGGCATCGATATTCCAGGTGCTGTTTGCCAACGACTTTGCCTCGCTTTGCGGGGCAATTTTGGGCGGCGTTGGCGGGTTTCTGGTCGCTCGCGGTCTTTCGCCTGGCTTAGCCTCCCGGCAGTCGTGGCAGCCGGTTATTATCAGCGTCGGTTTACCGCCAGATTTAGTCCGCATCGAGACGCCTTCCTCCCAGCTGGGTCAGTGATTTCACTGGCCCTTATCTTTATTTACAACTCCCGCAAGAACTCATCGTTTACTCCGGTTATGCTAGCGGTAAGAGCATTTCCTGGTTTCGTGGATGTAGTGTAGAATGCGGCGTTTTCGGATTAAAAAACGTCAGGCACAGAACAGCGGCCTCATGATTCGCGTAAGGCATAATTAACTCTAAATATGAAGAATATACGTAACTTTTCCATCATCGCTCACATCGACCACGGTAAGTCGACATTGTCTGACCGTATTATCCAGATTTGCGGTGGCCTTTCCGATCGTGAAATGGCAGCCCAGGTTCTGGACTCCATGGATCTTGAACGTGAGCGCGGTATCACTATCAAGGCGCAGAGCGTCACCCTGGATTACAAAGCAACTGATGGCGAAACCTATCAGCTGAACTTTATCGACACCCCCGGCCACGTCGACTTCTCTTATGAAGTTTCTCGTTCGCTTGCCGCCTGTGAAGGCGCTTTGCTGGTGGTTGATGCCGGCCAGGGCGTCGAAGCCCAGACGCTGGCTAACTGCTATACGGCGATGGAAATGGACCTTGAAGTCGTACCGGTCCTGAACAAAATCGACCTGCCCGCAGCCGATCCGGAACGCGTAGCGGAAGAGATTGAAGACATCGTTGGTATTGATGCCACCGATGCGGTGCGCTGTTCAGCGAAGACCGGCGTTGGCGTACCGGACGTGCTGGAGCGCCTGGTGCGCGATATTCCGCCGCCGGAAGGCGATCCGGAAGCGCCGCTGCAGGCTCTGATTATCGACTCCTGGTTTGATAACTACCTCGGTGTCGTTTCTCTGGTGCGTATCAAAAACGGCACCATGCGCAAAGGCGATAAAATTAAGGTGATGAGTACCGGGCTGGTGTATAACGCCGATCGCCTGGGCATCTTCACGCCGAAGCAAGTGGACCGTACCGAGCTGAAATGCGGCGAGGTAGGCTGGCTGGTTTGCGCCATTAAAGACATCCTCGGCGCGCCGGTCGGCGATACGCTGACGCTTGCGCGCAACCCGGCAGATAAAGCACTGCCCGGCTTTAAAAAGGTGAAACCGCAGGTCTATGCCGGCCTGTTCCCGGTCAGCTCCGATGATTATGAAAACTTCCGCGACGCGCTGGGCAAACTGAGCCTCAACGATGCTTCTCTGTTCTATGAACCGGAAAGCTCTACGGCGCTGGGCTTCGGTTTCCGCTGCGGCTTCCTGGGTCTTCTGCATATGGAGATCATCCAGGAGCGCCTGGAGCGTGAATACGATCTGGATCTGATCACCACGGCGCCGACGGTAGTCTATGAAGTCGAAACCACCTCGAAAGAGGTTATCTACGTCGACAGCCCGTCGAAGCTGCCGCCGCTGAACAATATTCAGGAGCTGCGCGAGCCGATCGCGGAGTGTCATATGCTGCTGCCGCAGGAGTTTTTGGGCAACGTCATCACCCTGTGTATCGAAAAGCGCGGCGTACAGACCAACATGGTCTACCACGGCAATCAGGTTGCGCTGACCTATGAAATCCCGATGGCGGAAGTGGTGCTCGACTTCTTCGACCGACTGAAGTCTACCTCCCGCGGCTATGCGTCGCTGGACTACAACTTCAAGCGCTTCCAGGCTTCCAACATGGTGCGTGTGGATGTGTTGATTAACGGCGAGCGTGTGGATGCGCTGGCGCTGATCACGCATAACGACAATGCGCCGTACCGCGGCCGCGAACTGGTAGAGAAGATGAAAGAGCTGATCCCGCGTCAGCAGTTCGATATCGCTATCCAGGCTGCCATCGGCAACCACATCATTGCCCGCTCTACCGTAAAACAGCTGCGTAAAAACGTCCTGGCGAAATGCTATGGCGGCGACGTCAGCCGTAAGAAAAAGCTGCTGCAGAAGCAGAAAGACGGTAAGAAACGCATGAAGCAGGTCGGTAACGTTGAGCTTCCGCAGGAAGCGTTCCTCGCCATTCTGCACGTTGGTAAAGACGGCAAATAACCCTAAGGAGTTGGCATGGCGAACATGTTTGCCCTGATCCTGGTCATCGCTACTGTGGTGACGGGTCTGTTGTGGTGCCTGGATAAGTTTATCTTTGCGCCAAAACGTCGCGAAAGTCAGGCCGCTGCGCAGGCGGCGACCGGCGACCAGTTGGACAAGAAAACGCTGAAAAAGGTCGGCCCGAAACCGGGCTGGCTGGAAACCGGCGCGTCAATCTTCCCGGTACTGGCGATTGTGCTGGTGGTTCGCTCATTCATTTATGAGCCCTTCCAGATCCCCTCCGGATCGATGATGCCGACGCTGCTGATCGGCGATTTTATTCTGGTTGAGAAGTTTGCCTACGGCATTAAAGATCCGATTTACCAGAAGACGCTGATCGAAACCGGACATCCGAAGCGCGGCGATATTGTCGTCTTTAAATATCCGCAAGATCCGCGCCTGGATTATATCAAGCGTGCGGTCGGTTTACCGGGTGATAAAGTGACTTACGATCCGATTGCCAAGCAGGTCACTATCCAGCCGGGCTGTAGTTCTGGCCAGGCCTGCGGCAACGCGCTGCCGGTCACTTACTCCAACGTTGAGCCGAGTGATTTCGTACAGACCTTCTCCCGCAGCAACGGCGGCGAAGCGACCAGCGGTTTCTGGCAACTGCCGAAAGGCGAGACGAAAGCCGATGGCATCCGTCTGACCGAACGTAAAGAGACGCTGGGCGAAGTGACGCACCGTATATTGACCGTACCGATTGCTCAGGACCAGGTGGGGATGTATTACCATCAGTCCGGTCTGCCGCTGGCGACCTGGATTGTCCCGCCGGGGCAGTATTTTATGATGGGTGACAACCGCGATAACAGCGCCGATAGCCGTTATTGGGGCTTTGTGCCGGAAGCGAATCTGGTGGGTAAAGCAACCGCAATCTGGATGAGTTTCGAAAAACAGGAAGGCGAATGGCCTACCGGCGTACGTTTATCGCGTATCGGTGGTATCCAGTAAATTTTTCCTGCTTTATTCACGCTGCCGACGCAATAACGGCAGCGTGAATTATTTAAAATTTAAATCTATTCAAACTAACGACATCCCTTGTCGTTGCGTATAGAATATCCCCCCGAAGTTTTAGGTTGTCTCTCGTAAGATTGACACAGCACACGAAACCGCGTTGGTTTTTACTCAGGTCGGTTTCGTGTGCTGCATTTTTGACGCATTCATCTATTGGTAACGCATGAACCCCATCGTAATTAATCGGCTTCAACGGAAGCTGGGCTACACTTTTCATCATCAGGAGCTGTTGCAACAGGCATTAACTCACCGCAGTGCCAGCAGCAAACATAATGAGCGCCTGGAGTTTTTAGGCGACTCAATATTGAGCTTTGTGATCGCGAACGCGCTCTATCATCGTTTCCCTCGGGTAGACGAAGGCGATATGAGCCGCATGCGCGCGACCCTGGTACGAGGCAACACGCTGGCAGAAATTGCCCGCGAGTTCGAATTAGGTGAATGTCTGCGTCTTGGGCCGGGTGAACTGAAAAGCGGGGGCTTTCGCCGTGAATCTATACTGGCGGACACCGTTGAAGCGTTAATCGGCGGGATTTTCCTCGACAGCGATATTCAGAACGTTGAGCGCCTTATTCTCTCCTGGTACCAGAGTCGTCTGGATGAAATCAGCCCGGGTGACAAGCAAAAAGATCCGAAGACGCGCTTGCAGGAGTATCTGCAGGGGCGCCATCTGCCGCTGCCGTCTTACCTGGTGGTACAGGTTCGCGGTGAAGCGCACGATCAGGAATTTACTATCCACTGCCAGGTTAGCGGCCTGAGTGAACCGGTGGTTGGCACGGGTTCTAGCCGTCGCAAGGCGGAGCAGGCTGCCGCCGAACAGGCGCTGAAAAAGCTGGAGCTGGAATGAGCGAAGAAAAGAACTACTGCGGATTTATTGCCATCGTTGGTCGTCCAAACGTGGGCAAATCCACATTGCTGAACAAGCTGCTCGGGCAGAAGATCTCGATCACTTCCCGAAAAGCGCAGACGACGCGTCACCGCATCGTTGGTATTCATACTGAAGGTCCGTATCAGGCGATCTACGTCGATACCCCGGGCCTGCATATGGAAGAAAAACGCGCGATTAACCGTCTGATGAACAAAGCGGCAAGCAGCTCCATTGGCGACGTAGAGCTGGTTATTTTCGTCGTTGAAGGTACCCGCTGGACGCCGGACGACGAGATGGTGCTCAACAAGCTGCGCGATGGTAAAGCGCCGGTGATTCTGGCGGTCAACAAAGTCGATAACGTACAGGAAAAAGCCGATCTTCTGCCGCACCTGCAGTTCCTTGGCAGCCAGATGAACTTCCTTGATATCGTGCCGATTTCCGCGGAAACGGGGCTGAACGTTGATACCATCGCCGGTATCGTGCGTAAGCATCTGCCGGAAGCGATTCATCACTTCCCGGAAGATTACATCACCGACCGCTCTCAGCGCTTTATGGCTTCCGAGATCATTCGTGAAAAGCTGATGCGTTTCCTCGGCGCTGAACTGCCGTATTCCGTTACCGTGGAAATCGAACGTTTTGTAACCAACGAGCGCGGCGGCTACGATATCAACGGTCTGATTCTGGTTGAGCGTGAAGGGCAGAAGAAGATGGTGATTGGCAACAAAGGGGCCAAAATCAAAACCATCGGTATCGAAGCGCGTAAAGACATGCAGGATATGTTTGAAGCGCCGGTTCACCTCGAGCTGTGGGTGAAAGTGAAGTCCGGCTGGGCTGATGACGAACGCGCGCTGCGCAGTCTCGGTTACGGCGACGATCTCTAAGTTTGGATACTCTATGGCTTTCGAGGTGCAGGACAAAACACAAAGTGTTTTGAACAGCGCTTGCGCTGGCTGCGAAGGAGCGAGGCCAGAGGCTGAGTCACGCGGCAAGACCGCGAGTCCCCGGAAGCTTACTTCAGTAAGTGACTGGGGTGAGTGGGCGCAGCCAACGCACCTGCGGCTTGAAAGACGACGAGTATGATGGAAGGCTGGCAACGCGCTTTCGTACTGCATAGCCGTCCCTGGAGCGAAACCAGCCTGATGCTGGACGTCTTCACGGAAGAATCCGGCCGCGTGCGCCTTGTGGCTAAAGGCGCACGTTCCAAACGTTCGAACCTCAAAGGCGCGCTTCAGCCTTTTACTCCCTTACTGCTTCGCTTTGGCGGGCGCGGCGAAGTCAAAACGCTGCGCAGCGCGGAAGCCGTCTCGCTGGCGCTCCCTCTCAGCGGCATCACGCTCTACAGCGGCCTTTACGTCAACGAACTTCTCTCTCGCGTGCTTGAGCATGAAACGCGCTTTTCCGAACTCTTCTTCGATTATTTGCACTGTATCCAGTCTCTGGCTGGCGCAAGCGGCTCGCCGGAACCGGCGCTACGGCGTTTTGAACTGGCGCTGCTGGGGCATCTGGGATATGGCGTGGATTTCCTGCACTGCGCCGGCAGCGGAGAAGCGGTTGACGACGCAATGACCTATCGCTACCGTGAAGAAAAAGGCTTTATCGCCAGCGTGGTTATTGATAACAACACCTTTACCGGGCACCATCTTAAGGCGCTGGCGAGCCGTGAATTTCCGGACAGCGATGCGCTGCGCGCGGCAAAGCGTTTCACCCGTATCGCCCTGAAGCCCTATCTGGGCGGGAAGCCGCTAAAAAGTCGCGAGCTTTTTCGTCAGTTTTTGCCCGCGCGGGCAGCGCGAGCCGATAAAACAAATAACGATTAACGAGGATTGTCATGGCTGAATTACTGTTGGGGGTCAATATTGACCACATTGCGACATTACGCAACGCTCGCGGTACCGCTTATCCGGATCCGGTACAGGCGGCCTTTATCGCCGAGCAGGCCGGCGCTGACGGTATTACCGTCCATCTGCGCGAAGATCGTCGCCATATTACCGATCGCGATGTCCGTATTTTGCGCCAGACGCTGGATACCCGCATGAACCTTGAGATGGCGGTGACGGAAGAGATGCTGAAGATTGCCTGTGAGACTCAGCCCCATTTTTGCTGCCTGGTGCCGGAAAAACGTCAGGAAGTGACCACCGAAGGTGGACTGGACGTGGCGGGCCAGATCGACAAAATGCGCGACGCCTGTAAACGCCTTGCCGATGCCGGTATCCTGGTTTCGCTGTTTATTGACGCGGACAACGCGCAAATTAAGGCGGCAGCGGACGTTGGCGCGCCTTATATCGAAATTCACACCGGATGCTACGCTGATGCGCAAACTGACGCTGAGCAGGCAAAAGAGCTGGAGCGTATTGCCAAAGCGGCGACCTATGCCGCCAGCCTGGGGCTGAAGGTTAATGCCGGTCACGGTTTGACCTACCATAACGTGAAGGCCATTGCCGCGCTGCCGGAAATGCACGAGCTGAACATCGGCCACGCGATTATTGGCCGTGCGGTGATGAGCGGCCTGAAAGAGGCGGTGGCGGAAATGAAGCGCTTGATGCAGGAAGCGCGCGCCTGATGGCCATTCTCGGACTGGGTACTGATATTGTAGAAATTGCCCGTATTGAAGCGGTAATTGCCCGCAGCGGCGATCGTCTGGCGCGTCGCGTCCTGAGCGATAGCGAGTGGGCGATATGGGAACAGCATCAGCAGCCGGTCCGTTTTCTGGCCAAGCGTTTTGCCGTTAAAGAAGCGGCGGCCAAGGCGCTTGGTACCGGCATCCGCAATGGGCTGGCGTTTAATCAGTTTGAGGTTTACAACGACGAGCTGGGTAAGCCAAAGCTGCGATTGTGGGGCGAAGCGAAAAGTCTGGCCGAGCGCATGGGCGTAAGCAGCATTCACGTGACGCTGGCCGACGAGCGTCACTATGCCTGCGCCACGGTGATTATCGAAAGCTAGAGTGTTACAGGCCGGAGAGGTCGGTTAACGCCGCCATCCGGCAATATCACAGTTTGTCCGCGTGGTGCAGCAGGACAAACTTATCCCACAGCTGCTCTTCATTTTCGTTATGGGCCGGATCTTTCAGAATGGTATTTGGGATCGGGCACACCTTCTGGCAGGTCGGCGTATCATAGTGGCCAACGCATTCGGTGCAGCGATCGCTGTTAATTTCATAAATGCTATCACCCATGGATATCGCCTCATTCGGGCACTCCGGCTCGCACATATCGCAGTTGATGCATTTTTTGGTGATTAACAGCGCCATCAGGAAATTCTCAGAAACAACACAAACAGGGCGGGCATTATACGCCCATTTTTCGCCCGGGCCAGCTCTTTTCAACCGCGGTGCGACCATCCGCAGCGGAGAAATTTTGCCCGGCCTGAGCCAATAAGAGAGTGTGTGCTTTTGACAGCGGGCAGGGCACCCGGGGTTACACCAGCTTTTTCACCAGCGCTTCGCTATGGCGAATCCGCTCCGGAGCGTGCTCAAGATCCTGCTGCACCAGCCCCATAAACAGAAGATCGGTCAACATCATTTGCGCGCTGGTGGAGGAGATCGCAGCGCTACGCGTGGCCTGCTCTTCCGCAATGGTGTACAGGCACAGCGTTGCCTGCTGCTGAAGCGCGTTGGGGTTAAAGCCGGTGATCGCCAGGATCTGGCTTCCTACCCGCAGCGCTTCACCGGCCGCCATATTGATCTCGCGTCGTTCACCGGAATAGGAGATGGCCAGCAGCAGATCGTCCGAAGACATCGCCTGTACCGTCGCCAGCAGGGCGTGCATATCCTGTTCTGATACCGCGTTAATACCGATTTTCATCAGCTTCCAGCTAAAGTTTCTCGCCACCAGGCCCGACGCGCCGATGCCGGTAATGATGACCCGACGGGCGTGGCGCAACAGCGTGACGGCTTCCAGCAGCTTCTCTTCGGTGTTGACGTCCAGCGAGGCGTGCATGGCCGCGACGTTATCTTTAATCAGCTTTTCGCCAACCAGGCGCAGGGGATCGTCGCCGCGAATCTGGTTATGCACCGGTACGGATTGCGGAGTCGGCGCACTTGCCAGGGCTTCGCTCAACGCCAGCTTTAACGCCGGGAAGCCTTTGAACCCCATCTTCTGCGCAAATTTCACTACGCTTGACTGGCTGACGCCGGCTTCGCCCGCCAGCTGCTGCGAGCTGAGGTGGCGGGTTTGATCCGGTTGAGCCAGAATGAAATCGGCCAGTTTTTTATCGCTTGCGGCCAACGTCGGATAGCGCTGGCGAATACGGGTCAAACAGTTCATAGCGGCTCCGGAGGACAGCTTCACCCTCGGCTGAAAGAATTTTGTATTCGATTATAAGAGGATTATCGCGAATTAAAAATTCTGTGCCTAAGATTTCTCGGCAAAGACGTTTTCTTAATACGGATTCAACAGCAGCGTATGTTTTCGCTATTGGCGACGTAAGGCTGTTAAGCTATTGGTTATCATGCGATCGTTCAGGGGAGTGGGTTTTGAATAGCAGCACGCGGAGAGTGGTTTTCTTTGATCTGGATGGAACCTTGCATCAGCAGGATATGTTCGGCAGCTTTTTGCGCTATGCCCTGCGCCATCAGCCGCTGAACGCGCTGCTGCTGCTTCCTTTATTGCCGGTTATCGCGGCCGGACTGATGTTATACGGTCGCGCCGCGCGCTGGCCGATGAGCCTGCTGCTCTGGGCATCAACCTTTGGACGCAGCGAGCAGCAGCTTAAACGCCTGGAGGCCAATTTTGTTCGCTGGTTTCGCCAGCACGTCACGGCATTCCCGGTTGTTCAGGCGCGGCTTAAACATTATCTGACCAGCACGGACGCTGACGTCTGGCTGATCACCGGTTCGCCGCAGTCGCTGGTTGAACAGGTCTATTTTGATACCGCCTGGCTGCCGCGGGTGAATCTGATCGCCAGCCGAATGGAGCGACGCTACGGCGGCTGGGGGTTAACCCTGCGCTGTCTCGGTAATGAAAAAGTGACGCAGCTGGAACAAAAGATCGGCGCACCGCTGCGCTTGTATAGCGGCTACAGCGACAGCGAGCAGGACAACCCGCTGCTCTCTTTTTGCCAGCACCGCTGGCGGGTAACGCCGCAGGGCGATCTTCAGCAGTTAGAATAGTGTGTAATACATAGCGCCCATGTATAATGCGCCCCGCTTTTCTGCAGGAGTGCCCGCTTTGTCTGACCATGAATTAAATGATGAATACTGGATGCGTCACGCCCTGACGCTGGCCAAACGCGCCTGGGAAGAGGGCGAGGTGCCGGTCGGCGCCGTGCTGGTGCATAATCATCAGGTCATCGGCGAGGGCTGGAACCGGCCCATCGGCCGCCACGATCCCACCGCGCACGCCGAGATTATGGCGCTGCGTCAGGGCGGGCTGGTGTTGCAAAACTATCGCCTGATTGACGCAACGCTGTACGTTACTCTCGAGCCCTGCGTGATGTGCGCCGGCGCAATGGTGCATAGCCGTATTTCCCGGCTGGTGTTTGGCGCCAGGGATGCGAAAACCGGCGCCGCAGGGTCGCTGATTGATGTGCTGCATCATCCGGGCATGAACCATCGGGTAGAAATAGCGGAAGGTGTTATGGCGGAGGCCTGTTCCGGCATGCTGAGCGATTTCTTCCGCTGGCGGCGGGAAGAGAAAAAAGCGCTAAAGCGAGCTGGCCAACAGGCGCAAGATTAATGCCCCATTCCGGGGATTTTTAATTTTGCGTTATCGACCAGCGTTTCGGCGCGAAAGTTAAAAAAGGACCTGGTGTACTGCTCTTCTTTATCCAGCTCATCCGGCATGACCGCCGGATAGTGTTCACCTAAGGCCGCCATCTGCGCGTCTTTTTTCTCTTTTTCAGAGAGATAGCCCACGAGGCTGATATGATATTTGCGGATATTTTCGACGTAGGCGTAGGCTTCGTGCCCGCGTGCAAAGCCGTACTTCAGTCGGCTGTAGTAGTTTTTCTGGCTTAGCAGCGGCAGACGCTGCTTCACATCCGCCCAGCTATTCGGGTTGCCTTTCTGCTTTTTGGTCAGCGCCATCGCGTCAAGCATGTGCGCGTAGCCCATATTATAAGCCGCCAGCGCAAACCAGATGCGCTCGTCCTGTGGGACCGACTCCGGCACTTTATTCATCATGTCCTGTAAATAACGCATGCCGCCGTCGAGGCTTTGCTCGGCGTCGGTACGATCGGTCAGGCCCAGGCTTTGCGCCGTATTGCGGGTCAGCATCATTATCCCGCGAACGCCCGTCGGAGAGGTGGCCTGCGGATCCCAGTGCGATTCCTGCCATGAGATAGCCGCCAGCAGCCGCCAGTCTATCTGTCGGGCGTATTTTTCAAACATCGGCTGCAGGTCAGGGAGGACGCTCTCCACGGCGCGCAGGAAGGTGCGGGTGTCAACGTAGTCAAAATCGTTGCCGTGGCCGAGGTATTTCTCCTCCAGCCTCGCCAGGGTGCCATCTTCGTTAATGTTATTGAAGAAATCGAGCATTGCCGCCGGCAGGGAATTATCCTCACCTTTTTCGCTAAACCAGGTGACCGGCTGTTCGTCGCTGATATCGAGGGCGACGGCCAGCTCCGGGTGAACGCGCTGGAACAGACTGACGGCGACCGAATCAGCGACGGTATAGTCGAGTTTGCCATCGATAACCGCCTGCATCAGCGCCGTCGTGCCTCGCTTATCGTCCACGTGCCACTCAAGGTCGGGATATTTTTGCTTTTTCAATGCCTGGAGATCGTTAATCGCCACGTGTCCGGGAGCGATGGCCAGCTGCGCGGCGGTGATGTTTGCCAGGGTGCGCGGACGCAGGTTGCCTTTGCGATACACCAGCTGTTGCGAAACGGAATAGTAGGTCGGCCCGACCTGATAGTTTTTCACCCGCTCGGAGTTGTAGACCAGCCCGGCTGCCAGCATGTCGGCTTTGCCTTCATCGAGGTCGTCGAATAGCTGGCTGATATTCTGCCTGACGGTGACTTTGAGCTCGACGCCGAGGTAGTCGGCAAACTGCTGCGCCAGCTCATAATCAAAACCATAGGTCTTGTCATTGATAGTCGCGAAGGTCATCGGCGAATTAATGGTGCTGATTCGCAGTTCTCCGCGCGCCATGATCCCCGCCACGCGGTTTTCTGGTTTTCCCATCCACGGGAGAGACGGCCACAGGGCAGCCGCCAGCAGGAGGGTCACAATGCCGATGAGCAGATAATTAATCTTTAATTTTTTCAGATAGTTAATCTTCTGCAGCTTCGCGTTCCTCAGCAGATTATGACCAGAAAAAGTAAAAGGTTGTCCTGGAATGAGCGGCATTTTGCTTAAGAATGCGCCAGTTGGCAACTTATTCGCGAGATGAGTCACATTAATTGATAAACCCCGGCAATCATTTTATTTCTACGCAAACGGTTTCGTCGGGGCGCAGGATTCACTATAATGGCGCCCGTTTCCCCCCTGGCTCACCATGAAAGCTTCGAAGACGAGAGACTTATGATGGAAATTTTGCGTGGTTCACCTGCACTGTCGGCATTCCGTATCAATAAACTGCTGGCACGTTTCCAGGCGGCCAACCTTCCGGTCAGCACCCTTTATGCCGAGTACGTTCATTTTGCCGACCTCAGCACCCCGCTCAGCGGCGACGATCGCGAGAGCCTGGCAAGATTGCTCAAGTATGGCCCGAACTTAAGCAGCCATACCCCGACCGGCAAGCTACTGCTCGTTACCCCCCGTCCCGGCACCATCTCTCCCTGGTCTTCTAAAGCTACCGACATCGCCCATAACTGCGGCCTGTCACAGGTTTTGCGCCTGGAGCGCGGCGTGGCGTATTACGTCGAAGCGAGCAGCCTGAATGACGAACAGTGGTCGCAGGTGGCGGCCGAACTGCATGACCGCATGATGGAAAGCGTCTTTGGCGCGCTGGAAGAGGGTGAAAAACTCTTCGCCCACCATCAGCCAACCCCGGTCACCAGCGTTGATCTGCTGGGCCTGGGCCGTCAGGCGCTGATTGACGCCAACCTCCGTCTGGGGCTGGCGCTGGCGGATGATGAAATCGACTATCTGCAGGATGCTTTCCAGAAGCTGGGTCGCAACCCGAACGATATCGAACTCTATATGTTCGCGCAGGCTAACTCCGAGCACTGCCGACACAAGATTTTTAACGCCGACTGGGTCATTGATGGCGAAAAGCAGCCGAAGTCGCTGTTTAAAATGATCAAAAACACCTTCGAGAAAACCCCGGACTACGTGCTGTCTGCTTATAAAGACAACGCCGCGGTAATGGAAGGTTCAGCCGTGGGGCGCTACTTCGCCGACCACGAAACCGGCCGCTACGACTTCCACCAGGAAGACGCGCATATTCTGATGAAGGTCGAAACCCATAACCACCCGACGGCGATCTCTCCGTGGCCGGGCGCGGCGACCGGTTCCGGCGGCGAAATTCGCGATGAAGGCGCCACCGGGCGCGGCGCGAAGCCGAAAGCGGGTCTGGTGGGCTTCTCGGTTTCTAACCTGCGTATTCCGGGGTTTGAGCAGCCTTGGGAAGAGGATTTCGGTAAGCCGGAGCGTATCGTCACCGCGCTGGATATCATGACCGAAGGCCCGCTGGGCGGCGCGGCGTTTAACAACGAATTTGGTCGTCCGGCGCTCAACGGTTACTTCCGTACCTATGAAGAGAAAGTGAGCAGCCACAACGGCGAAGAGCTGCGAGGCTATCACAAGCCCATTATGCTGGCGGGCGGTATCGGCAACATTCGCGGCGAACACGTGCAGAAGGGCGAGATCGTCGTCGGCGCGAAGCTGATTGTTCTCGGCGGTCCGGCGATGAACATCGGTCTTGGCGGCGGCGCGGCCTCTTCAATGGCTTCCGGCCAGTCCGATGCCGATCTCGATTTCGCCTCCGTACAGCGCGACAACCCGGAAATGGAACGTCGTTGCCAGGAAGTTATCGACCGCTGCTGGCAGCTGGGCGACGCCAACCCGATTCTGTTTATCCACGACGTCGGCGCCGGCGGTCTGTCGAACGCGATGCCTGAACTGGTCAGCGACGGCGGACGCGGCGGTAAATTCCAGCTGCGCGATATCCTCAGCGATGAGCCGGGCATGAGCCCGCTGGAGATCTGGTGTAACGAATCGCAGGAACGTTATGTGCTGGCGGTCGCGCCGGAGCAGCTGCCGCTGTTTGATGAGCTGTGCCGCCGCGAACGCGCGCCGTATGCTGTGATTGGCGAAGCGACCGAAGCGCTGCATCTGAGCCTCGACGATACTCACTTTGACGATCGCCCGATCGACCTGCCGCTTGACGTGCTGCTGGGCAAAACGCCGAAAATGACCCGCGACGTGCAGACGCTCAAAGCCCAGGGCCAGAGTCTGGAACGCCAGGGAATCACTATTGCCGACGCGGTGAATCGCGTGCTGCACCTGCCGACCGTGGCGGAGAAAACCTTCCTCGTCACCATCGGTGACCGTACCGTCACCGGTATGGTGGCGCGCGATCAGATGGTGGGTCCGTGGCAGATCCCGGTGGCTAACTGCGCGGTGACCACCGCCAGTCTCGACAGCTACTATGGCGAAGCCATGTCCATTGGCGAGCGCGCGCCGGTGGCGCTGCTGGACTTTGCCGCTTCCGCCCGTCTGGCGGTCGGCGAGGCGCTGACCAACATCGCGGCGACGCAGATTGGCGCGCTCAATCGCGTGAAGCTGTCGGCAAACTGGATGGCCGCAGCCGGTCACCCGGGCGAAGACGCCGGTTTATATGAAGCGGTAAAAGCGGTTGGCGAAGAGCTCTGTCCGGCCCTGGGACTGACCATTCCGGTGGGTAAAGACTCCATGTCGATGAAAACCCGCTGGCAGGAAGGCGCTGAACAGCGCGAGATGACCTCTCCGCTGTCGCTGGTGATTTCCGCCTTTGCCCGCGTGGAAGACGTACGCCGTACCGTCACCCCACAGCTCGCGACCGAAGACAACGCCCTGCTGCTGATTGATTTAGGCAAGGGGAACAATGCGCTGGGCGCGACCGCGCTGGCGCAGGTTTATCGTCAGCTTGGCGATGTGACCGCCGACGTGCGCGATGTCGCGCAGCTGAAAGGCTTCTGGGACGCAATGCAGGCGCTGGTGGCCGAAGGTAAGCTGCTGGCGTGGCACGATCGGTCTGACGGTGGCCTGCTGGTCACGCTGGCCGAGATGGCCTTTACCGGCCACTGCGGCGTCAAGGTTGATATCGCCGCGCTCGGCGAGGATCGTCTGGCCGCGCTGTTTAACGAGGAGCTTGGCGGGGTGATTCAGGTTCGTGCCGCCGACCGCCAGGCGGTGGAAGCGCTGCTGGCCGCTCATGGTCTGGCGGATTGCGTTCACTATCTTGGCCAGGCCACGACGGGCGATCGCTTTATCATCGAGGCCGACGGTCACCCGGTATTCAGCGAAAGCCGCACAACGCTGCGCATGTGGTGGGCAGAAACCACCTGGCAAATGCAGCGTCTGCGCGATAACCCGGAGTGCGCCGACCAGGAGCACGAGGCGAAAGCCAACGATGCCGATCCGGGCCTTAACGTGAAGCTCTCCTTCGATATCAATGAGGATATCGCTGCGCCTTATATTGCCACCGGCGCGCGTCCGAAGGTTGCGGTGCTGCGCGAGCAGGGCGTGAACTCCCATGTAGAAATGGCCGCGGCGTTCCATCGCGCGGGCTTTGATGCCATCGATGTGCACATGAGCGACCTGCTGGCGGGGCGTACCGGTCTTGCTGACTTCCAGGCGCTGGTGGCCTGCGGCGGCTTCTCCTACGGTGACGTTTTAGGCGCGGGTGAGGGCTGGGCGAAATCGATCCTGTTCAATGAGCGGGTTCGCGACGAATTTGCCACCTTCTTCCATCGTCCGCAAACCCTGGCGCTGGGCGTATGCAACGGCTGCCAGATGATGTCTAACCTGCGCGAGCTGATCCCGGGCAGCGAGCTGTGGCCGCGCTTTGTGCGTAACCAGTCCGACCGCTTTGAAGCGCGCTTCAGCCTGGTTGAAGTGACCCAGAGCCCGTCGCTGCTGCTGCAGGGGATGGTGGGGTCAATGATGCCGATTGCCGTATCTCACGGTGAAGGACAGGTGGAAGTCCGCGATGGCGCGCATCTGGCGCAGCTGGAAAGCAAAGGCCTGGTGGCGCTGCGCTTTGTCGACAACGTCGGTAAGGTGACGGAAAACTATCCGGCTAACCCGAACGGTTCGCCGAACGGTATCACCGCGGTGACCAGCGAAAGTGGGCGCGCGACCATCATGATGCCGCACCCGGAACGCGTGTTCCGCACCGTGTCGAACTCCTGGCATCCGGAAAACTGGGGCGAAGACAGCCCGTGGATGCGTATTTTCCGCAACGCGCGTAAACAGCTGGGCTAAAACCGCTCACAAATCGCATTAAGCCTCCTGCCCGCGCAGGGGGCTTTTTTATTGGTGAGGCGTATCGACAGCAGGTGTCGGGGATCGCCGACAAACGCGCTATAGTGGTGTCGTCAAAAGGTGACGCTTAACATATTGATTTATAATGGCATTGCTAAACCATTCATCCGGTGTTGCTAATCAGCGACACTTTGCGCGAAAACCGACCATCATCATTCATGCCCATGAATAGTAAAAAGGTATTATATTTCATTGTGTTAATAAAATGTTTTGAGATGTGGCATAGTTCGTGCATAATTATAACCAGTGGCTCATTCACCTTCTTATGTCAGCCCCTTCGGGACGCGCTACATAAACTTCGAATGACGCACAAACAGGTGCCTGCCGTCCAACTCCTGATAACAGCTCTGCTTTATCAGTCATCGGGCGAAACGTCGAGTAAGGCACCGCCTCATTTCTTAATAAAGCCAGGCTCCTGTAGCCTGGCTTTATTATTTCCGGCGTAGATGTTTATTGCGTCCTCGGTTAGCATCGTCATGAGCTAATGATTGAGACCCTATCCGTGAAGCGACTCTCCCTTTTCCCCCGTTCGCTGCGCCAGCTGGTCACGCTATCCTTCGTGCTGATCCTGCTGCCGCTGCTGGTGCTGGCATGGCAGGCGTGGCAAAGCCTCAACGCGCTGAGCGCGCAGGCGGCGCATATC
The DNA here is from genome assembly GCF_040064585.1 of Klebsiella sp. CN_Kp113. Lineage (NCBI taxonomy): Bacteria > Pseudomonadati > Pseudomonadota > Gammaproteobacteria > Enterobacterales > Enterobacteriaceae > Klebsiella > Klebsiella sp. CN_Kp113. Next base: position 83,336 of record NZ_JBEAID010000014.1, on the reverse strand, counting down.
AACCGTACTACCCTTATCGACGCCCGCCGCAGCGAAGCGATGATTAACGCATCGCTGGAGATGGAACGTAGCTACCGTCAGTACTGCGTGCTGGACGATCCGACGCTGGCGCGGGTCTACCAGAATCAGCGCCAACGCTACAGCGAAATGCTTGATGCTCACGCGGGCGTCCTGCCCGATGAGAAAATCTGGCAGGCGCTGCGTCAGGATCTCGACGATCTGGCCGAGCTGCAGTGTAAAAATAGCGGTCCGGCGGCGAAGTCAGCCGCCAGCCTGGAAGCGTTTGCCTCGGCCAATAGCGACATGGTGCAGGCAACCCGAACGGTGGTCTATTCGCGCGGGCAGCAGCTGCAGCAGGAAATTGCCGAGCGCGGGCAGTTCTTCGGCTGGCAGGCGCTGGTGCTGTTCCTGCTCAGCCTGGCGCTGGTGCTGCTGTTCACCCGCATGATTATCGGCCCGGTGAAGGGCATTGAGAGAATGATCAACCGACTGGGGGAGGGGAAGTCGCTGGACGACGCCGCGCTGTTTACCGGTCCGCGCGAGCTGCGCTCCGTCGGTAAACGCATTATCTGGCTGAGCGAACGCCTTGCCTGGCTGGAATCCCAGCGTCATCAGTTCCTGCGCCATCTTTCCCATGAGCTGAAAACGCCGCTGGCCAGCATGCGCGAAGGGACGGAGCTGCTTGCCGACCGGGTGGCCGGGCCGCTGACGCCCGAGCAGCAGGAGATCGTTGAAATTCTGGATAACAGCAGCCGCAACCTGCAAAAGCTGATCGAGCAGCTGCTGGATTACAACCGTAAACAGGCCGATGGCCCGATTGCGCGCGAGACGGTAAACCTGGCCGAACTGGTGGAAAATGTGGTTTCTGCCCATAGCCTGCCGGCAAGAGCTAAAATGATGCATACCGAACTGTTGCTCAGCGAGCGTTTATGCGAAGCGGAGCCCGCTCTGCTGGTGAGCGTCCTGGATAATCTCTACTCCAATGCGGTGCACTATGGTGCTGAATCCGGTAACATTCGCATTCATAGCTATCGGCACGGCGAGCAGGTGCGCATTGACGTCATTAACGACGGCGAGCCGATCCCGCCCGCAGAGAGAAACATGATTTTTGAGCCTTTTTATCAGGGAAGCCACCAGCGTAAAGGGGCGGTAAAAGGCAGCGGTCTGGGGCTGAGCATTGCCCGCGACTGCGTACGGCAAATGCAGGGCGAGCTGAGCCTGGTTGATGATAAATCAGGGCTAATCTGTTTTCGTATCACGCTCCCCGTCGCCGAGTCTGGACAAAATAACGTATAACTATCGGGTGAATATGTCCCACTTCTTCGCACTTGTCCGTCCCCTCAGGGGATGGCTGCTGTCAGGCATGTCCTGCCTGGCGCTGGCGGGATGTTCCGCCTCTACATCACCACACGCCGCGGATGGCAAAACGCTCTCCGCGCTGCCGCAGCATCAGGTCGCCGATTTTCTTTCGGTGGAGTGCGCCGACATCTGGAGCCTGCAAAGCGAGGCCAGTGATAAAAACCCGCTTTACTGGCTGCGGGGAATTGACTGCGCGGATCGCCTTGCTCCGGTACAGGCGCGGGCTGAAGCCCGGCAGCACGATGCCAACAGCTGGCAGGATGCCTTTAAACGCGGCATTTTACTGGCCGATGCCAAAATTACGCCCAACGAACGTCGCGATCTGGTGGCCAGTCTGGATGCCTTCAGCCCGCAAATCGCCGCCCAGGTTCGCCCGCTTTATCAGCTCTGGCGCGATGCCCAGGGCCGGCAGCTTCAGCTGATTGAGGAGCGCTCCCGCTACGCCAAATTGCAGCAGTCAAGCGATGCGGAGCTGGAGACGCTGCGTCAGCAGGAAATTGAACTTCGCAGTCAGCTCGAACTGACGACCCGCAAGCTGGAGAATCTCACCGACATCGAGCGCCAGCTCTCCAGCCGTAAACCCGGCGGGAACTTCAGCCCGGACGCCGGGCACGGCGGCGAGAAGGTCCCGGAGGTGATTCATGACGATCCGTAAACCCGCCCGCCTGCTGCTGGTGGACGACGATCCGGGGCTGCTGAAGCTGCTGGGCATGCGTCTTGTCAGCGAAGGATACAGCGTACTGACCGCCGAGAGCGGGCCGGAGGCCCTGCGCACCCTGAGCCGTGACAAAGTCGACCTGGTAGTCAGCGACCTGCGGATGGACGAGATGGATGGCCTCCAGCTGTTCAGCGAAATCCAGAAGGTTCAGCCGGGAATGCCGGTGATCATTCTCACCGCGCACGGTTCCATTCCGGACGCCGTTGCCGCGACCCAGCAGGGCGTATTTAGCTTTCTCACCAAGCCGGTGGATAAAGACGCTCTGTATAAAGCGATTGATGACGCGCTGGAGCAGAGCGCGCCCACCACCGATGAGCGCTGGCGCCAGGCGATTGTGACCCGCAGCCCGCTGATGGAGCGTCTGCTGGAGCAGGCCGGGATGGTGGCGCAGTCGGACGTCAGCGTGCTGATTAACGGCCAGAGCGGTACCGGCAAGGAGATTGTCGCCCAGGCAATTCATAACGCCAGCCCGCGCCGCGATAAACCTTTTGTCGCCATTAACTGCGGCGCGCTTCCCGAGCAGCTGCTGGAGTCGGAGCTGTTTGGCCACGCCCGCGGCGCTTTTACCGGCGCGGTCAGCAATCGCGAGGGGCTATTCCAGGCCGCAGAAGGCGGGACCCTGTTTCTTGATGAAATCGGCGATATGCCGGTGGCGCTGCAGGTTAAACTGCTGCGCGTCCTGCAGGAGCGTAAAGTGCGCCCGCTGGGCAGCAACCGCGATATCGACATTGATGTGCGGATTATTTCTGCGACCCATCGCGACCTGCCGAAGGCCATGGCGCGCGGCGAGTTTCGCGAAGATCTGTTTTATCGTCTCAACGTGGTGAATCTGAAAATCCCGCCGCTGGCCGAGCGTACGGAAGATATTCCGCTGCTGGCGAACCATCTGCTGCGCCAGTCCGCCGATCGCCACAAACCCTTTGTTCGCGCGTTCTCCACCGATGCGATGAAGCGGCTGATGGCCGCAAAATGGCCGGGCAACGTGCGCCAGCTGGTGAACGTGATTGAGCAGTGCGTGGCGCTAACCTCTTCGCCGGTCATTAGCGACGCCCTGGTGGAGCAGGCGCTGGAAGGGGAAAACACCGCGCTGCCGACCTTTGTTGAGGCGCGGAATCAGTTTGAGCTCAATTACCTGCGCAAGCTGCTGCAAATCACTAAAGGCAACGTCACGCATGCGGCGCGGATGGCGGGGCGCAACCGCACCGAATTTTATAAGCTGCTGTCGCGCCACGAGCTCGACGCTAACGACTTTAAAGAGTAGCTCCGTGTGATGACGCAAGTTATGATACGGTTAGCAACCGGTTACGCGACTAAAACAGGAACACCATGAAAAAGATTGATGCGATTATTAAACCCTTCAAACTGGATGACGTGCGTGAAGCGCTGGCCGAAGTCGGCATCACCGGGATGACGGTAACGGAAGTGAAAGGTTTTGGCCGCCAGAAGGGGCATACCGAGCTGTATCGCGGCGCGGAGTATATGGTCGATTTTCTGCCGAAAGTGAAAATCGAAATCGTTGTCACCGATGATATCGTCGACACCTGCGTGGATACCATTATCCGTACGGCGCAGACCGGCAAAATCGGCGACGGTAAGATCTTTGTTTTCGATGTCGCGCGCGTGATTCGTATCCGCACCGGCGAAGAAGACGACGCGGCGATTTAAGCTGACAAACCGAATGGCGGCCCGATAATTTCCGGGCCGCCTGCATCCATCGCTCTGTTTACAGCACCTTGTGCGGGCCGAAGCACTCGTAATGAATGTTGCCGCTGCTCACGCCCAGATCTACCAGCTGCTTCGCGGCAAACTGCATAAACGCCACCGGGCCGCAGAGATAGAACTGCATCTGCGGGTCGCCGATCTTGTCGGCCAGGGCCGATAAATCCATCAAACCTTCGCTGTCAAACGCGCCGGCGTCACGGTCCGTTTCGCTCGGGCTGCGGTACCAGACGTGAGAAGTAAACTTCGTCAGGGTTTCACCCAGCGCTTTCACTTCCTCCGCGAAGGCGTGCACGTCGCCATTCTCTGCCGCGTGGAACCAGTTCACCTGCGCCGGATGCTGTGCTTTTGCCAGCGTGTCCAGCATCGCCAGCATCGGCGTCTGACCGACGCCGCCGGAGAGCAGCGTGACCGGCGTTTCCGGCGCCACGTTGAGGAAAAAGTCGCCGGCCGGCGCGGCCAGGTAAATCACGTCGCCTTCTTTCGCAGAATCATGCAGCCAGTTTGAAACCTGGCCGCCGTTTTCACGCTTAACCGCAATGCGATAGCCTTTGCCGTCGGGTTTGCGGGTCAAAGAGTACTGACGAATTTCCTGATGCGGAAAGCCTTCCGGCTTCAGCCAGACCGCCAGGTACTGGCCCGGATGGTATTCAGCGACCGCGCCGCCGTCGACCGGCTCAAACTCAAAGCTGGTAATCAGCGCGCTGCGCGGCGTTTTTCTGACGATGCGGAACGCGCGGGTGCCTTCCCAGCCGCCGGTTTTACTGGCGCTTTCGCTGTAGATTTGCGCTTCACGATTAATAAAGACGTTGGCCAGCACGCCGTAGGCCTTGCCCCAGGCATCCAGCACTTCCTGACCCGGGCTGAACATCTCGTCAAGGGTGGCCAGCAGGTGGGTGCCGACAATATTGTACTGCTCGGGCTGGATCTGGAAGCTGGTGTGCTTCTGGGCGATTTTTTCCACCGCCGGCAGCAGGGCGGACAGGTTCTCAAGATTGCTGGCATAGGCGGCAATGGCGTTGAACAGCGCCTCGCGCTGGTCGCCGTTGCGCTGATTACTCATATTAAAGATTTCTTTGAGTTCGGGATTATGAGCAAACATGCGGTCGTAAAAATGGGCGGTCAGTTTCGGACCGGTTTCAACCAGCAGAGGGATGGTGGCTTTCACCGTAGCGATGGTTTGCGCGTCGAGCATAGCAGCTTCCTTTATAGGTTATCTTAATGATGCATATTAAATGCATCTTATAAAAATAACCCTGCTTTGTAAATGGTTCTTTAACTCTTTGCCGTAAGGCAGTTACAACATGAATTATTTGCATCACAAACCTGAAAAGAAATCCGTTGATAATCGAAGGTGCTTTATTGCTCAAAGCCTTGTGTAACGCGGAGCCAATCGTTTGCGTAAAATCCTTTGTCAAGACCTGTTATCGCAGAATGATTCAGTTATACTGTGGGCCGTTGTCCAGGTGGACCGCCTTTTTAGGCCGAAATTTTATTGTTAGCTGAGTCAGGAGATGCGGATGTTAAAGCGTGAAATGAACATTGCCGATTATGATGCCGAACTGTGGCAGGCTATGGAGCAAGAAAAAGTACGTCAGGAAGAGCACATCGAACTGATCGCCTCCGAAAACTACACCAGCCCGCGCGTTATGCAGGCGCAGGGCTCTCAGCTGACCAACAAATACGCTGAAGGATATCCGGGCAAGCGCTACTACGGCGGCTGTGAATACGTCGATATCGTAGAGCAGCTGGCTATCGATCGCGCCAAAGAGCTGTTCGGCGCTGACTACGCTAACGTGCAGCCGCACTCCGGCTCCCAGGCTAACTTCGCGGTCTATACTGCACTGCTGCAGCCGGGCGATACCGTTCTGGGTATGAACCTGGCGCAGGGTGGTCACCTGACTCACGGCTCCCCGGTCAACTTCTCCGGCAAACTGTACAACATCATTCCTTACGGCATCGATGAGTCCGGTAAAATTGACTATGAAGACATGGCTAAGCAGGCTCAGGAACATAAACCGAAGATGATTATCGGTGGTTTCTCCGCTTATTCCGGCGTGGTTGACTGGGCAAAAATGCGCGAAATCGCTGACAGCATCGGCGCATACCTGTTCGTCGACATGGCCCACGTTGCCGGTCTGATCGCCGCTGGCGTTTATCCGAACCCGGTTCCGCATGCTCACGTCGTGACCACCACTACCCACAAGACCCTGGCCGGTCCGCGCGGCGGCCTGATCCTGGCGAAAGGCGGCAGCGAAGAGCTGTACAAAAAACTGAACTCTGCCGTATTCCCTAGCGCCCAGGGCGGCCCGCTGATGCACGTTATCGCGGCGAAAGCCGTTGCGCTGAAAGAAGCGATGGAGCCGGAGTTCAAAGTTTACCAGCAGCAGGTAGCGAAAAACGCGAAGGCAATGGTAGAAGTGTTCCTGAACCGCGGCTACAAAGTGGTTTCCGGCGGCACTGAAAATCACCTGTTCCTGCTGGATCTGGTCGATAAAAACCTGACCGGTAAAGAAGCGGACGCTGCGCTGGGCCGTGCTAACATCACCGTCAACAAAAACAGCGTGCCGAACGATCCGAAGAGCCCGTTTGTGACCTCCGGCATCCGTATCGGTTCTCCGGCAGTCACCCGTCGCGGCTTTAAAGAAGCGGAAGTGAAAGAGCTGGCCGGCTGGATGTGCGACGTGCTGGACAACATCAATGACGAAGCGGTCATTGAGCGCGTGAAGGGTAAAGTGCTGGATATCTGCGCACGCTTCCCGGTTTATGCGTAAGCGTTAGCGTTGACATAAAAAAGGCCGCTGATGCGGCCTTTTTTGCGTCTGTTGATTAGCGGCGGTCGAGCGAAATCGCCCCGGGACCGGTTATCGCCAGCAGCAGGAAGGCGCCGGCAATACTGATGTTTTTCCAGAAGTTAATCATGTTCGGCAGAACCGCATCGCCGGTCATATCCCAGTAGTGATGGCCAATCACCGCGGTACCGAGGGTATAAAAAATAAAGATCACCGCCAGCGGGCGGGTGAAAAAGCCCAGCACAATTAAAATGGCCGCCGGCACTTCCATAATAATGGCAATGATGGCCGCAAGCGTTGGCATCGGCGCGCCGGAGGAGGCCATGTACTGCACCGTGCCGCTAAAGCCGAGCAGCTTGGGATAGCCGAAAAGAATAAACAGCACCACCACCGCGATACGCGCAATCAGCAGCAGCAGAGAGCGGGAGGAGCCAAAGTCAAAGTAGCGTAGAGTGTTCATAATCAGCTCGTTATGAGAGACGTGTGATTTAAACGTAATACACAAATTTGCGCTCCGCCACGTCCGCTGACGATTAACGCAGCGTTTGCAGCTGTTCCTCCACGTACAGATAACCGATCCCCATCAGCTGCTGGGCGCGGGTCAGTTTGCCAAAGCCGATTTGAGTGGCGTGCGCTCGCGGCGTATCGCCGTGGTCAAAGGGATTAAAGCCGGTTTGTTTAACGATACTTTCCAGCCATTGTTCGCCAAAGGCGCAGCTGCGTCCGTATAGCCAGATCTGATTAATATTCAAAATATTTAAGAAATTATAAAGGCTTAAGCCAATGGCGTTGGCCGCGCTATCAACCCATGCGCGAATATGCACGTCTCCCTGTTCCCAGGCTTCAATGAGCGATGCCGTGGTTAATTGCTCGGGAGAGCGCTGCGCTTCCGGCTGCGTTTTGAGCCACATCCGCGCCTGCTTTTTCAACGCGCTGAGGGACGCTACGGTTTCGAGGCAACCGTATCTCCCGCAGTCGCAGGCCTTGCCGTCAGGATTCACAATCGTGTGTCCTATCTGCCCGCTGCCGTAGAGGCTTCCTCGATAAATCTGATCGTTAATCACAAATGACGAGCCGATACCGTAATCGACGTTAATCACGCAAAAATCCGGCTGTATACCCTGATGCTGCCACTTCTCCGCCAGCGCCAGCATCACGCAGTCATTATCCACCCGCACCTGCACGCCGAGCTGTTCCTCCAGCAGATACTTTATTTCAATCGGCGTTTTCCAGCGCGCCTGGGGCATGGTTTGTGACACCCCGGTTACCGGATCAACCTGCCCATGAACGCCAAGCGCGAGATTGATGCTGTGCTGCGGGTAGCGGCGGTGTATACGTCGCCAGCATTCCACGATGGCCTCCAGAAGGGCCTGCGGCGTGGGGGCATCGATGGGCAAATGCTGGTGGCCGTCAACCGCCAGCAGTCGGGCATCGGCAAGCTGATACTCAATGCTGGTCGGCGTGATATTCATGCATAGCGTCCAGGCACCGTGTTCGGGGATCTGGTAGCTTCCGCTGTTCACGCCGCGCTTGCTCATTTTTTCCGTGGAATGGCCGATCAATCCCTCGCTAAGCAGTTCGGCAAGAATGTTGCTCACAGCCGGAATAGAGAGCCCGGTGAGCTGGGAAAGCTGGGATTTACTGAGCTGTTTCTCCCGCCAGAGGTGGGAGAGAAAAATTGATTTGTTGGCCTGCCTGACCCGGGCGTTATTCAAACCGGTGCGCTGCATACACTTAACCCCCTTAACTATATTGCGTGAGCGTTGCGCATTTTAGCAGCTAAATGGCGATATAAACTCCTCTCATAGCAAGTTTTACTTTATTTCGTTTAGTGGAGGCGTCATGTACGGTTCGGTTAAGGTCTGGCAGGAAACAATTACATTACCTACGTGGACGACGGGGGCGGAGGATCCGAACCCCATGTTTCTGGAAAAGCGCGTTTATCAGGGTTCCTCCGGCAACGTCTATCCCTACGGCGTGATAGATACCCTGACCGGCGAGCGTGAAATGCGCGATTATCAGGCAGTATGGATGGAGAATGATTTCATTCGTATCATGCTGCTGCCGGAGCTTGGCGGACGTATTCACCGGGCGTATGACAAAGTCAAACTGCGCGATTTTGTCTATTACAATGAAGTCGTTAAGCCCGCCCTGGTAGGGCTACTGGGGCCCTGGATCTCCGGCGGTATCGAGTTCAACTGGCCGCAGCATCACCGCCCGACGACCTTTATGCCGGTCGATTTTTCGATCCAGCGCGGGGAAAACGGCGTGCAGACCGTATGGATGGGGGAAGCGGAGCCCATGCGCGGTTTACAGGTCATGACCGGGTTTACTCTCTATCCTGACCGCGCGCTGATTGAAATCACCGGTAAGGTTTTTAATGGTAACGCAACGCCGCGTCATTTCCTGTGGTGGGCCAACCCGGCGGTCAAAGGCGGCGATGCTCACCAGAGCGTGTTTCCACCCGACGTCACCGCCGTATTCGATCACGGCAAGCGCGATGTTTCCGCTTTTCCCATCGCCACCGGCACCTACTACAAAGTGGACTATTCTGCGGGCGTCGATATCTCCCGTTATAAAAACGTTCCGGTACCCACCTCGTATATGGCGGAGAAATCGGACTACGACTTTGTCGGCGCTTATCACCACGACGAGCGCGGTGGGCTGCTGCATGTTGCCGACCATCACGTCTCGCCGGGCAAAAAACAGTGGAGCTGGGGCTATGGCGACTTTGGCCAGGCGTGGGACCGCAATCTGACCGACGAAAATGGCCCCTATATCGAGCTGATGACCGGCGTCTACACCGATAACCAGCCTGACTTTACCTGGCTTGCGCCTTATGAAGAGAAGGTGTTTGTGCAAAACTTCCTTCCCTATAGCGAGCTGGGGATGGTGCAAAATGCCAATACGCAGCTGGCGCTGAAGCTGGTTCGTGAGACGGAGCAGCTGCAGCTCGGCGTTTACGCCATTGCGCCGCTGGAAAATATTGTTGTTGAACTCAGCGCGGAAAAGCAGCCGCTGTATGAAACTCAGCTTACGCTGAAGCCCGGCGAGAGCTGGCAGCATACGCTGCCGGAAAATGACGCCCGGCGCTTAACCATTAAGGTGAAAACCGCAGACAACCAGCCGCTGCTGGATTATCAGGAACATATTACTCAGCAGACGCCCCTGCCCGAACCTGCCTGCGCGCCGGCGATGCCGGAAGAGATTCACAACGGCGATGAGCTCTATTTTATCGGCCAGCATCTTGAACAATACAATCATGCAAGCCGCTATGCCGCGGATTACTATCGCCGGGCGATAGCCCTCGATCCGCAAGATTACCGCAATAATGTTGCCCTCGGGACGCTGGCGTTTAATTGCGCCGACTGGGGGCTGGCGGAGCAATGTGCCCGGGCCGCGCTACTTCGCGCCCATCGTCTGAATAAAAATCCGCGCGATGGCGAAGCCAGTATGCTGCTTGGCTGCGCGCTGGAAAGGCAGGGCGATGAAGCTGGAGCATGGGATTGCTATTACAAAGCGTCCTGGAGCGGTAACTGCCGCGATGCCGCCTGGTGGGCGCTGGCAAGGCTGGCGATGAAGCGTGGCGATACCGCCGACGCGCTGGAAAAGGTCAACACCAGCCTGCAGTTTAACGCCAGCAACCATCTGGCTATGGGGCTGAAAGCGCTGGCGTTAGCGAACAGCGGGCGGGCGAAAGAAGCACAGGCGTATATTGTCGTCTGCCTCGAACAATACCCGTTGAGCTATCCGCTGCACTGCGCGCGCTGGATGATTGCGCCGGGCGATGAGTCGCGCGCGAGCCTGCTGCGCGTAACGGGGCGCAGAGGGATCAACGGCAGCCTGCTGGCGGGCTGGCTGCTCTCCATCGGTCAGAAGCAGGCGGCGAAGGAGGTGCTTGAGGTTCTGGATTGCCAGGAGGCGCTGCCGATGCTGTGGCGCGCCTCGTTAAGCGATGATGCGAATAAACGGCAACGGTTAATTGCCGAAGCCGAGCGCTGCCATGCGCGAAAAGTGCGTTTCCCCAATACGCTCGATGAAGTCCAGATGCTGCAAACCCTGAGCGATAGCGCTTTTGCCCGCTATCTGCTCGGTTGCTTCTGGTACAGCAAACGTCGCTATGAAGAGGCGGTCAGCTGCTGGCGCGAGACGCTGGAAAAATCTCCCGACTATGCGCCCGCTCACCGTCTGCTGGGGGTCTACGCCTGGAACAAACAACAGGATGCCGCGCAGGCGCTGGCTTATCTGCAGCGGGCCGTAGAGCTTGAACCCGAAAACGCGCGCTTCCTCTTTGAGCTTGATTTCCTGAAAAAATCACTGGGTACGCCGGTAAACGAACGACTGGAAACGCTGGCGGTGCGCAAAGCGGTGGTGCTGAAACGGGATGACCTGACCGCTGAGCTGTTAAGCCTGTGGAACGCAGCCGGCCATTACGCCGATGCCGCCACTATTCTCGGTACGCGCGTATTTCATCCCTGGGAAGGCGGGGAGGGGAAAGTTACCGGCCAGTATTTGCTCAATCAGCTCCATCGCGCTTTACAGTTGATCGAACGTAAGGCGTTCACGCAGGCCGCTCGCTGCCTGAATGAAGCGTTACGCTATCCCGATAACCTGGGAGAGGGGCGGCTGCCCGGGCAGACGGACAACGATATCTGGTATTTGCTGGGCTATTGCGCGGAACAGGCTGGGGATGCGCACCGGGCAGCGGAATATTACCAGCTTGCCCTGCAAGGGGGCTCAACGCTGGACGCCGGGCGTTACTACAACGATCAGCCCGCCGATTACCTTTTCTGGCAGGGCATCGCGCTGCGTAAGAGCGGTAATTCGACGCAGGCCGAGCAGCACTTCCAGAATTTTATCGCCTGGGCCAGGCAGCATCGGGATGACGTTCCGCAAGCCGACTTTTTTGCCGTCTCTCTCCCGGATCTGGTGGTGCTCGATGTTTCAGCGCAGCGGCAGCATCAGCAGCACTGCTTGTTTATTGAAGCGCTGGGCCATCTGGGGCTGGGCAACGTATCCGCCAGCCAGCAGGCGATGCAGCGGCTGCTGCAGCTGAACCCGGCTCATGATAAGGCGCATCTGATTCGCCACGCCCTGCAAAGCGGCATGTTTTCCTGAACCTGAAACGGGCGGGCCTGGCCCGCCTGAACCCTACTGTTCCCTGCGTTTCCCTTATAGAGGAATCATTATGAATAACGCGCAGACACATCTGAAAATGGGCTACGTCTGGACTATCTGTCTGGTCGCCGCCTGCGGTGGTTTACTCTTTGGCTATGACTGGGTGGTGATTGGCGGCGCAAAGCCGTTTTATGAAGCCTGGTTTTCCATTACCGACCCGGCGCAGTCCGGCTGGGCAATGAGCTCGGCGCTGGTGGGCTGCGTTTTCGGCGCATTAATCTCGGGATGGTGCGCCGATAAACTGGGGCGCAAGCTGCCCTTAATACTGTCCGCCGTGCTGTTCAGCGCCTCGGCGTGGGGGACGGCGGTTGCCAGCAGTTTCGACATGTTTGTGGTTTACCGCATTGTGGGCGGCGTGGGGATTGGTCTGGCATCCGCGCTCAGCCCGCTTTACATCGCGGAAGTCAGCCCGGCAGAAAAAAGAGGGCGCTTTGTTGCGATAAACCAGCTCACTATCGTGATTGGCGTGCTGGCCGCTCAGCTTATCAACCTGATGATTGCGGAACCCGTAGCGACGGGGGCGACGCAGCAGATGATTGTGGATACCTGGAACGGGCAGATGGGCTGGCGCTGGATGTTCGGTGCGGAACTGGTGCCGGCGCTGGCGTTTCTGGTGCTGATGTTTTTTGTTCCTGAGTCGCCGCGCTGGCTCATGAAGGCCGGTAAGCCGGATCGCGCCCGGGCCGCGCTGGAGCGCATTGGCTCCGCCGACTATGCCGACAGGATATTACGCGACATCGCGCACACGCTGGAAAAAGATAACCATAAAATCTCCTACGGCGCGCTGCTGGCTCCGCAGGTTAAACCGATCGTTATCATTGGCATGGTCCTCGCCGTCTTCCAGCAGTGGTGCGGAATTAACGTCATCTTTAACTACGCGCAGGAGATTTTTGCCTCAGCGGGATTCGATATTAACAGTACGCTGAAATCGATCGTCGCAACGGGGATCGTCAACCTGGTGTTTACCCTCGCCGCGCTGCCGCTGGTGGATAAAATCGGCCGCCGTAAATTAATGCTGCTTGGTGCCTCAGGGTTGACGCTGATCTATGTTCTGATTGCCGCCGCCTATGGCATGGGCATCATGGGCTGGCCCGTTCTGCTGCTGGTGCTGGCGGCGATTGCTATTTATGCCTTGACCCTGGCGCCGGTTACCTGGGTACTGCTGGCGGAAATCTTCCCCAACCGCGTTCGCGGACTCGCGATGTCCTTAGGCACCCTGGCGCTGTGGATTGCCTGTTTCTTGTTAACCTACACTTTCCCGCTGCTTAATGCCGGACTGGGCGCGGCGGGCAGTTTCCTGCTGTATGGCGTCATTTGCGCTGCTGGCTACCTCTATATTCTGCGCAACGTGCCGGAAACGAAGGGGGTCACTCTCGAAGCCCTGGAAGAGCAGCTGGCGCAACGTCATGCGGGCGTTCAGGCGATGAAGCAGGAGCAGACGCGCTAATGGCGGAAGAGTGGATTCTGGAAAACGCGCATCTGCGGATGCGCGTCGCTTCTCTGGGCGGCAAAGTGCAAAGTTTATACTCGCGGCGCTATCAGGCGCCGGTGCTGTATGAAAACCCCGCCGGCGGCATGTTTCCGATGCTGCCGCTGGCCAATCGCGTCGCCGGGAACCGCTTTATTTTTCAGGGTCGTGAGATAGTTCTGCCTCGCCACCACGCCGACGCGCATTTTTTTCTCCACGGCGACGGTTGGCTGCAGCGCTGGGATATGATTGCGCGCGGCGGCGACTATTGCGTGTTACAGCTGCGTCGGCAGCATGCCTGCGGTTTCGATTACCTGGCGCAGATCCGCTACCAGCTGCTGCGTAACCAGCTGGTGGCTGCGCTGACGCTTACCCACTGCGGTAGCATGCCCATCCCCTATGGCTGCGGTTTTCATCCGTTTTTTCCTTTTTATAAGCGCAGTACGGTGCAGTTTGTAGCCGCCGGCTACTGGCCGGAAGGGGAGCAGCATCTTCCTCTCGGCTGGCAAGGCCAGTTGCCCGGCTACGCCGATTTCAGCCACGCGCAGTACGGGGAGGATCGCTGGCTGAACGTGGGCTATTCCGGCTGGAGCGGGCGGGCGAGGGTGAGTAGTGGTGTGATGGATATCACAATTCTTTCGCAAACTCCGTGGTTGATGCTTTTCAGAATGCAGGGCGAGCCGTTCCTTTGCCTCGAGCCGCAAAGTCATCCGGTAAACGCCCATAACATGGACGGACAGCCGGGGTTGCGGGTTTTAGGCGCCGGAGATACGCTGAGTTTTTCGCTGAAAATAGACGTACAGGGGCGCGAATAGCGCCATATTTGGGGCGAGGGTATCTTGCACCCGCCCCGCTTTATCGCCAGACTGTCGCCTCCATTCGGGAGGGAATCATGGTCTTACACTCCACGCGCTGGCTGGCGCTTAGTTACTTCACCTATTTTTTTAGCTACGGCATCTTCCTGCCTTTCTGGAGCGTCTGGCTTTCCGGACTTGGCCTGACGCCGGAAACCATCGGCATGCTGCTCGGCGCCGGGCTGGTGTCGCGCTTTCTTGGCAGCCTGCTGATTGCGCCGCGGGTCAGCGACCCGTCCCGTCTTATCTCTTCTCTGCGCATTCTGGCGCTGCTGACGCTGCTCTTTGCGCTCGCATTTTGGATCGGCCACCAGGTTGCCTGGCTGATGGTGATTATCGTCGGCTTTAACCTCTTTTTCTCGCCGCTGGTGCCGCTGACCGACGCGCTGGCGAATACCTGGCAAAAGCAGATCACCATGGACTACGGGCGCGTGCGCCTGTGGGGGTCGATAGCTTTCGTCATTGGCTCGGCGCTGACCGGGAAGCTGGTCAGCCTGTATGACTACCGGATGATACTGGTGATGCTCAGCGTCGGTATTGCCTCCATGCTGCTCGGCATGCTGCTGAAGCCGTCGGTGCAGCCGCAGGGCGAATCCCGCCAGCAGGAAGCGGCCGGCCTGGCGGCCTGGCTTACGCTGGTGCGGCAAAGCTGGCGCTTCCTCGCCTGCGTCTGTTTGCTGCAGGGCGCGCACGCCGCCTACTACGGATTTAGCGCTATCTACTGGCAGGAAGCGGGGTATTCCGCCTCCGCCGTGGGCTACCTGTGGTCGCTTGGCGTCGTGGCGGAAGTGGTGATTTTCGCGCTGAGCAAAAAAGTCTTCCGCCGCTTTAGCGCCCGCGATCTGCTGCTGCTGTCCGCGGTGTGCGGGCTAATTCGCTGGACGTTGATGGGCTGGACGACGGCGCTACCCTGGCTTATCGTCGCGCAGATCCTCCACTGCGGCACCTTTACGGTGTGCCATCTGGCGGCGATGCGCTACATTGCGGCGCGTCAGGGCAGCGAAGTGATCCGCCTGCAGGCGGTCTACTCCGCCGTCGCGATGGGCGGCAGCATTGCGGTGATGACGGTCTTTGCCGGTTTCCTCTACCAGCATCTGCACCAGGGCGTTTTCTGGGTGATGGCGCTGGTGGCCTTACCGGCGCTGGTGGTGCGGCCAAAAGCGGTGGCTTAGGCCTCCAGCATTTTGCAAATCTGCTGCTGCTGATGATCGCTGAACGTCTCTTCGGCGTGAAACAGCGGCGGCGAAAACAGCGGCAGCGCCGTGGCATAGGGAGTGACGATGAGCGTCACTTCCTTCGGCGCGCCCTCTTTCTGAAAGGTGCTCACGCTCAAATACTTTATATTGAGCGGCAGCAGGGTTAACTCGCGCAGCTGCTGCTCCAGCGACTGCTCAAGGTCCGGGTTATCATCGGTCAGCAGAACCACCTGTTTCTCCTGCAGATCGCTTTTTTGCATCAGCCAGGCGCCGAAGATCACCGCGATTAAACTGACTTCCTCCTGGCTAAAGCGTACCTGCCAGCTGGCTTCGAACTCCGCCAGCGCAGCCTGCGTTGTGCGCATCAAACGGGGATAAAGACGGCCAATCTCCTCCGGCAGCGCGTTATCGATACCGATAGCGAAAACGCTGCGGTGTAGCGCCTGCGAAAGGTGAATATAGAGCTGATCGCTCAGCCCCTGTTCATCGCTAAACGGACGGCCCGCCAGGTTCTGAAAGCGGTGAATCAGCCCGGAAATGGCCAGATGCAGACGGCGATCGTGCTGATGACCATCGCGGATAGGATCGGGGGTTTTCAACAGCATAAACAGCAGGGCCAGAAACAGCTGTTCTCCGGCATGGGGCGTTGCCGCAACCCGCCGCTGCCAGTGGCGGACAATCTCCTCGGCGAGGGAAAACTCGGCGGCGGCTTGCGCCCAGCGCTGCTGCTCGTGGGTGAAAGTGGGGCTCTGTCCAAGGTGGTGCTGCAGCAAACAATACTGTAAATAAAGACGCAGAAAATGCACGTCGCGGCAGTCAAACTGCCGGTTCAGGGCGCGCGAGCAGCGGTTGACCAATGCCTGAAGATTGGTGTCGTCATACAGCGTGCGTGCGATACCCTGCTGTTTAAGCTGCGTTTTCAATGCCGGGGTAAAATGGTGGCTGACAAAATGCGGGCACAGGCGCAGCCCGCGGCGCAGGCCGTGCAGCAGGCATAAGCGTTGATCGAGCGCGGCGCCTTCCATCCGATAGCTGCCGTCCGCTTGTGAAGCAAGGGTCAAGCGGTGATAACGCTGAATCTCGCGTCCCGTCTCCGCAATGTCCTGCCGGGCGGTATCCTCATCAACCTGGGTGAGGTTACCCAGCCATTCGGGCGTCACGGACTGCCCGGGCAGATAAAACATCAGGAGCACCTGGCTACGGCGCTGTGGACTGGAAAGCACAGATGGTGGTTCAATCACTGTCATCATCCGGTTAGTTCCAGTTAGGGTTTTCGTTAAGAGTAGTTAATGTATTGAGGGTGAACAGGGCATTTCCGGGTCTTTACATCAGGATTGCTGGCGGGGTTCACAGAATTTTTCACGCGAGGAACAGATGAAGAGAGTGAAACAATGCGTCAGCGTAGCGTTTTTCATGTTTTTATCGCTATCTGCGGCGGCGCATCCGCACAGTTTCATCAGTTTGCAAACGGAGGCCGTGGCGGAAAATGGGCTGCTCACCGGCTTTAAAATGCGCTGGACGATGGATGAAATCACCTCCGCCGATCTGCTCTATGATGCGGGCAACGCTAAACCCGGTAGCGAAATCTGGAAAAAGCTGGCGGCGGAAGTGATGGCGAACGTGCTGGGCCAGCACTATTTCAGCGAGCTATGGCACAACGGCCAGCGGGTGAAGTTTGATAATCGGCCCGCTGGTTATGGCCTTGAACGCAGCGGTCATCAGGCGGTGCTCACCTTTACCCTGCCGCTGGCGAAGCCGCAGCCTCTGGCCGGGCAAACCTTCACCTTTTCCACCTACGACCCGACCTATTATGTTGATATGTATTACGACAAAGACGCAGACTTCACACTACCGACGGCGATGAAGACAAGCTGCACGGCAAAAGTGATGACGCCGAAGCCTAACGAAAAAATGTTGTCCTACGCGCAGTCGCTGGATAAGGCGGATGCGCCGCCGGAGGATATGGAACTGGGGAATTACTTCGCGCAAAAGGTGACGCTGCAATGTCAGTGATTTTTGCTCAAACCGGCCGTTCGCCGCGCTGGCGTCAGCTGTGGCCGCTGGCGCTGTTTCTGCTGCTGGCAGCCGGAGCTGGCTTCTGGCTATGGCGGGCCTGGCCGCAGGTGCTGCTGCAAAGCGCGGTCTGGCAGCGCGCGCTGAATGTCGAACTGAGTCGGCTTCTGCAGGCGGTTGCGGAGAATCCTGCCGCCGCCGGGCTGTCGCTGCTGGGGTTTAGCTTCGTCTACGGCGTTCTGCATGCGCTGGGGCCGGGGCACGGCAAGGTGGTCATAACCACCTGGCTGGCAACCCATCCGTCGAAGCTGAAATCGAGCATCGGCCTGACGCTGGCCGCTTCGTTGCTGCAGGGACTGGTGGCTATCGTCTTAGTGGTGGTGGTACTGACGCTGCTGCGGCTGCCGGCAAGACAGCTGCATCTGAGCAGCTTCTGGCTGGAAAAGGGAAGCTATCTGCTGGTCGGCGCGCTGGGCCTTTTGCTGTGCTGGCGGGCGCTGAAAAAGCTGCGGATGCTGCTGCGCCGGCCGACATTCACCGCCTTCACCGCGCATCACGTTCATCACGCCAGCTGCGGCTGCGGCTGCGGACACCAGCATCTGCCGGCGCCGGAACAGCTGCAAAGCGGCGATGACTGGCGGGCGCGGCTGGCTATCGTGCTGTCAATGGGGATGCGGCCCTGCTCCGGAGCCATTATGGTGCTGTTATTCAGCAAGGTTATCGGCGTATTTGGCTGGGGCATGGCGGCCGCGATGGCGATGGCGGCGGGAACCTCGCTGACGATTAGCGCGCTGGCGCTGCTGGTTCATGGTTTCCGCCAGCTGGCGGTCAGGCTGAGCGCGAATCGGGCGCCGGCGCTGTGGAAGCAGATCGGTTGGGCAACGCTGGCGCTGGCCGGCGGCGTGATTTTACTGGCGGCGGCCATCGTGATGTGGAGTAGCGCGATGCCATCGGGCGGCGGCCTGCGGCCGTTTTAATGCGATAAAAAAAGGAAGCCGCGGCTTCCTTTTGGTTTTTCATGCGGTGAGAAATTAACGCTTCAGCGCTTCACTCAGATGCTCGCGCATATTGGCCAGCATCGCTTTAACGACGCGCGGGTTACCTGCAACGATGTTGCCGGTCAGCAGGTAGTTATGGCCGCCGGTAAAGTCGCAGACGATAGCGCCTGCTTCACGGGCGATCAGCTCGCCTGCCGCGAAATCCCACGGTTTCAGCGCGATTTCAAAGTAGCCGTCAACCCGGCCAGCGGCAACGTAGGCCAGATCCAGGGCAGCGGAACCGGTGCGGCGGAAATCCGCGCATTCGGTGAACATGTTGCCGAGGATGTTCATGTAAGAGGTCGCGTGCTGTTTTGCTTTGAACGGGAAGCCGGTGGCGATGATCGTGCCATCCAGGTCGCGAGCGCTGCTGCCGCGCAGGCGGTAGCCGTTCAGCTGCGCGCCCTGACCGCGGGTCGCGGTGAACAGTTCGTTACGCATCGGATCGTAAACCACGGCCACTTCAGTACGGCCTTTAATGCGTACGGCGATGGAGACGGAGAAGTGCGGCAGACGTTTGACGAAGTTGGTGGTGCCATCCAGTGGATCGATAACCCATTGAACATCCTGATCTTCACCAGCGTGCTCACCGCTTTCTTCGGTGATGATGGTGTGCTGCGGGTAAGATTTGCGAATGGTTTCGATAATCATCGCCTCGGCGGCTTTATCGACGTTAGTCACAAAATCATTGCTGCCTTTCTGGCTGGTTTCTACGGAGTCAGGGGTTTCGTAGTGCTTGGCAATTAAATTACCCGCCTTGCGCGCTGCGCGCACGGCGATGTTCAGCATCGGATGCATCGGTATCTCTCACTGGATGTTAAAGAACGGGAAAAAACGGCGCATATAGTAACAGTGAAATCTCCTTATGTCTTCGTTTTATGATAGCATGCACGAATAATCTTTAGCCGAAGAACCCTAATGCTGCAAAATATTCGAATCGTACTGGTAGAAACCTCACACACCGGCAATATGGGCTCCGTCGCCCGCGCAATGAAAACCATGGGGTTAACCAACCTGTGGCTGGTCAATCCTCTGGTCAAACCCGATTCTCAGGCCATCGCTCTGGCGGCCGGGGCCAGCGACGTCATTGGCAATGCCCACATCGTTGATACCCTTGATGAAGCGCTGGCGGGCTGTAGCCTCGTCGTGGGGACCAGCGCGCGCTCCCGTACGCTGCCGTGGCCGATGCTCGACCCGCGTGAATGCGGCCTGAAAAGCGTTGCCGAAGCGCAGCATGCGCCGATCGCGCTGGTATTTGGCCGCGAACGCGTCGGCCTGACTAACGAAGAGCTGCAGAAGTGTCACTACCATGTGGCAATCGCTGCCAACCCGGAATACAGCTCGCTGAACCTGGCGATGGCGGTGCAGGTTATCTCCTATGAAGTGCGTATGGCCTGGCTGGCGGCGCAGGAGCAAAATGAACCTGTTGTCGAGCATGAAGAAACCCCGTATCCGCTGGTGGATGATTTAGAGCGTTTCTACGGTCATCTGGAGCAGACGCTGCTGGCAACCGGGTTTATCCGCGCCAGCCACCCGGGCCAGGTGATGAACAAGCTGCGCCGTTTGTTTACCCGCGCCCGCCCGGAAAGCCAGGAGCTGAACATCCTGCGCGGCATGCTGGCGTCAATTGAGCAGCAGCAGAAAAATAAAGAGTCATAGTGCACGCCGTTGCCCGGCGGCGCGGTACTGCGGGTTCCCTCTCTCCTTGTGGGAGAGGGCCGGGGCGAGGGCACCAGGCCGCGCTGAAGTGAAACGGCACGGAAAGCCAAATACCTGACTAAAACAGTCAAGTAAATAGTTGACCAATTTACTCGGGAATGTCAGACTTGCCCTTGCTATGCAATACCCATATTAATAAAAAGCCCGGGCAGGGGCGAGTTTGAGGTTAAGTAAGACATGAGACTGACATCTAAAGGGCGTTATGCCGTGACCGCGATGCTTGACGTTGCGCTCAACTCTGAATCGGGTCCGGTTCCGTTGGCTGATATTTCAGAGCGTCAGGGAATTTCGCTTTCCTATCTGGAACAGCTGTTCTCTCGCCTGCGCAAAAATGGCCTGGTTTCCAGCGTACGTGGTCCAGGCGGCGGTTATCTGTTAGGTAAAGAAGCGGGTAGCATCGCGGTTGGCGAAGTTATCAGCGCAGTGGACGAATCCGTTGACGCCACCCGTTGTCAGGGTAAAGGCGGCTGCCAGGGCGGCGATAAGTGTCTGACTCACGCGCTGTGGCGCGATCTGAGCGAGCGACTGACCGGTTTTCTGAATAACATCACGCTGGGCGAACTGGTGAATAACCAGGAAATCCTTGATGTCTCCGGCCGTCAGCACAACCATGAATCCCAGCGTAGCACCCGCGCTCAGGACGCCATCGACGTCAAACTGCGCGCGTAGTTCTCGTTCAGTTTCATCTTGCAGCTATCGGCTGCAAGCTGAAACGAGCTGAGTAAAAAAGATAAAAAAGATTTTCGAATCAGGCCAGGATGTTCCGACATCCTGTGTACTCGGTCGTACATCCAGCCGGTTGCCTGATTCCTTGCATTGAAGCGATGTACGGAGTTTATAGAGCAATGAAATTACCGATCTATCTCGATTACTCCGCAACCACGCCGGTGGACCCGCGTGTTGCCGAGAAAATGATGCAGTTCCTGACCCTGGACGGGACCTTTGGTAACCCGGCCTCGCGTTCACACCGTTTTGGCTGGCAGGCTGAAGAGGCGGTAGATATCGCCCGTAATCAGATTGCCGAGCTGGTCGGCGCTGACCCGCGCGAAATCGTTTTTACTTCCGGCGCGACGGAATCCGACAACCTGGCGATTAAAGGTGCAGCCAACTTTTATCAGAAAAAAGGCAAGCACATCATCACCAGCAAAACCGAACATAAAGCCGTGCTGGACACCTGCCGTCAGCTGGAGCGCGAAGGGTTTGAAGTGACCTACCTCGCCCCTCAGCGTAACGGCATTATCGATTTAAAAGAGCTGGAAGCCGCGATGCGTGATGACACCATCCTTGTTTCCATTATGCACGTGAATAACGAAATCGGCGTGGTGCAGGATATCGCTACCATCGGCGAGATGTGCCGCGCCCGCGGTATCATTTACCACGTTGACGCGACCCAGAGCGTGGGCAAACTGCCTATCGACCTGAGCCAGCTGAAAGTTGATCTGATGTCCTTCTCCGGCCACAAAATCTATGGCCCGAAAGGCATCGGCGCGCTGTACGTGCGTCGTAAACCGCGTATTCGTATCGAAGCGCAGATGCACGGCGGCGGTCACGAGCGCGGCATGCGCTCCGGGACGCTGCCTGTCCACCAGATCGTCGGTATGGGTGAAGCTTACCGTATCGCGAAAGAAGAGATGGAAAGCGAAATGGCCCGCCTGCGCGGCCTGCGTAACCGTCTGTGGGACGGCGTAAAAGATATGGAAGAGGTCTACCTGAACGGCGATCTCGAGCAGGGCGCGCCGAACATTCTCAACGTCAGCTTTAACTACGTTGAAGGCGAGTCGCTGATTATGGCGCTGAAAGACCTGGCGGTCTCTTCCGGTTCCGCCTGTACTTCCGCAAGCCTCGAGCCGTCCTACGTGCTGCGCGCGCTGGGGATGACCGACGAGCTGGCGCATAGCTCTATTCGTTTCTCTTTAGGTCGTTTTACTACCGAAGAAGAGATTGACTACACCATCAATCTGGTTCGCAACTCCATTGGTCGTCTGCGCGAACTTTCTCCGCTGTGGGAAATGTTCAAGCAGGGCGTGGATCTGAACAGCATTGAATGGTCACATCACTAATTCGGCACCAATAAGGAGAATTCATCATGGCTTACAGCGAAAAAGTTATCGATCATTACGAGAATCCGCGCAACGTCGGCTCCTTCGACAATAGCGACGAAAACGTCGGCAGCGGCATGGTTGGCGCACCGGCGTGCGGCGACGTGATGAAGTTGCAGATTAAAGTCAACAATGAAGGTATCATTGAAGACGCGCGTTTCAAGACCTACGGCTGCGGTTCCGCTATTGCTTCCAGCTCCCTGGTGACCGAGTGGGTGAAAGGGAAATCGCTGGACGAAGCTCAGGCGATCAAAAACACCGATATCGCAGACGAGCTTGAGCTGCCGCCGGTGAAAATTCACTGCTCTATTCTGGCGGAAGACGCGATTAAAGCCGCGATTGCGGATTATAAAAGCAAACGTGAAGCAAAATAATTAAGAGTTGAGGTTTGTTATGTCGATTACTTTAAGCGACAGTGCAGCAGCGCGAGTCAACACCTTTCTGGCCAACCGCGGTAAAGGGTTTGGTCTGCGCCTGGGAGTCAGAACTTCCGGCTGCTCGGGTATGGCTTATGTACTGGAGTTTGTTGACGAGCCGGCGGCAGAAGACACCGTGTTTGAAGACAAAGGCGTGAAGGTCGTGATCGACGGCAAAAGTTTGCAGTTCCTCGACGGCACGCAGCTGGACTTCGTCAAAGAAGGTCTTAACGAAGGGTTTAAGTTCACCAACCCGAACGTGAAAGACGAGTGCGGCTGCGGCGAAAGCTTTAACGTGTAATCGGTTATCCCTGACCCCACCGTAGTCTCGCTGCGCGTGGGGTTTGCTTTATCTCGTTAACCCTGAGGTTGCTATGGACTATTTTACCCTCTTCGGGTTACCGGCCAGCTATACCCTTTCATTAGAACCCCTGGCTGCCCGGTACCAGGAGCTACAGCGCCAGTATCATCCCGATAAGTTCGCCAGCGGCAGCGCGGCCGAACAGCTCGCCGCGGTGCAGCAGTCCGCCACCATTAATCAGGCGTGGCAAACCCTTCGCCATCCGCTGACCCGCGCCGAATATCTCCTTTCACTTCACGGTTTCGATCTCGCCAGCGAGCAGCATACCGTGCGCGATACCGCGTTCCTGATGGAACAGCTGGAACTGCGCGAAGAGCTCGATGAGATAGGCAAGGCGAAAGATGAAGCGCGGCTGGAAAGCTTTATCAAGCGGGTCAAAGCGCAATTTGATACCCGGCATCAGCTGATGGTTGAACAACTGAATAACGAGACGTGGGAGGCGGCGGCGGATACCGTGCGCAAGCTGCGTTTTCTCGATAAACTGCGAAGCAGTGCGGAACAACTCGAAGAAAAACTGCTCGATTTTTAATTTTCGGAAGCAATTATGGCCTTATTACAAATTAGTGAGCCCGGACTGAGCGCCGCGCCGCACCAGCGACGTCTGGCGGCGGGTATCGACCTGGGCACCACCAATTCACTGGTGGCTACCGTGCGTAGCGGCCAGGCCGAAACTCTGCCCGACCATCAGGGGCGCTATTTGCTGCCGTCGGTGGTGAACTATCAGGCTTCGGGTTTGACGGTGGGCTATGACGCGCGACAAAACGCCGCTCTGGATCCGGTCAACACCATCAGCTCCGTCAAACGCATGATGGGCCGCTCTCTGGCCGATATCGAGGCCCGCTACCCACATCTGCCTTATCAGCTGCAGGCCAGCGAAAACGGCCTGCCGATGATTCAGACTACGGGAGGTTTGCTCAATCCGATCCGCGTATCTGCCGACATTCTAAAAGCGCTGGCCGAACGCGCCACCGAGGCGCTGGCGGGCGAGCTCGACGGCGTGGTGATTACCGTGCCGGCCTACTTCGATGATGCTCAGCGGCAGGGAACCAAAGACGCGGCGCGTCTGGCGGGCCTGCACGTGCTGCGTCTGCTGAACGAGCCGACCGCGGCGGCGATAGCCTACGGCCTGGACTCCGGTCAGGAAGGGGTCATCGCGGTTTACGATCTCGGCGGCGGTACTTTTGATATCTCCGTGCTGCGCTTGAGCCGCGGCGTGTTTGAAGTCCTGGCCACCGGCGGCGATTCGGCGCTCGGCGGCGACGATTTCGATCATCTGCTGGCCGATTATCTGCGCGAGCAGGCTGGCCTGAACGATCGCAGCGATAACCGCCTGCAGCGCGAGCTGCTCGACGCGGCGATCGCGGCGAAAATCGCCCTCAGCGATGCCGAGACGGCGCGGGTGAACGTCGGCGGCTGGCAGGGGGAGGTGACCCGTAGCCAGTTTAATGCGCTGATCGCGCCGCTGGTCAAACGCACCTTGCTGGCCTGCCGTCGCGCGTTGAAAGACGCCGGCGTTGAGGCGCAAGAGGTGCTGGAAGTGGTGATGGTGGGCGGCTCGACCCGCGTGCCGCTGGTGCGCGAACGCGTCGGCGAATTCTTTGGCCGTACGCCGCTGACCTCTATCGACCCGGATAAAGTTGTCGCCATCGGCGCGGCGATTCAGGCGGATATCCTGGTGGGCAATAAGCCGGACAGCGAGCTGCTGCTGCTTGATGTCATTCCGCTCTCTCTGGGGCTGGAAACCATGGGTGGCCTGGTGGAAAAGGTTATCCCGCGTAACACCACCATTCCGGTGGCGCGCGCGCAGGAGTTCACTACCTTCAAAGATGGTCAGACGGCGATGTCTATCCACGTTATGCAGGGCGAGCGCGAGCTGGTGCAGGACTGCCGCTCCCTGGCGCGCTTTGCGCTGCGCGGCATTCCGGCATTACCGGCGGGCGGGGCGCATATTCGCGTGACCTTCCAGGTGGATGCCGATGGCCTGCTGAGCGTGACGGCGATGGAGAAATCGACCGGCGTTGAGGCCTCTATCCAGGTGAAACCGTCCTACGGTCTGACCGATGGCGAGATCGCCAGCATGATTAAAGATTCGATGAGCTACGCCGAACAGGATGTCCAGGCGCGTATGCTGGCCGAGCAAAAAGTTGAAGCCGCGCGCGTACTGGAAAGTCTGGTCAGCGCGCTGGCCGCCGACGCCGCGCTGTTAAGCGCCGCAGAGCGTCAGGCTATCGATGACGCCGCGGAGCAAGTGCGCGCCGCAGCGGCAGGCGATGATGCCGATGCAATCAAAGAAGCGATTAAAAATATCGACACACAAACCCAGGAATTTGCCGCACGTCGTATGGATCAATCGGTCCGTATCGCGCTGAAAGGCCAATCCGTGGACGAGGTTTAAAATGCCAAAAATTGTTTTTCTGCCCCACCAGGACCTGTGTCCGGATGGCGTAGTTGTGGAAGCTGAGACCGGTGAGACCATTCTTGATGCAGCGCTGCGTAGCGGTATTGAGATTGAACACGCCTGCGAAAAATCCTGTGCCTGCACCACCTGCCACTGCATCGTGCGTGAAGGCTTTGACTCGCTGGCGGAAAGTACCGAAGATGAAGACGACATGCTGGATAAGGCCTGGGGGCTTGAGCCCGACAGCCGTCTGAGCTGCCAGGCGCGGGTGACTGACGAAGATTTGGTCATCGAAATTCCGCGTTACACCATCAACCACGCACGCGAGCATTAATATGGGACTGAAATGGACCGATAGTCGTGAAATCGGGGAAGCGCTGTACGACGCTTTCCCGGATCTCGACCCGAAAACCGTTCGCTTCACCGATCTGCATCAGTGGATTTGCGATCTGGAAGAGTTTGATGACGATCCGAACGCATCCAATGAAAAAATTCTTGAGGCGATTCTGCTAGTCTGGTTAGACGAAGCAGAATAATTTTCGCGTCATGATTTACCCGGTGGTTTAAGCCGGATGAATCAACGAGCGAAAGAACTTTACGGGCTGCCATACGGCGGCCCGTTTGCTAAGAAGGATAATGATAATGACCGAAGCTATGAAAATTACGCTTACCGCTCAGCCAGCCGATGCGCGCTGGGGAGAAAAAGCATCTTACAGCATTAATAACGACGGCATCGCCCTGCATCTGAACGGCAAAGACGACCTCGGTTTGATTCAGCGCGCGGCGCGAAAAATTGACGGCATGGGCATCAAACATGTCGCGCTTGACGGCGAGGGCTGGGATATCGATCGCGCATGGGCGTTCTGGGCCGGTTATAAAGGCCCGAAAGGCAGCCGCAAAGTGGAGTGGCCGGCCCTCGACGATGCGCAGAAAAGCGAACTGGATAACCGCCTGACCATTATTGACTGGGTCCGCGACACCATCAACGCCCCGGCGGAAGAGCTGGGGCCGGAACAGCTGGCGCAGCGTGCGGTAGACCTGCTGTGCAGCGTGGCCTGCGATAACGTCTCTTATCGCATCACCAAGGGCGAAGATCTGCGCGAACAGAACTACCTGGGCCTCCACACCGTTGGCCGCGGCTCCGAGCGTCCGCCGGTCCTGCTGGCGCTGGACTATAACCCAACCGGCGACAAAGAAGCCCCGGTGTACGCCTGCCTGGTCGGTAAAGGCATCACCTTTGACTCCGGCGGATACAGCATCAAGCAGAGCGCGTTTATGGACTCGATGAAGTCCGATATGGGCGGCGCGGCGACGGTAACCGGCGCGCTGGCGTTCGCCATCACGCGCGGCCTGAACAAGCGCGTGAAGCTGTATCTGTGCTGCGCCGATAACCTGATTAGCGGTAACGCCTTCAAACTGGGCGATATTATTCACTATCGCAACGGCAAAACCGTGGAAATCATGAACACCGATGCGGAAGGTCGCCTGGTGCTGGCGGACGGCCTGATCGATGCTTCGGCGCAAAAGCCGGCGCTGATCATCGATGCCGCCACGCTGACCGGCGCGGCGAAAACCGCGCTGGGCAATGATTATCACGCGCTGTTCAGCTTTGATGATGCGCTGGCGAATCGCCTGCTGGCGAGCGCGCAGGCTGAAAACGAAGCTTTCTGGCGCCTGCCGCTGGCTGAGTTCCACCGCGGCCAGCTGCCGTCCAACTTTGCTGAACTGAACAATACCGGCAGCGCGGCCTATCCGGCCGGCGCCAGCACCGCGGCGGGCTTCCTGTCCCACTTCGTGGAGAATTATCATGAAGGCTGGCTGCATATCGACTGTTCGGCGACCTACCGCAAATCTGCGGTTGAGCAGTGGTCGGTGGGCGCGACCGGCCTCGGCGTGCGCACTATTGCTAATTTGCTGACCGCGGAATAACCCTTTCCCCTGACCCTCCCCCTGATGTTTCAGGGGGAGGTCACGTTCGGCTTTCTCCCGCTTCCTTCGTGGAGAGAGCCGGGGTGAGGGGATTTTCGTTGTGGAACTACTATGTCCGAAACTAAAAATGAGCTAGAAACCCTGCTGGAGAAGGCGGCTACCGAGCCAGGCCATCGTCCGGCGTTTTTCCGTACGCTGCTGGAAGCTACCGTGTGGGTACCCGGAGCCGCCGCTCAGGGCGAGCAGGTCGTTGAAGACAGCGTGCTGGATCTGCAGCACTGGGAAAAAGATGATGGCACATCGGTCATTCCTTTTTTCACCTCGCTGGAAGCGCTGCAGCAGGCCGTTGAGGACGAACAGTCTTTTGTGGTGATGCCGGTGCGCACGCTGTTCGCCATGACCCTCGGCGAAACGCTCTATCTCAATGCCAAACTCGCCACCGGCAAAGAGTTTGCGCCGCGTGAGATTAGCCATCTGCTGGGGGAAGAGGGCAGCCCGCTCAGCACCCAGACCGTGCTTGAAGGTGGAGAGTCGCTGCTGCTGTCTGAGGTTGCCGAGCCGCCCGCGCAGATGGTGGACTCGCTGACCGCGCTGTTTAAGACCCTGAAAACGGTGAAGCGCGCGTTTTTATGCTCTATCAAAGACAGCGCCGATGCGCCAGCCAACCTGCTGATTGGCATTGAAGCGGAAGGCGATATTGAGGAGGTTATTCAGGCGACCGGCAGCGTGGCGACCGATACGCTTCCCGGCGACGAGCCGATTGATATCTGTCAGGTGGTGGAGGGGGAAAAGGGGATTAGCCACTTTATGATCGCCCACATCACGCCGTTTTATGAAAAGCGCTGGGGCAGCTTCCTGCGCGACTTTAAGCACAATCGGATTATTTAACTCAACGGGGGCTCAGGCCCCCGTTGTTCTCTTTACTGCCTACTGCGCCGGTTCAATCGGCAAATCCGTCCGCGCGCCCCATTCGCTCCATGAGCCGTCGTACAGGCTAACGCCGTTAACGCCGAGGGTGGTGAGCGCCAGCACGACGACCGCCGCCGTTACGCCGGAGCCGCAGCTGGCAATAATCGGCCGTTCAAAATCGACGCCCTGACGCGCGAAGATCTCGTTGAGTTCATCGGTGGTTTTCAGTTCGCCGTTAATCACCAGTTCCGTCCACGGTACGTTTAGCGCGCCGGGAATATGCCCGCTGCGCAGTCCCGGTCGCGGCTCTGCCACCTGGCCATTAAAGCGTCCTGCCGGGCGCGCATCGACGATCTGCGCCGATCCTTCGTGGCTGACCAGCAGCACATCCGTCAAGCGCTTGATCGCCAGCGGATCGACGCGGCCGTCAAAATCACCTTCCGGCAGTTCGGGGAGGCCTTGCTCCAGCGGTAGCCCATCGCGGCGCCAGCCCTCCAGCCCACCGGCGACAATCGATACCTTTTCAACGCCGAACGTGCGCAGCATCCACCAGGCGCGCGGCGCGGAGAAGAGATTGCCTTCATCGTATACCACCAGATGCTTATCGCTGCTGACGCCAAGTTCGCGCATGGCGACGGCAAACGCCTCCGCGCGCGGTATCATGTGCGGCAGCGGGCTGGTGTGGTCAGAGAGGGCTTCGATATCGAAAAAGACGGCGCCGGGAATATGGCCTGCCTGATACTCGGCGTTAAGATCGCGCTCTTCCTGTCCCGGGGGGGCCATCCGCGCGTCGATAATCTGGATTTCCGGGTCATCAATATGCTCTGCCAGCCAGTCGGCAGCGACAAAAAACGAGGTAGACATGAGTGCCTCCGTGTCATCAACAATAGAGTGATTGTTGTTGTTTTTTGCGATATCGACAAGGCATTTTCAAGGAGAGGCGGCGGGAATGTGATATTCCCCCGAGCGGCGTCGGGGGAGAGTTGGCTTAAAACGCGTTTTGCTGCAGGTAGCGCCAGGCGTACTGCGCGTACAGTTCAGCGCCGCTTTTCATCACCTGCTCGTCGATATTAAAGCAGCCGTGATGGTGCGCGTAGTCGCTGCCTTTCTCTTTATTGCCCGAGCCGAGCAGCGCAAAGGCGCCGGGGATATTTTGCATATAAAAACTAAAATCTTCTCCGCCGGTGGTCGGTTTTTCATTGAAAAGGACGCCATCGCCGAACGCGTCGCGGATAACCGACTGCGCCAGCAGCGCGCTGCGCTCTTCGTTGATCACCGGTAGCGTACCGTAGCAGTAGTCAACCTGAGCGGTCGCCCCATATACCGCGGCGGTATGCTCGGCATAGCGGGTAATGGCCGTTTCCAGGCGCTGGCGCGCTTCCAGGCTGAAGCAGCGCACGGTACCGTCAAGAACGGCGTTCTCGGCAATGACGTTAAAGCGCGTGCCGACATCCATTTTGCCGATGGTGACTACCGCGGACTCCAGCGGGGAGGTTTCTCGCGCCACAATAGCCTGCAGATTCATCACGAAAGCGGAAGCGACCACCGCCGCATCGACGCAGGCCTCCGGCATCGAACCGTGGCCGCCGCGGCCGCGGAAGGTCACTTTCAGCAAATCGGCTGAGGCAAAGGAGGAACCGACGTTGCAGGAGATTTTGCCGGACGGCGTGCCGGACCAGATATGCATCCCGAAAACGTTATCCACGTTATCGATAGCCCCCTGCTGAATCATCGCCTTCGCCCCCTCGGCAATCTCTTCCGCAGGCTGAAAGATCAGCCGGACGTTGCCTGCCAGCTGCTCGCGGACGTCATATAACGCACGGGCGGCGGTCAGCAGCATGGCGGTATGGGCGTCATGGCCGCAGGCGTGCATTTTCCCGGGGGTTTGTGATTTATAGTCGAGCGGATCGTTCAGCTCCACCACCGGTAACGCATCCATATCGGCGCGCAGAGCCACGGTTTTACCCGGCTGGCCGCCGGCGATGTCGGCGATGATTCCGGTAGGATGCGTCCGGCGGTAAGGGATACCGATGGCCTCCAGTCCGGCGGCGACGCGATCCGTGGTGCGCTTCTCCTCCCAGGGAAGTTCCGGATGGGCGTGCAGGTCGCGACGAAAAGCGATCATCGCCTGTTCTTCTCTGGCGATAATCGCGGTGATGTCAGGGTTAATCATCAATGGCTCCATCATTTGCTAAAAATTCAACGCGCTCAGCCGATAGCGGGGGTCAGATAGCCGACCAGAATTCCGGCTAACACCACCGACACCATGGTGACGGAGACGAATCCGCCGACCAGCATCGGGCCCAGCATATGGTGGGTCAGCATCTGGCGCTCTTTTTCATCGTGGGTGAGGGCGTTAATGGCCTCGTTGGTAATAATATAGTCGGCGGGGAAACCGTACAGCGCGGTCAATGAGATGGCGAAAGCCATTGGGCCGCTGACGCCAAGCAGTTTCCCGACCAGCCAGGAGACAACAAACATCCCGATCGCCGCCGTGGCGATTAACACCACCATCGGGAAAAGCAGGCGCAGCAGCATCTCCGGCGTGGCTTTGTTTAAGGTATCAAAGATAAATAGCATCAATGCCATAATAGCGAAGCCAAAGCCGTTCGCCTTATGCAGCATATGCTTTTCAAGAAAGCCTAACGAGGTAAACACCACGCCAAAAAACAGGCACAGCACGAAGGGGCTGATATTCACTATCGGCTTCGCGAGATCGGCGACAAGCCAGGCCAGACAGCCGACCAGCGCCAGCCGCAGGAATTTAAAGTAGTTGCTGTTGTAGCTAACGGGGATTTTACTGAACAGGCGCGGCATTTTCTCCTCGCCAACGGTGAGCATCGCGTGCTCACCGGCGATGTCATCGGGTCGGTGCTCGCCGCTGCGGTAGCGGGCAAGCAGCGTTTTACCTTCGCGCTGCAGCATGATGGCGGTGAGCGGATATCCCGCAAACCCCTGCATTACGTAAATCAAAATGGCAAAAACCGACAGGTCGACCAGTCCGGCGCTGCTCGCGCCCTGAGACATAATCAGCGATGAGACGATACCGCCGACCAGCGGAGGAATGGTGACCAGAGCGGTGTTGCGGTCGAACAGCGCCAGGCTCACCGCAAAGACCGCCGCCGCGATCCCGGCAATGCCGGCGAGGGAGATGACTACGGTCTTCCACTGCTGCGCCAGCTCTTTTAGCGACAGCAGGGTGCCCATATTGGTGATTAACAGATACATCAGCATTATGGCAACCGGCGTGCCGATTCCGGCCCGGCTGATAATATCTGCCGGGAAAAATGTCCAGTACCCGATTAAAAACAGGACCGCACAGACAAATACGGAGGGAATCCAGGCTTTTGTGCGGGTTGAAACAACGTCGCCGATATAAAGAATTAAAATAATAATCGACAGTGCGACCATCTGAGACATAAATAACTTCCATATTATTAATCTCATATATATTGATATGAGATGGGTTGATGTTGTGTTATCTGGTAAACGCTGGAACGTACAGTCAATACCATCGCCAGCGTAATAATTTATATTTTAAAGGCAATGATATCCCGAACAATAAATAGAAAGCGCACGCCTTGTCAATTTATATGGGCGGAGAGAGTGGGATTTCAGAATAAAAAGTATTGATAGCTGAGCATATTAAAAGTTGATATAAGAAAAATCGTAGCGCGGTATATCCGCTAAATTAATCCACTCCAGCTATCCGTGGTCCCTACCAATATTGCTTGCTAGCGCGCTATTGGTAATTCTGCCGTTAACGCATAATAATGTGTTCACTGAAATTATCTGGCCTGCGGGCCGAGGGGTTAGAAGGATGAAACCATTTCGTTTGGCGGCGCTATCTCTGGCGCTACTTACCGCGCTATCGTTGACCGCCTGTGACGACAGCGGCAAACCGCAGGCGGTCGCGTCGGCGCCATCCGCGGCGTCAGATAGCGCGCCCGCAAAGCCGGACAGCGCCCAGCTGGCGGCGCTGGCTGAAAAAAGCAAAGGCAAAGCGTTAACGCTGCTGGATGCTTCTGAGGTTCAGCTCGACGGCGCGGCGACGCTGGTGTTGACCTTCTCTATTCCTCTGCAGCCGGATCAGGATTTCTCCCGCAGCGTGCATCTGGTCGACAAAAAAAGCGGCAAAGTCGATGGGGCATGGGAGCTGGCGCCCAACCTTAAAGAGCTGCGTCTACGCCATCTTGAGCCAAAACGCGAGCTGATCGTTTCGCTCGACCCCACCCTGACCGCGCTGAATAAAGCGACCTTAGACAGCAGCGTTGAAAAAACCATTACCACCCGCGATATCGCCCCGAGCATCGGCTTTGCCAGCCGCGGCTCGCTGCTGCCGGGGAAAGTGGTGGCCGGACTGCCGGTGATGGCGCTGAATGTCGATAACATCGACGTCAATTTTTTCCGCATCAAACCTGAATCGCTCTCCGCCTTCGTCAGCCAATGGGAATACCGCAATTCCCTGAGCAACTGGGAGTCGGACGAGCTGCTGAAGATGGCCGATCTGGTCTACACCGGCCGTTTTGACCTTAACCCGGCGCGCAATACGCGCGAAAAACTGCTGCTGCCGCTGGCGGATATCAAGCCGTTGCAGGAGCCGGGCGTCTATATCGCGGTGATGAACCAGGCGGGCCGCTACAGCTATAGCAACGCCGCGACGCTGTTCACCCTCAGCGATATCGGCGTATCCGCGCACCGCTACCACAACCGGCTGGATGTCTTTACCCAGAGCCTGGAGAACGGCGCGGCACAGTCCGGTATCGATGTGCAGCTGCTGAACGCCAAAGGGCAAACCCTGGCGCAGGCGAAGAGCGACGCTCAGGGGCACGTGACGCTGCAAACGGACAAAGAAGCGGCGCTGCTGCTGGCGCGTAAGGACGGGCAAACCACTCTGCTGGATCTCAAGCTCCCGGCGCTGGACCTGGCTGAATTTTCCATCGCCGGCGCGCCGGGCTTCAGCAAACAGCTATTTATGTTTGGCCCACGGGATCTCTATCGTCCGGGCGAAACGGTTATTCTCAACGCGCTACTGCGCGATAGTGACGGTAAACCGCTCCCCGAGCAGCCGGTGAAGCTGGAAGTCGTGCAGCCGGATGGCCAGGTTATTCGTTCGACGGTCAGCAAACCGGTTAACGGCCTGTATCAGTTGACTTATCCGCTCGATAGCGGCGCGGCGACCGGGATGTGGCACATTCGCGCCAGCACCGGCGACAACCAGCCGCGCGAGTGGGATTTTCACGTTGAAGATTTTATGCCTGAGCGCATGGCGCTGAATCTCACGGCGCAAAATGCCCCGGTTTCGCCGGCTGCGGATGTCAGCTTTGCCGTGAGCGGGGCGTATCTGTACGGCGCGCCGGCCAGCGGCAACTCGCTGCAGGGTAAACTGTTCCTGCGTCCGCTGCGCGATGCGGTGCCTGCGCTGCCGGGCTTCCAGTTTGGCGACATTGCCGAAGAGAACCTTTCCCGCAGCCTGGATGAAGTGCAGACCACCCTGGACGATCGCGGACATGCGGAAGTCACCGCCGCCAGCCAGTGGCAGGAGAGCCGCTCGCCGCTGCAGGTGATCCTGCAGGCCAGCCTGCTGGAGTCCGGCGGCAGACCGGTCACGCGCACCGTCAGGCAGCCGATCTGGCCGGCCGAAACGCTGCCGGGTATCCGACCGGAATTTGCCCTGAAAGAGGTTTACGACTATCGCACCGACAGCACTATCAAGCAGCCGGTGGTGGATGAAAACGGCACCGCCGCGTTTGAGATTGTGTATGCCGACGCCAAAGGTGAGAAGAAAGCGGTCTCCGGGCTGCAGGTTCGGTTGATTCGCGAACGCCGCGACTACTACTGGAACTGGTCCGAGAGCGAAGGCTGGCAGTCGCAGTTCGATCAAAAAGATCTTCAGGAAGGCGAGGAGTCGCTGGATATTTCAGCCGGACAAACGGCGAAAGTGAGCTTCCCGGTCGAGTGGGGTTCTTATCGCCTGGAAGTTAAAGGGCCGGATGATGCGGTCAGCAGCGTGCGCTTCTGGGCCGGATACAGCTGGCAGGATAACAGCGATGGCCAGGGGGCGGCGCGTCCGGATCGCGTCACCATGAAGCTGGACAAACCGACCTATAAACCGGGCGATACGATCAAGCTGCATATCGCCGCTCCGGCAGCCGGTAAAGGCTACGCGCTGGTGGAATCAAGCGAAGGGCCGCTGTGGTGGCAGGAGATTGACGTCCCGGCGGAAGGGATGGAGTTATCGATCCCGGTGGATAAAGCGTGGAATCGTCACGACCTCTACCTCAGCACCCTGGTGATTCGTCCGGGGGATAAATCCCAGTCCGCGACGCCAAAACGGGCGGTGGGTCTGCTGCATCTGCCGCTTGGCGATGAAAATCGCCGTCTGAACCTGACGCTGGAAGCGCCGGATAAAATGCGCCCCAACCAGCCGCTAACGGTCAACGTTAAGGCCAGCGTCAAAGGAGGCGAGACGCCGAAACAGGTTAACATGCTGCTCTCCGCCGTCGATAGCGGCGTACTCAATATCACCGACTATGCAACGCCGGATCCGTGGAACGCCTTCTTTGGCCAGAAACGCTACGGCGCCGATATTTACGATATCTATGGTCAGGTGATCGAAGGGCAGGGGAGACTCGCCAGCCTGCGCTTCGGCGGCGACGGTGATGAACTCAAACGCGGCGGCAAACCGCCGGTTAATCACGTGACGATTATCGCTCAGCAGGCGCAGCCGGTGGTGCTGGATGAGAAAGGCGAAGGGACGGTGACTTTGCCGATTGGCGACTTTAACGGCGAACTGCGGGTTATGGCCCAGGCGTGGACCGCAGAGGATTTTGGCAGCAGCGAAGGAAAAACGATCGTGGCGGCGCCGGTTATTGCCGAGCTGAATATGCCGCGCTTCCTCGCCAGCGGAGATACCACTCGCCTGGCGCTGGATCTCAGCAATCTGACCGATAAGCCGCAGACCCTCAACGTTGCGCTGGCCGCCAGCGGTCTGCTGCAGCTTGAAGGGGGAGAAATACCGCCGGTGCATCTGGCTCCCGGCGCGCGCAGCACCCTGTTTGTGCCGGTTCGCGCGCAGCAAGGCTTTGGCGATGGTCAGGTGAATGCCACCATCAGCGGCCTGAACCTGCCGGGTGAAACCTTCGCGCCGATGCAGAAGCAGTGGCAGCTGGGCGTGCGTCCGGCTTTCCCGGCGCAAACCGTGAATTCCGGCGCTGTCCTCCAGCCGGGTGAAAGCTGGCAGGCTCCGGCGGCGCAAAGTGAGGGCTTCTCGCCGGCCACGTTGCAGGGGCAGCTGGTGTTCAGCGGCAAGCCGCCGCTGAACCTGGCGCGCTATATACGCGACCTGAAAGCCTATCCTTACGGCTGCCTGGAGCAGACCACCAGCGGGCTGTTCCCGTCGCTCTATACCAACGCCGCCCAGCTTAAAGCCCTGGGGATCGGCGGCGATAGCGATGAAAAGCGACGCGCGGCGGTGGATATCGGCATTTCTCGTCTGCTGCAGATGCAGCGCGATGATGGCGGTTTCGCCCTGTGGGATAAAGAAGGGCCGGAGGAGTACTGGTTGAGCGCCTACGCGATGGACTTCCTCGTCCGGGCGGGCGAGCAGGGCTACAGCGTACCAACGAACGCCGTCAATAACGGCAACCAGCGCCTGCTGCGTTATTTACAGGAGCCGGGGCTGATGTCCGTCCGCTATAGCGATGATGCCCAGGCCAGCCGCTTTGCCGCTCAGGCCTACGCCGCGCTGGTACTGGCCCGGCAGCAGAAAGCGCCGCTCGGCGCGCTGCGCGAAATCTGGAGCCGTCACGACCAGGCGCGTTCCGGTCTGCCGCTGCTGCAGCTGGGCGTGGCCCTGAAATTGATGGGCGATGCGCCGCGCGGCGACGAAGCCCTGAAGCTGGCGCTGACGACGCCGCGGCAGGACGCGAACCGCTGGCTCGGCGATTACGGCAGCGAGCTGCGCGATGATGCGCTGAAGCTGGCGCTGCTGGAGGAGAACAAACTGCTGCCGGAAGCGCAAAATACGCTGCTCAGCCATCTGGCGGACGAAGCCTACGGCCAGCGCTGGCTCTCGACGCAGGAGAGTAACGCCCTGTTCCTGGCCGGGCGTACGCTGCAGGATCTCCCCGGCAGCTGGCAGGCGCAAACCTCCGTGCAGGCCGAACCGCTCTCCGGCGAGAAAGCGCAAACCCGCAACCTGACCGGCGACCAGCTGGCGGCCTTGCAGGTGACCAATACCGGCCAGCAGCCGCTGTGGCTCCGTCTCGACAGCAGCGGCTATCCGCAGAACGCGCCGCAGCCGGGGGGCAACGTGCTTGGCATTGAACGGCAAATTTTCGATACCCAGGGCCAGCAGAAATCGCTCTCTTCGCTGCGCAGCGGCGAACTGGTGTTGGTGAAGCTGGAAGTGACGGCTAAGCGTAACGTCCCGGACGCGCTGGTGGTGGATTTACTCCCGGCGGGGCTGGAGTTGGAAAACCAGAATCTGGCCAACAGCAGCGCCAGCCTGCAGGAGAACGGCGAGGTGGTGCAGAATCTGCTTAACCAGATGCAGCAGGCCGATATTCAGCACATTGAGT
The DNA here is from genome assembly GCF_040064585.1 of Klebsiella sp. CN_Kp113. Lineage (NCBI taxonomy): Bacteria > Pseudomonadati > Pseudomonadota > Gammaproteobacteria > Enterobacterales > Enterobacteriaceae > Klebsiella > Klebsiella sp. CN_Kp113. Next base: position 46,589 of record NZ_JBEAID010000014.1, on the reverse strand, counting down.
TTCGCGACGATCGCTTCGTCGCCGCGGTGGCTATCAATGAAGGCCAGCCGGTGACGCTGGTTTATCTGGCGCGCGCGGTGACGCCGGGCACCTATCAGGTACCGCAGCCGCAGGTCGAGTCAATGTACGTGCCGCAGTGGCGGGCAACCGGCGCGGCCAGCGGACCGCTCACCGTTGTACCCTAAATGCGGGCACTGAAGCGCATTAAACGCCGCTGGCGCTGGCTGGCGGCGTTTATTTTTTTGCTGTGGCTGCTGCTGCTGGCCGCCGATCGCCTGTGGCCGCTGCCGCTGCGCGAGGTGACGCCTGCCCGAGTGGTGGTGGCGGAAGACGGGACGCCGCTGTGGCGTTTCGCCGACGCGCAGGGCGTCTGGCGCTATCCGGTGACCCTGGCTGACGTTTCGCCGCGCTATTTACAGGCGCTGATCCAGTATGAAGATCGCTGGTTCTGGGATCACCCCGGCGTTAATCCGTTCTCGATCGTTCGCGCCGCCTGGCAGGATCTCACTTCCGGGCGGGTGATCTCTGGGGGCAGCACCCTGACCATGCAGGTGGCGCGCCTGCTCGATCCGCATCCCCGAACCTTCGGCGGCAAGCTGCGTCAGCTATGGCGCGCGCTGCAGCTGGAGTGGCATCTGTCAAAAAGCGAGATCCTCACGCTCTACCTCAACCGGGCGCCGTTCGGCGGTACGCTGCAGGGGATAGGCGCAGCCAGCTGGGCCTATCTCGGTAAACCGCCCGCGCAGCTTAGCTATGGCGAAGCGGCGCTGCTGGCGGTACTGCCGCAGGCGCCGAGCAGGCTGCGTCCGGATCGCTGGCCGGAGCGAGCGCAGGCGGCGCGCGATAAAGTGCTGCTGCGGATGGAAAATCAGGGCGTGTGGCCATCGCTGCCGGTACGAGAAGCTATCGAAGAGCCCGTCTGGCTCTTTCCGCGGCAGATGCCGCAGCTGGCGCCGCTTTTTGCCCGCCGCGCGCTGGCGAGCAGCCGCGCAGAGAAGGTGGTAACGACGCTGGATGCCGGACTGCAGCGGCAGCTGGAAGACCTGGCGCTGAACTGGAAATCGCGCCTGCCGCCGCGCAGCTCTTTAGCGATGATTGTAGTTGACCATACCAATATGAAGGTGCGCGGTTGGGTAGGGTCGGTGGATATCAACGATGATAGCCGCTTTGGTCATATTGATATGGTCTCGGCGATCCGCTCCCCGGGCTCGGTTCTGAAACCGTTTGTTTATGGTATGGCGCTGGATGAGGGGCTGATCCATCCGGCTTCGTTGTTACAGGATGTGCCGCGACGGTTTAGCGACTACCGGCCGGGGAATTTTGACAGCGGTTTTCACGGGCCGGTGAGCGCCAGCGACGCGCTGGTTCGCTCGCTGAACCTTCCGGCAGTGCAGGTGCTGGAGGCCTACGGGCCGAAGCGTTTTGCCGCCAGGCTACGCAATGCCGGATTACCGCTGATGCTGCCCGCCGGCGCGGAGCCGAATCTGTCGCTGATCCTCGGCGGAGGCGGCGCGCGTCTGGCGGATATCGTGGCGGCGTACAGCGCGTTTGCCCGCCATGGTAAGGCGGGACAATTGCGCATCACGCCAGACTCACCGCTGGTTGAGAGGCCGCTGCTGTCGCCGGGCGCCGCGTGGATCGTGCGGCGCATACTGGCCGGCGAAGCGCAGCCGGTGCCCGATGCGTCGCTGGTGCAGGTGGTGCCGCTGGCGTGGAAAACCGGAACCAGCTACGGCTACCGCGATGCCTGGGCGATCGGCGTGAACGCCCGCTATCTGATAGGTATCTGGACCGGGCGACCCGACGGCACGCCGGTCGTCGGGCAGTTTGGCTTCGCCAGCGCGGTGCCGCTGCTGAACCAGGTGAATAATATGCTGCTGGCGCGCCCGGCGATGAGCCGCGGCGGATTGCCTGCCGACCCTCGCCCGTCGTCGGTCAGCGCCGGGACGGTTTGCTGGCCCGGCGGGCAGAATTTACCCGCGGGCGACGCGAACTGCCGCCGACGGCTGGCCACCTGGCTGCTCGATGAGAGCCAGCCGCCGACCCTGCTGCTGCCCGGCCAGGAAGGTATCCGCGGGATTCGCTTCCCGGTGTGGCTGAATGAGAAAGGGCTGCGGGTGGCGGCAGATTGCCCCGGCGCGGTAGAGAAAAGCCTCGACGTCTGGCCGCTGCCGCTTGAACCCTGGCTACCCGCAGGCGAACGGCGTCGCGTCAGGCTGCCTGCGGTTTCGGCGGCGTGTCCGCCGGTGCAAACCGCTGATGCCGCTCCGCTGGTGCTCTCCGGTCTTCGTGAAGGCGCGGTGGTTAAACGGCTGCCCGGCGAGCAAAAGGTGATGCTGCCGCTGCAAACGACCGGCGGGGAAGGGCGCCGCTGGTGGTTTCTTAACGGTGAGCCTCTGTCGGCGGAAGGCGCCAGCGCGACCCTTAACATCGATCGCCCTGACCGTTATCAGCTGGTGGTGATGGACGAGGCGGGGCAAATTGTTGCCGCGAACTTCACCGTGCAATAAACGTAACGTGCCTTAATTGGCGGGATTTGTTGTTTAAGGTCGCTTTTTTTTAAAAAAATGTTACCTAAACACATAGGCAATCGCCTTAGATGATGATTATAATTCGCGCCGTATTTATCGGTCTCATCTGCTCATCTGCAAAACAGAACAACATATATAAAGAGGTTATCATGGCTATTGAACGTACTTTTTCCATCATCAAACCAAACGCGGTGGCAAAAAACGTTATTGGCGGCATCTTTTCTCGCTTTGAAGCTGCAGGGTTCAAAATTGTTGGCACCAAAATGCTGCATCTGACCGTTGAGCAGGCTCGCGGCTTCTATGCTGAGCACGAAGGTCGCCCGTTCTTTGACGGTCTGGTTGAATTCATGACTTCCGGCCCGATCGTGGTTTCCGTGCTGGAAGGCGAAAATGCGGTTCAGCGTCATCGTGACCTGCTGGGCGCAACCAACCCGGCGAACGCGCTGGCGGGTACCCTGCGCGCAGACTACGCTGACAGCTTCACCGAGAACGGCACCCACGGTTCCGATTCCGTTGAATCCGCTGCGCGCGAGATCGCGTTTTTCTTTGCTGAAGGCGAGGTTTGTCCGCGCACCCGCTAATCTCCCGCGTCTTTCACGCCACCGCTTTGTTGGCTTCATTCGCGCACCCCGGTCACATAGTTATCTATGCTCCCGGGATTTGCGAATTCGCCGCCTCGCCGTGACGTAAAATACTTTGGAGATACCCATCCTCGTCGTCTTTTCGACTATCGCGGTGTTGGCTGCGCGCGTTCACCCCGGTCGCTTATCTTTGCTCCCGGGGCTTCGCTTGCTTACCGCCTTGCGACAATCGAAAATCCTTAGAGGATCTGCCAGGCAGTTACAGATTTTTTCATCATTGCTGCGTGCAAACGTGGTATTGATGGACCAGAATTTGTAGAATACAGCGCCCCGGATGAGCAGTCGCTCCCGGGGCGTTTCTTTTTTCAACCCTCCAGGGGCCATAACGTGTAATAACGAGGCCGGAATCAATTATGTCTGAACAAATAGTCACACCTGATAGCGCCGCTCTGACGGTGCCGAACAAAGATGCCAAAATCAACCTGCTGGATTTGAATCGTCAGCAGCTGCGCGAGTTTTTCAAAAACATGGGCGAAAAGCCTTTCCGCGCCGATCAGGTGATGAAATGGATGTATCACTACTGCTGCGATAACTTTGATGAGATGACCGATATCAACAAAGTTCTGCGCGGCAAATTAAAGGAAGTCGCGGAGATTCGCGCCCCGGAAGTCGTTGAAGAGCAGCGCTCCAGCGACGGTACCATTAAGTGGGCGATTGCCGTTGGCGATCAGCGCGTCGAAACCGTGTATATCCCGGAAGACGATCGCGCCACCTTGTGCGTTTCTTCCCAGGTGGGCTGCGCGCTGGAGTGTAAATTCTGCTCTACGGCCCAGCAGGGCTTTAACCGCAACCTGCGGGTTTCGGAAATTATCGGCCAGGTCTGGCGCGCGGCGAAAATCGTCGGCGCGGTGAAGACCACCGGCGTACGTCCGATTACCAACGTGGTGATGATGGGGATGGGCGAGCCGCTGCTGAACCTGACTAACGTGGTGCCGGCCATGGAGATCATGCTCGACGACTTCGGCTTTGGTCTCTCTAAACGTCGCGTCACGCTCTCCACTTCCGGCGTGGTGCCGGCGCTCGATAAGCTTGGCGATATGATTGACGTCGCGCTGGCCATCTCTCTGCACGCGCCGAACGATACCATTCGTGATGAAATCGTGCCGATCAACAAGAAATACAATATTGAGACCTTCCTGAACTCGGTGCGTGGCTATATTTCGAAGTCCAACGCCAACCAGGGACGCGTCACTATCGAATACGTCATGCTGGATCACGTCAACGACGGCACCGAGCATGCGCACGAGCTGGCCGCGCTGCTGAAAGATACGCCGTGCAAGATCAACCTGATCCCATGGAACCCCTTCCCGGGCGCGCCGTATGGCCGTAGCTCCAACAGCCGTATCGACCGTTTCTCCAAGGTGTTAATGGAGTATGGTTTCACCACGATCGTGCGTAAAACCCGCGGCGACGATATTGATGCCGCCTGCGGTCAGCTGGCCGGCGACGTTATCGACCGTACCAAGCGTACGCTGCGTAAACGTATGCAGGGCGAAGCCATCGACGTGAAGGCGGTCTGATAATCAATGATGCAGCGCACAGCCCTGGCGGTGCGCTGCATATTTATGTGGAATCGCCGGGCGAAATACGCTGTTGTGGTTAATAATTACGGTGCGTTTTTGTCGACTTTGAGGCAGTATGTAGCGGTACAACAACCGCTTAGCATTCAATATTGATAAGTCTCTGTGATACCAGGTCATACGGACTTATACTGTTTGTCTGACGTTGAGCAGATGTCTCGCGGCGCGGGGTCACCGGCGCTGAATTTTAAATTTCACGTACCAGTAGTTGTAGCGAATGAATACTGAAGCCACTCAAGACCATCAAGAAGCAAACACCACGGGCGCGCGTCTGCGTAATGCCCGCGAACAACTCGGGCTCAGCCAGCAGGCGGTGGCTGAACGCTTATGCCTGAAGGTTTCCACGGTTCGTGATATTGAAGACGATAAGGCACCCGCCGATCTTGCTTCAACCTTCCTGCGCGGCTATATCCGCTCTTATGCCCGCCTTGTGCACATTCCTGAAGAAGAGCTGCTGCCGATGATGGCCAAGCAGGCTCCGATCCGGGCGGCGAAAGTTGCCCCCATGCAGAGCTTCTCGCTGGGTAAACGCCGTAAAAAGCGCGACGGCTGGCTAATGAGCTTTACCTGGCTGGTGCTGTTCGTGGTGATTGGCCTCAGCGGCGCCTGGTGGTGGCAGGACCACAAAGCGCAGCAGGACGAGATCTCCACGATGGCCGATCAATCCTCCGCCGAACTGAATGCGGGCGATAGCAACAGCCAAAGCATCCCTCTGGATAATCAATCGGCGAATTCTGCACCGGATACCGCCGCCAACAGCGCGCCTGTAGAAACGTCTCCGGCGCCAGCGGCGTCGACTCCGGCCCCGGCTCCGGCCGAGAATAACGCCGTTGTCGCGCCTTCTCAGGCCAACGTCGATACGGCGGCAGCGCCGGCAACTTCGCCGTTACCGACCGACCAGGCAAACGTGACCGCTGCGGCGGCCTCCGCCCAGGATCTGGTGCTGAATTTTACCGCCGACTGCTGGCTGGAAGTGAGCGATGCGACCGGTAAAAAGCTGTTCAGCGGTTTACAGCGTAAAGGCGGTAACCTCAATCTGAGCGGCCAGGCGCCTTATAAGCTGAAAATCGGTGCCCCGGCGGCGGTACAGATACAGTATCTGGGTAAACCAGTCGATTTGAGTCGTTTTATCAGAACTAACCAGGTTGCACGTCTGACCCTCAATGCCGAACAATCACCGGCGCAGTAACAGACGGGTAACGCGGGAGATTTTTCATGCATAACCAGGCTCCGATTCAACGTAGAAAATCAAAGCGAATTTACGTTGGGAATGTGCCGATTGGCGATGGCGCTCCCATCGCCGTACAGTCGATGACAAACACGCGCACCACCGATGTGGCGGCGACGGTAAATCAAATTAAAGCCCTTGAGCGCGTTGGCGCGGATATCGTGCGCGTTTCGGTACCAACGATGGATGCGGCGGAAGCGTTCAAGCTTATCAAACAGCAGGTTAGCGTACCGCTGGTTGCCGATATCCACTTCGATTACCGCATTGCCCTGAAGGTAGCGGAATACGGCGTTGATTGCCTGCGCATTAACCCGGGCAATATCGGCAACGAAGAGCGTATCCGCATGGTGGTGGACTGCGCTCGCGATAAAAACATCCCTATCCGTATCGGGGTGAATGCCGGTTCTCTGGAAAAAGATCTCCAGGAAAAATACGGTGAACCCACCCCGCAGGCGCTGCTGGAATCGGCAATGCGCCATGTCGATCACCTCGATCGTCTTAACTTCGATCAGTTTAAAGTCAGCGTGAAAGCTTCCGATGTGTTCCTGGCGGTTGAATCCTACCGCCTGCTGGCGAAACAGATCGATCAGCCTCTGCACCTCGGGATCACCGAAGCGGGCGGGGCGCGCAGCGGCGCGGTGAAGTCCGCGATCGGCCTCGGCCTGCTGCTGTCTGAAGGGATCGGCGATACGCTGCGCGTTTCTCTGGCGGCGGATCCGGTTGAAGAGATCAAAGTGGGCTTCGATATTCTCAAGTCGCTGCGCATTCGCTCTCGCGGGATCAACTTCATTGCCTGTCCGACATGTTCACGTCAGGAGTTTGACGTTATCGGTACCGTTAACGCGCTGGAGCAGCGGCTGGAAGATATCATTACGCCGATGGATATTTCGATCATTGGCTGCGTGGTAAACGGTCCCGGCGAGGCGCTGGTTTCCACCCTCGGCGTGACCGGCGGCAACAAGAAAAGCGGCCTGTACGAAGACGGCGTACGTAAAGACAGACTGGATAACGACGATATGATCGATCAGCTGGAAGCGCGTATTCGCGCTAAAGCATCGATGCTTGATGAGGCGCGTCGCATCGATATTCAGCAGGTTGAAGCGAAATAACGTGTTGGGAAGCGATACGCTTCCCGTGTATGATTGAACCTGCGGGCGCGAGGCGCCGGGGTTCATTTTTGTATATATAAAGAGAATAAACGTGGCAAAGAACATTCAAGCCATCCGTGGCATGAACGATTATCTGCCGGGCGAAACCGCTCTCTGGCAGCGCATTGAAGGCTCACTGAAGCAGGTGCTTGGTAGCTACGGTTACAGCGAAATCCGTTTGCCGATTGTAGAGCAGACCCCGTTATTCAAACGCGCTATCGGCGAAGTGACCGACGTGGTTGAAAAAGAGATGTACACCTTTGAGGACCGTAACGGCGATAGCCTGACTCTGCGTCCGGAAGGTACCGCTGGCTGCGTACGCGCCGGCATCGAACATGGTCTCCTGTACAATCAAGAACAGCGCCTGTGGTATATCGGGCCGATGTTCCGCCACGAACGTCCGCAAAAAGGGCGTTATCGCCAGTTCCACCAGATTGGCGCGGAAGCGTTCGGTCTGCAGGGGCCGGATATTGATGCCGAGCTGATTATGCTGACCGCCCGCTGGTGGCGCGAGCTGGGCATCTCCAGCCACGTTGCGCTGGAGCTGAACTCTATCGGTTCGCTGGAGGCTCGCGCTAACTATCGCGACGCGCTGGTGGCCTATCTTGAGCAGTATAAAGATAAGCTGGACGAAGACTGCAAACGCCGCATGTACACTAACCCGCTGCGCGTGCTGGATTCTAAAAACCCGGACGTCCAGGCGCTGCTGAACGACGCCCCGACGCTGGGCGACTATCTTGATGAAGAGTCCAAAGCGCATTTTGCGGGACTTTGCGCGCTGCTGGATGATGCCGGTATCCGCTATACCGTGAATCAGCGTCTGGTGCGCGGTCTCGACTATTACAACCGCACCGTGTTTGAGTGGGTCACCACCAGCCTCGGTTCCCAGGGCACCGTCTGCGCCGGCGGCCGTTACGATGGTCTGGTTGAGCAGCTTGGCGGTCGCGCAACCCCTGGCGTCGGCTTTGCGATGGGGCTGGAACGTCTTGTTTTACTGGTTCAGGCAGTGAATCCGGAATTTAAAGCCGATCCTGTTGTCGATATATACCTGGTAGCCTCCGGAACTGACACCCAGTCCGCAGCAATGCGTCTGGCTGAACAGGTACGCGATGCGTTACCCGGCGTTAAGCTGATGACCAACCACGGCGGCGGCAACTTTAAGAAGCAGTTTGCGCGCGCTGATAAATGGGGCGCTCGCGTTGCGCTGGTGCTGGGCGAATCAGAAATCGCTGACGGAAACGTGGTAGTGAAAGATTTACGCTCAGGAGAGCAAACTACCGTAACGCAGGATAGCGTTGCCGCGCATTTGCGCACACTTCTGGGTTAATCTCCCGGGAATCATTAGTCAGGAGAAGGACTGCGTGGAACTTTACAATAACGAAAACGATCAGGTCGACGCGCTGAAGCGTTTCTTTGCTGAAAATGGCAAGGCGCTGGCCGTTGGGGTGATTTTGGGCGTTGGCGCGCTGGTTGGCTGGCGCTACTGGACCTCCCATCAGTTGGATACCGCCAGAGGCTCGTCCCTGGCTTATGAAAATGCGATTTCCGCCCTCAAATCGGATAAACCAGAAGCGCTGAACGCTGCGCAGAAATTTGCCGCCGACAGCAAAAACACCTATGGTGCGTTTGCTTCTCTTGAGCTGGCGCAGCAGTTTGTCGATAAAAACGACCTGCAGAACGCTGAAAAGCAGCTTCAGCAGGGGCTTACGGCCGCTTCTGATGATAACCTGAAATCGGTTATCAATATGCGTCTTGCTCGCGTCCAGCTGCAGCTTAAGCAGCCTGATGCCGCGCTGAAAACCCTGGATGCCGTGAAAGGCGAAGGCTGGACCGCGATTGTCGCTGACCTGCGCGGCGAGATCCTGCTGAGCAAAGGCGATAAGCAAGGGGCGAAAGCAGCATGGGAAGCGGGCGCGAAAAGCGATGCCTCACCGGCGCTCAGCGAAATGATGCGTATGAAAATAAATAATTTGTCCATCTGAGAGGGACTCGATGCAATTGCGTAAATTACTTCTGCCAGGGCTGCTTTCCGTTACCTTATTGAGCGGCTGTTCGCTGTTTAACAGCGAAGAAGATGTGGTGAAAATGTCGCCACTGCCGACGGTGGAAAACCAGTTTACGCCGTCCACCTCCTGGAGCACCTCCGTTGGCGGCGGTATTGGCGAATTCTACTCTAACCTGCACCCGGCTTTTGCTGATGGCGTTGTGTATGCCGCCGATCGTAAAGGTACCGTTAAAGCCCTTAATTCAGGCGACGGCAAAGAGGTGTGGTCGGTTAATCTGGCAGAGAAAGACGGCTGGTTCTCCCGCGCGCCTGCGCTGCTCTCCGGCGGCGTGACCGTCTCCGGCGGCCACGTTTATATCGGTAGCGAAAAAGCGAAAGTTTATGCGCTGAACACCAGCGACGGTACCGTCGCGTGGGAAGCGAGCGTGGCGGGTGAAGCGATTTCTCGTCCGGTCGTCAGCGACGGCATGGTGCTGATTCATACCACTAACGGTCAGCTTCAGGCGCTGAACGAAGCCGATGGCGCGGTGAAATGGACCGTTAACCTTGATATGCCAGCGCTCTCCCTGCGCGGCGAATCCGCTCCGGCTACCGCCTACGGCGCAGCTATTGTGGGCGGCGACAACGGTCGCGTCAGCGCGGTGCTGATGCAGCAGGGCCAGATGATTTGGCAGCAGCGTATCTCTACCGCGACCGGTCCGACGGAAATCGACCGTCTTAACGACGTCGACACGACGCCGGTTATCGTGAACGGCGTGATTTACGCGCTGGCCTACAACGGCAACCTGACGGCGCTGGATCTGCGCAGCGGCCAGATTATGTGGAAACGCGAGCTGGGTTCAGTGAACGATTTCATTGTCGACGGCAACCGTATTTACCTGGTTGACCAGAATGACCGTCTGCTGGCGCTCACCACCGACGGCGGCGTGACGCTGTGGACGCAAAGCGATCTGCTGCACCGTCTGCTGACGGCGCCTGTGCTGTATAATGGCAATCTGGTTGTTGGCGATAGCGAAGGCTATATGCACTGGGTCAACCCTGAAGATGGTCACTTTGTGGCTCAGCAGAAGGTGGACAGCTCAGGCTTCCTGACCGATCCGGTTGTTGCTGACGGCAAACTGCTGATTCAGGCGAAAGACGGCACGCTGTACGCGATTACGCGTTAACAACAGCGGTAGTCTATTTTTGAGAAACGGCCCCTGGCAGACAGGGGCCGTTTTGGCTTTTTTAAAAACGCCGTGAAAACGGGCGTTGTATCGATTTTTGTATGAGGCATTTAACATGATACCTGTGGTCGCGCTTGTCGGGCGCCCTAACGTTGGAAAATCCACGCTCTTTAACCGCTTAACGCGCACTCGCGATGCGTTGGTCGCGGATTTCCCGGGGCTGACTCGTGACCGTAAGTACGGTCGTGCTGAAGTGGAAGGCCGCGAATTTATCTGTATCGATACCGGCGGGATCGACGGTACCGAAGATGGCGTAGAAACGCGAATGGCGGAACAGTCGCTGCTGGCGATTGAAGAAGCGGACGTGGTGCTGTTTATGGTCGATGCGCGTGCGGGCCTGATGCCGGCGGATTCGGCAATTGCGAAACATCTGCGCTCCCGTGAGAAACCGACTTTCCTGGTGGCAAACAAAACTGACGGTATCGATGCCGATCAGGCGATTGCCGATTTTTGGTCGCTGGGGTTAGGCGAGATTTATCCTATCGCCGCTTCCCATGGCCGCGGCGTCACCAGCCTGCTCGAGCACGTGCTGCTGCCGTGGGTTGACGAGGTGAACCCGCCGGAAGAAGTGGACGAAGACGCGGCATACTGGGCGCAGTTCGAAGCCGAGCAGAACGGCGAAGCGCTTGAAGAGCCGGAAGATGATTTTAACCCGCAGGATCTGCCGATTAAGCTGGCGATTGTGGGCCGCCCGAACGTGGGTAAATCAACGCTCACCAACCGTATCCTGGGTGAAGATCGTGTGGTGGTTTACGATATGCCGGGAACCACTCGCGACAGCATCTACATCCCGATGCAGCGCGATGAGCGTGAATACGTCCTTATCGATACCGCAGGCGTGCGCAAGCGCGGAAAAATTACCGATGTCGTCGAAAAATTCTCGGTGATCAAAACGCTGCAGGCGATTGAAGACGCCAACGTGGTGCTGCTGGTGATTGATGCGCGCGAAGGGATTTCCGATCAGGATCTCTCCCTGCTGGGCTTTATCCTCAACAGCGGTCGTTCGCTGGTGATTGTCGTCAATAAATGGGACGGCCTGAGCCAGGAAGTAAAAGAGCAGGTGAAAGAGACCCTGGACTTCCGTCTGGGCTTTATCGACTTTGCCCGCGTGCACTTTATCTCCGCGCTGCACGGCAGCGGCGTAGGCAATCTGTTTGAATCCGTGCGCGAGGCGTACGACAGCGCAACCCGTCGCGTGGGTACCGCTATGCTGACCCGCATCATGACCATGGCTGCTGAAGACCATCAGCCGCCGCTGGTGCGCGGCCGTCGCGTGAAGCTGAAATATGCCCACGCCGGTGGTTATAACCCGCCGATCGTGGTTATTCACGGTAACCAGGTTAAAGATCTGCCGGATTCTTATAAACGCTACCTGATGAACTACTTCCGTAAATCGCTGGAAGTGATGGGCACGCCGATTCGTATTCAGTTCAAGGAAGGGGAAAACCCGTTTGCCAACAAACGCAATACCCTGACGCCGAACCAGATGCGTAAGCGTAAGCGCTTGATTAAGCACATCAAGAAAAGCAAATAAGCTATCCGCCAGCATCAAAAACCTAAAGCCCGCATCCGCCGGGCTTTTTTATTATCGCCATTGTACATGCGCAGAATAATAATAAACTCGCTTGAGGCCGGGTTATAAATGTGAGAAAAACCAGGGAGGATAAATATTTTTGTGACAATGAGGTCAGAATGAAAAGCCTTTTAACTCTCCTGATGCTGTTTCTTATTCCCATAGCCTGTGCCGCTGAATCACAACCGATTGAACCGCGCGTTAAGCCTGCTTATCCCGCGAAAGCCGAAAAAAAAGGGATACCGGGTCAGGTTAAAGCGCAATTTGACGTTGATGAGAATGGGAGGGTGACTCACGTTCGGTTATTAAGCTCAGATCCTTCCGGAATGTTTGATAATGAAGTCAGGGCCGCAATGGAAAAATGGCGATACATCAAAGGGAAGCCTTCCAGCAATAACATCATTACCATTCATTTCAAGCCGGGGCCGCCTTGCGTAGAGGTGCCAGCGCCAAACCAGCCCGGCAGTATTCAAAGCAGCGGCGTTCCTTTTCGCTAAAGTAGAACGCAGGTAAATGAGCGTAGGGAGAATCGTGTCAAACGATGGGGGCAGGGATATGAAAAAAACAATAGTGATGGTCGGTTTGGTTATTTTAGCCAGCAGCTGTACGCCGTTTCATCCTTCTGACTGCCATAAAACATCAGCGCTTGGGAGCTGTAGCTCCGGACGCTTCAGCGATGACGATAAATATGGCAAACAGGCGAGAGCGATAAAAGAGTCTATTGATTCCCGGTTATCCAATCGCTACGGCTGGACGGGGAAAAAATGCAGAATACATCTGAGATTTAGCGATGAGGGGAAACTGAATAGCGTGACAACGAGTGAAGGTCATAAAGCCTATTGTGCCGCGCTGGTTGATGCCGCTAAACGGGCCACTTTTCCGCCGTTTACCGATAAGCAGGTCTATGATGCTTTTGCTCAGTCCCGATTCAGTATGCAGGGTGAATAAAATTAAAGGCGGCGGACCGCCTGGGGGCGAATAACCTGCTGGAGGATAATGACTGGCAGCAGCCACAGATTGTGCAACCGTGATAAAATAAAGCGATATACCCCTCGTCAGGAGTCACCATGGAATTTGATTGCCCCGTGTGCCATGCGCAGCTTGCTGTGCAGGGCAATAGCGCCCGCTGCGAGCGTTGTGCGAAAGAGTATGTTGTCGAAGCCCGCTGCCCGGACTGCCACAAGCCGCTGGAGGTGTTAAAAGCCTGCGGCGCGGTGGATTATTTTTGCCAGAATGGCCACGGGCTGATTTCGAAAAAACGCGTCGAGTTTGTGCCGATTTAATCTTTATCGCTGACGCAGCCTTCGCCGTCGCGCCAGAGTTCAACCAGTGAATCTGGCGCACGATCCTCCGGAATGAGAATAATCAGGCTGTGGTAGTGCTGCTCGCTGACGATCTGGATGCGAAAAAAACGCTGGTCGCCCCGTCCAGGCGAGTCGGGCTGGCCCGGCGGCTTGCCCAGCGGTAGCGACTGTTGGAGAATCGTCGCAATCCGCTGCTTCTGTTGCTCGTTGAGCTTCGCCACGACGATCTTACGCATCCCGCTGAGCGCCGGGATCCAGGCAACGCCGCCCTCGCGCGCCAGCTCAATCACCGCGTCATCGCTAAGATCGGCAAGATTCATAGCACCACTCCGACCCGCTCCCAGGCCTGAGTAATCGCCTCTGCGGTCTCTTTGCCAGAGCGTTTCTCGCCGTGGCGAATCGTCAGTCTGGCAAAGGCTGAGAAATCGGCGTCTTTTGCCAGAGATTGATCGCACACCGCGTCGTACCAGGCGTATCCCGCTTTCTCCCATGCAAAACCGCCGAGGGCGCTGGCGGCGAGATAAAAGGCGTGATTAGGAATGCCGGAGTTGATATGCACGCCGCCGTTATCCTGCTGGGTATGAACAAAATCTTTCATATGGGCGGGTTGCGGATCTTTGCCAAGGACAGGGTCATCGTATGCGGTACCCGGCTGCGACATTGAGCGCAGACCTTTGCCGTGGATGCCTTTCGCGAGTAGTCCCTCGCCAATGATCCAGTCCGCTTTGTCTGCCGTCTGCTGGCGCTGATACTGTTTGACCAGCGAACCGAAAACATCGGAAAGCGATTCGTTCAGCGCGCCGGATTGTTCGAAATAGATGAGACCGGCTTCGCTCTCCGTCACGCCGTGGCTTAGTTCGTGCGCCACTACGTCAATGGCGATAGTAAAACGATTAAAAATCTCGCCATCCCCGTCGCCAAACACCATTTGTTGGCCGTTCCAGAATGCGTTTTGATATTCGTGACCATAGTGGACGCTGCCGGTGAGCTTCAATCCGCGGTTATCCAGCGAATCGCGCTGGTAGCTCTTCCAGAAGAAATCATGGGTGATGCCGAGATAGTCATAGGCTTCATCAACGGCAACGTCGCCGTTGGAGGGCTGTCCCTCAAAACGGACCTGAGTACCCGGTAGATCCTGGGTCTGCCCGGCATCATAAATGTCGCGTTCAAGCAGGCCCGGCGTGGTGACGTGGGGCGCGGCAGGGCGCCCCGGAACGTGCGCCATCAGGGTCTGAACGTGGCTGAGGGTATTCTGCGCGCAGCGCTGCTGCTGAAGGGAACCACGATCGACAATGCGGCGTAAAATGTAGGGCGGAATTACAAAACGAGGATAAGCATCTGGCATATCACGCTCCTTAGCCGGATAGAACCGTTTAAAAAGGGCATGACAGCAGTATAGTTATCCTCGGTTGAAATGGCAGGCTTATCCGGCTTTTTTGCGAGAACGGGTTTTCTTCACCGGCGTGATGTTCTTCACTTCGCTCTCTACCCAGCCATCGTTCAGACGGGTAGTGAGAACGTCTCCCTCGCGCACCTGTTTCGTTTGTTTCAGCACCTTGCCGTCGCTGGCGGAAGTGACGCTATAGCCGCGGGCCAGCGTCGCCAGCGGGCTGACGGCTTCCAGGTGCGTGACCATATTACCGAAGCGTTCACGTTGCTCGCCAAGACGCGCGCGGATGTTTTCCGCCAGCCGGTATTCCAGCTGTTGAATACGGCTCTGGGCGCGGTGAATTCGCGGCTGTGGGTTTTGTTGATTCAGGCGCTGCGCGGCGCGCTGCTGGCGCTGGTCGGCGCGCTTTATTTGCGTCTCAAGAGCGAAACGCATGCGCTGACGCAATCTTTCAAGCTCCGTTTGCTGACGGGCCAGCCGCAGCTGAGGATGCTGTTGCTGCAGGCGGTGAAAAACCTGGGTAAAGCGACGATGGCGGTTGGCAAGGAAGTAGTCCATCGCCATTTCAAGGCGCTGCTGCACGGACTGGAGCTGGCGCAGCAGCTCCTGCTGGTTGCGGCTGACCATTTCCGCCGCCGCGGAAGGCGTCGGGGCGCGCAGGTCGGCGACAAAATCGGCGATAGTGACGTCAGTCTCATGGCCTACGGCGCTGACGATGGCAATAGGGCTGGCAAAAATCGCCCGCGCCACTCGCTCATCGTTAAAGCTCCATAAATCTTCCAGCGAACCGCCGCCGCGCCCGACAATCAGCACGTCGCATTCCTGGCGCGCGTTGGCCAGCTCAATCGCGCGAACGATCTGCCCCGGCGCATCTTCCCCCTGGACGGCGGTCGGGTAAATAATCACCGGCAGGGAAGGATCGCGGCGCTTGAGCACGTGTAAAATATCGTGCAGCGCAGCACCGGTTTTAGAGGTGATGACGCCGACGCAGTGCGCGGGAGAGGGGAGCGTTTTTTTATGCTGCTGATCGAACAAGCCTTCCGCCGCCAGCGCGGTCTTGAGCTGCTCATACTTCTGCTGAAGCAGACCTTCGCCCGCAGGCTGCATGCTTTCCACGATGATCTGATAATCGCCGCGCGGCTCGTACAGCGTGATATTGGCGCGGACCAGCACCTGCTGCCCGTGCTGCGGACGGAACGTCACGCGGCGGTTGCTGTTGCGGAACATTGCGCAGCGCACCTGGGCGTTATCGTCTTTTAGGGTGAAGTACCAGTGGCCGGAAGAGGGCTGGCTGAAATTGGAAATCTCGCCGCTGATCCATACCTGACCCATTTCACGTTCGAGCAGCAGCCGGACCGACTGATTGAGGCGGCTAACCGTGTAAATTGAGGGGGATTGAGATGGCAACATGTGAGCAAGATCAAATTCTAAATCAGCAGGTTATTCAGTCGATAGTAACCTGCTGGGAGGGGATCGCAAGTATTATTTGCAAAAAAGGGTAGATGCAATCGGTTACGCTCTGTATAATGCCACGGCAATATTTATCCACCCTGGTCGAGATATTGCCCATGCTACGTATCGCTAAAGAAGCCCTGACGTTTGACGACGTCCTCCTCGTTCCCGCTCATTCAACCGTTCTGCCAAATACCGCCGATCTCAGCACTCAGCTGACGAAAACCATTCGTCTGAATATTCCAATGCTCTCTGCTGCAATGGATACCGTGACGGAAGCGCGTCTGGCAATTGCCCTGGCACAGGAAGGCGGCATCGGCTTTATTCATAAAAACATGTCCATCGAGCGCCAGGCGGAAGAAGTTAAGCGCGTGAAGAAGCATGAGTCCGGCGTGGTTACCGACCCGCAGACCGTCCTGCCGACCACCACTCTGCGCGAAGTGAAAGAGCTGACTGAACGCAACGGTTTTGCTGGCTATCCGGTGGTGACCGAAGACAACGAGCTGGTCGGCATCATCACCGGTCGCGACGTGCGTTTCGTCACCGACCTGAATCAGCCGGTGAGCGTTTATATGACGCCGAAAGAGCGTCTGGTGACCGTTCGCGAAGGCGAAAGCCGCGAAGTGGTTTTTGCCAAAATGCATGAAAAACGCGTTGAGAAAGCGCTGGTTGTTGATGACAGCTTCCATCTTCTCGGCATGATCACTGTTAAAGATTTCCAGAAAGCGGAGCGTAAACCAAACGCCTGTAAAGATGAGCAGGGTCGCCTGCGCGTCGGTGCGGCGGTGGGTGCGGGCGCCGGTAACGAAGAGCGCGTGGATGCGCTGGTTGCCGCGGGCGTAGATATTCTGCTGATCGACTCCTCTCACGGCCACTCTGAAGGCGTATTGCAGCGTATCCGCGATACCCGTGCGAAATATCCTGACCTGCAAATCATCGGCGGCAACGTGGCGACCGGCGCGGGCGCACGTGCGCTGGCGGAAGCCGGCTGCAGCGCGGTGAAAGTGGGTATCGGTCCTGGCTCCATCTGTACGACTCGTATCGTGACCGGCGTGGGCGTTCCGCAGATCACCGCCGTTTCTGACGCGGTTGAAGCGCTGGAAGGCACCGGTATCCCGGTTATCGCCGACGGCGGTATTCGTTTCTCCGGCGATATCGCGAAAGCGATTGCCGCAGGCGCAGCCGCCGTCATGGTTGGCTCAATGCTGGCCGGTACCGAAGAGTCCCCGGGTGAAATCGAACTCTATCAGGGCCGTTCGTACAAATCTTACCGTGGTATGGGTTCCCTTGGCGCGATGTCTAAAGGTTCCTCCGATCGCTACTTCCAGACCGATAACGCCGCCGACAAACTGGTACCGGAAGGTATCGAAGGCCGCGTCGCCTATAAAGGCCGCCTGAAAGAGATCATTCACCAGCAGATGGGCGGCCTGCGCTCCTGTATGGGCCTGACCGGTTGTGGTACCATCGACACCCTGCGGACCAAAGCGGAATTCGTGCGCATCAGCGGCGCGGGTATCCAGGAGAGCCACGTTCACGACGTGACTATCACCAAGGAATCCCCGAACTACCGCATGGGCTCCTGATTTTCATCGCCCGGCCACGCGCCGGGCGATTTATTTAACCTGTATCACTTGCCTCGGAATTATCGTCAATGACGGATAACATTCATAAACATCGTATTCTTATCCTGGACTTCGGTTCTCAGTACACCCAGCTGGTTGCGCGTCGCGTTCGTGAATTAGGTGTCTACTGTGAACTGTGGGCATGGGACGTGACTGAAGCTCAAATTCGTGAGTTTAATCCTAACGGCATTATTCTTTCCGGCGGTCCGGAAAGCACCACCGAAGATAACAGCCCGCGCGCGCCGCAGTATGTCTTTGAAGCCGGCGTGCCGGTATTCGGCGTATGCTACGGCATGCAGACCATGGCGATGCAGCTGGGTGGCCACGTTGAAGCCTCTAATGAACGTGAGTTTGGCTATGCGCAGGTTGAAGTGCAGACCAATAGCGCCCTGATTCACGGTATCGAAGATGCGCTGAGCGCGGATGGTAAGCCGATGCTGGACGTCTGGATGAGCCACGGCGACAAAGTCACCGCCATCCCGTCTGACTTCGTCACCGTTGCCAGCACCGAAACCTGCCCGTTCGCCATTATGGCTAACGAAGAGAAGCGCTTCTACGGCGTACAGTTCCACCCGGAAGTCACCCACACCCGTCAGGGTCTGCGCATGCTGGAGCGTTTCGTACGCGATATCTGCCAGTGTGAAGCGCTGTGGACCCCGGCTAAAATTATCGACGATGCCATCGAGCGCATTCGTCAGCAGGTTGGCGACGATAAAGTGATCCTCGGCCTGTCCGGCGGCGTGGATTCCTCCGTGACCGCCATGCTGCTGCACCGCGCCATCGGTAAAAACCTGACCTGCGTCTTTGTGGATAACGGTCTGCTGCGTCTGAATGAAGCCCAGCAGGTTATGGATATGTTTGGCGATCGCTTCGGCCTGAACATCGTTCACGTCGAAGGCGAGGCGCGTTTCCTGGCTGCGCTGGCGGGCGAAAACGATCCGGAAGCGAAGCGTAAAATCATCGGCCGCGTGTTCGTTGAAGTGTTTGACGAAGAAGCGCTGAAGCTGGAAGACGTGAAATGGCTGGCGCAAGGGACCATCTACCCTGACGTCATCGAGTCCGCTGCTTCCGCAACCGGTAAAGCGCACGTCATCAAATCTCACCACAACGTGGGCGGCCTGCCGAAAGAGATGAAGATGGGCCTCGTTGAACCGCTGCGCGAGCTGTTCAAAGATGAAGTGCGTAAGATTGGCCTCGAACTGGGTCTGCCGTACGATATGCTGTACCGCCACCCGTTCCCGGGGCCGGGTCTGGGCGTGCGCGTGCTGGGCGAAGTGAAGAAAGAGTACTGCGACCTGCTGCGCCGCGCGGACGCAATCTTCATTGAAGAGCTGCACAAAGCCGACCTGTACAACAAAGTGAGCCAAGCGTTCACCGTGTTCCTGCCGGTCCGTTCCGTCGGCGTCATGGGCGATGGCCGTAAGTACGACTGGGTCGTTTCCCTGCGTGCGGTTGAAACCATCGACTTTATGACCGCTCACTGGGCGCATCTGCCGTACGATTTCCTCGGCCGCGTATCCAACCGTATCATCAATGAAGTCAACGGTATTTCCCGCGTGGTGTACGACATCAGCGGTAAGCCGCCGGCGACTATTGAGTGGGAATAAACTTTATTCTTTGCGTTAATTGAATAAAAAAATAATGCCATTAATGATTGACGTCATTAATGGCATTTTTCTTAACAAGATCGCCGAATTACGGCATTCCCTGAGACGATGAATACCGATACACCGGGTTTCTACTGTCAACCCCGTTCTTCAATCGCCGCTGGCGTATTCTCCCGCTGACACCATGCAATGGCCATCGCCAGAGCTGCCACCACCAGGGCCAGCGCGGCGGAAACCGCTAAACTGCCCCTTATCCCGAGATGATCATTCAGCCACGCGTAGGCAAACGGCGAGGCGGCGGCCAGCAGCTGCGCGGGAATCAACAGAATACCGGTTCGTCGGGCATAATCCTCGGCGGCAAAAAGCTGCAGCGGCAGAGTAGCTTTAAATACGGTCGTCAGGCCGTTGATCGCGCCGTAACCCAGCACAAATCCGCCGGCCGCCCACGACAGATATGGCCCGCTCAGGCCGAGCGCAAAGCAGAGCGGCATCAACAGGGTGGTCAGTATCGTTAGCCGCAACGGCGTAAGGACAGAACCGGATGCCACTTCGAGAAAGCGCGCGCCGGTTTGCCCAATCCCCCACAGCATTCCCACCGCGACAGGAAGCCCGACGCTGGCGATATACTCGGGGAGATGCGTCGAGGTACCGTTGGAAACAAAGGTTACCAGCGCAATCAGCGACGCGTACAGGAGGGCAGGGCGTTTATCGCGGTGGGAGAGCCGCTGGCGTTGCATTATCCGTTTCGGTGACGGCAGTCTGTGATTTGGCATTTTCCACAGCAGCATCGCGCTAAGCAGGCCAAACAGGGCATAAATCAGCAGCGCATGCCGCCAGTCCATCTGCGTCAACAACCCGGCGCCGAGCGGCCAGAACAGAGCCGAAGCCAGGCCGCCGGCCAGCGTCACGCGCGAGATAGTTAATCTGGCGCTTTGCCCATAGATATTCACCAGCGCGGCGAACAGCGCGTCGTAGAGCGCCAGACGCATCCCGGCGCCGGTCAGAACCCAGGCGGCGAACCAGCCCGGCAGACTCTGGACGTAAGCCATTACCAGGCAGCCCGCTGAAATCATCAGCGTACCCGTGACCACCACCCGTTGGCCCCCAAAGCGGGCCAGTAGCCGGGCGACAAACGGGGAGAGCATCGCCATCATCAGCATGGCGATAGTCAGGCCAAAGTAGATTTCCGTTGCGGCCCAGCCGGTCTCCTGAGCAATAGCTCTGGCGAAAGTGCCGGGCATATAAAATGAGATTCCCCAGTTTATTAGCTGGTTGCACCCGGCGGCAAGCGTGACAGCGCCCGGCGCGGAGAGTGGTTTTGCAGATGTTTTCATGATCGTCCATTTTGTTACGCTGTTGTCGGCAGCATACCCTGCACGCTATTGTGGAGGCAGGCCGGTCCATTTATGACCCTTATAAGAGAAACTTTGTGATGATGACGCTCAATCTGGGAAATCTGGCGACGTTCCGCCTGGTGGTACAGCGCGGAAGCTTTTCCGCCGCAGCTGACCTGCTGGGGCTGTCGCAGCCTGCGGTAAGTCTGCAGGTACGTCAGCTGGAACAATTTCTCCAAACCAGACTGCTTGAGCGAACAGGACGAGGCATCAAAGCGACGGCGGCCGGCATCGCCCTGCTGGCGCACAGCGAGCGGATTGAACTGGCGGTGGGCGCGGCAGTGCAATCGGTTAGCGAATTCAATCGAGAAATCAGCGGCTCGATAACGTTGGGTACCGGGGCGACCGCCTGTATCCACCTGTTACCGCCGCTGCTGCAGAAGCTGCATCAGGATCACCCTCTGCTGACGGTGAGGGTCACGGTTGGCAATACCCTGGAAGTGGTTCGGGCTATCGAGGAGAACCGGCTTGATCTGGGCCTTTGTACGCTTCCGGCGAACGGACGCAGCCTGGCGGTGACGCCAGTTTTAGATGAAGAGTTTGTCGGTATTTTTAGCGATGCTCATGACGACCTGCCCTCGCCGCTGACGCCAGAGGTTCTGCAATCATTGCCGCTAATTGCTTTTGAAGCGGGGAGCGGAACCCGGGATCTGATTGACGGCTGGTTTCGCCATAATGGACTGATGGTCGTGCCAGTCATGCAGTTAGGCAGCATTGAGGCGATTAAGCGCATGGTGCGAGCGGGGCTGGGATACAGCATCGTGCCGCGTATGGCGGTAGAGGATCCGCAGGATCGCGTCGGCCTGAACGTGCAATCGTTGACTCCGCGCCTGTATCGGCAGTTAGGCATCGTCATGCGGCAGGATAAAATCATCAGCAAAGGCATCGCTGAAGTGCTGCGTTTGCTCTCTCAGGCCGGTTGCTGAACAACGTACCGCGCTTATTTTTGTACCGGCGTTTTTAGCGGATCTGAAGGTTCAACGGTGATAGTGGATTGCTGCGATTGCTTTTTGTCCTGATGATGGTACCAGGCACCGATGGAGGAGTAGACAAAGCGTCCAAAGAAGAAGATAAAGCTGATAAGCAGTACGATACGGGTCATGCGACGGTTAAATCGATGTCGTTTACGCATACTGGGTGCCTGACTCACAAAAGGTTCCTTAAAGTATACCCAAAGGATGGGCGATGTGCGTATTAAGGCACAGTAACGCGGAAGGGTCAATTGATGAGGATGTAAAAATCCCAGGGGTAAAACATTAATTAATGTTATATAAGATAATCCTCGTATTTACATGCTTTCTGCTTATCGCAAATTGATGTTAAAAAAAAGACATTATTAATATTAGCGACGTGATTTTTTGATTTATATCAATCGTCTATTCTCACCGACAACTAAAATCACCAGCCAGTTCCGCGTTGTTATTCCTTGCGCGATTATGACGGTTGGTTGGATGCCTGCCTGAATATACCCTGCAGGATTTAGGGTTATCCGTAGAGCATCTATGAACATTATTAAACTTTACAGACGATATCGGGATAAATGGTGGTCGCTGCCGCTCATCTTACCCATCCTTTTACTCCCCCTGGCAAGATGGGCGAACACCGTTGCTGTACTGAATGGTAATGAAGTTTATCTTTACTATTTACCTCTGGCGTTAGTGCTGAGCCTGATGCTGTTTTTCGGCTGGGCTGCTTTACCGGGGATCGTTGTCGGTTTGCTGCTTTCCATTACGCGCGGCATGGCGCTGGAAGATTCCATCGGCGTGATTTTCCATTTTCTTATTCCGACCGTCCTTTGCTGGGGCGGGTATCGCGTTTTTGTCCCGCGAAGACAGCAAATCTCGCATGGCAATGTGCGACTGATGCCTCAGCGATTGTTCTGGCAAATGTTGCTGCCATCGCTGATCTTTCTTATCCTTTCCCAGCTCGCCGAGTATTTGGGGATCCATCCTCGCGCGACCGGGTTGATCGGAGTCAATCCCTTAAGTTTGCGTTCGCTTATCACCTTTCAGGCCCTGATGGCCGGATGCCTGACCGGCGTGCCGCTATGCTACTTTCTGATTCGAATTATCCGCAACCCGCTCTATATTCGGGGTTTTGTTTCTCAGATTCGCCTGCAGATCGATCCGAAAATAAAGTACTTTGAGTTTATTTTATGGGCGGTAGTGCTGTTAATTTTATTAGTTTTGCTATTAATGCCGCTAAGTAGTACGAGCACTATTTTTAGTACAAATTATACCTTGTCCTTGCTTATGCCGGTGATGCTGTGGGGGGCGATGCGTTTTGGCTATCGCTTCATTTCATTGGTCTGGTCCCCTATATTAATTGTTATTATCCACTTTCATTATCAATATCTCCCGCATTCACCGATTTACAGTAATCAGCTGGCTATTATCTCCTCAAGCTATCTGGTGTTTTCATTTATTATCGCCTATATGGCGATGCTGGCGACGCAGCAGAGAATTTTTTATGCGCGTATGCGGCGGATGGCCTTCATTGATCCGGTTGTACGCTTGCCCAATATCCGCGCGCTGAGCCGGGCGTTAAATAAATCCTCCTGGTCAGTACTGTGCTTCTTACGCATTCCCGAGCTGGAAATATTGGGCCGCCATTACGGCGTTCTGTTGCGCATTCAGTACAAGCAGCTGCTGGCCGAGTCGCTTGGCGATCTATTGCAGCCCGGGGAGGATATCTATCAGATGGCCGGGCACGAGCTGGTTATCCATCTGCACAGTGAAGACCATCAGCAGCGAGTCCCCCTGCTGTTTGACCATCTCAAAAAGTTTCGCTTTGTCTGGAACGGTATGCCGCTGCAGCCGCCCGTGGGATTCAGCTATTGCAACGTTCGCTCTCCGGTGATGCATCTGCATTTACTGCTTGGAGAACTCAGCGGCGCGGCTGACCTTTCCCTGGCGACCGGAAGTCCTGAAAATTTACAGCGTCGCGGCGCCATTAATACGCAGCAGGAGCTGAAAGACAAAGTCATGATAATGAATCAGCTGGTGAAGGCGCTGGAGCACGATCGCTTCGTTCTGATGGCACAACCGATCGTCGGCATCCGGGGGGATAGCTATCATGAAGTTCTGCTGAGAATGCTGAACGACAACGATGAAATCATCATGCCGGATGTCTTTTTACCGGTGGCGCACGAGTTTGGACTGTCGGCGCGTATCGATAGCTGGGTCCTCGAACATACGCTGATC
Source organism: Klebsiella sp. CN_Kp113 (assembly GCF_040064585.1). Taxonomy (NCBI): domain Bacteria; kingdom Pseudomonadati; phylum Pseudomonadota; class Gammaproteobacteria; order Enterobacterales; family Enterobacteriaceae; genus Klebsiella; species Klebsiella sp. CN_Kp113. The sequence continues at coordinate 22,685 of NZ_JBEAID010000014.1, read as the reverse complement.
TTTATGGACAAGCGGCGCAAAAAGCTTCCTGGAATGCGCCTGGCGATAAATATCTCGCCGTTTTCAGTGAGTAACAGTTATTTTCATCAGCAGGTAAAAACGCTGCTGGAGCATTATGACATTGAACCCTGGCAGATTATTTTTGAGCTGACGGAGAACCATTCACTGACCAATCCCGAGCAGGCGCGGAAAACCCTGGCGCAGCTTCAGGACCTGGGCTGTCGGGTAGCGATTGATGACTTTGGCACCGGCTATGCCAGCTACGCGCGGCTGAAAACGATGAATGCGGATCTGCTGAAAATCGACGGTAGTTTTATTCGTAATCTGGTGACCAGCAGTCTGGACTATCAGGCCGTTGCCTCTATTTGCCTTCTGGCGAGGATGAAAAATATGCAGGTGGTGGCCGAATATGTCGAAACGCCCGAGATTCGGCAGGCTGTGGTTTCGCTGGGGATTGATTATATGCAGGGCTATGATATCGGCAAACCGGCCCCGCTTGAGGCGCTGGTTGAGGATTGATAAGCGAATGGGCCGGACGTCCGGCCCATATGCGCGAAACTAGCTTGCCGCGTCAGGCTTCTCTTCTTCGCTGATTTTCAGCCACCAGTCAGGTACCCCTTCCCAGTATTCCTGCTCTTTTTCCAGGTCGAGCAGCACCAGCGCATTCTGGCTAAACCAGTCGTGCGGGAAGGTCAGCGTCCAGTGGTTTGCCTCGGTTTTCAGCGTAAGGCTCGGCGGCGTTGTCGTTGCCTGACGCTGGTTATTCAGCAGCACGCCAAGGCGCAGCAGCTGAATTAACGGCAGAAACTGCTTCTTCTTAAACAGCGTGAAACGCGGTAAATCATCCAGCTTAATCGCTTTACGGTGATAGCGAACTAAGGTGGCCATCAGCATCTGCTGTTCCTGATTAAAGCCCGGCAGATCGCTGTTTTGCAGGATATAAGCCGAATGACGGTGCATGCCGCTGTGGTTAATATTCAAGCCGACTTCATGCAGCATGGTCGCCCATTTCAGCAGCGCCGCCAGATGGGGGTTCGCGAGCTTGGGATTCTGCTCCTGCCATTGCTCATAAATATGCGTGGTGGTCTCCAGCACCCGACGCGCCTGCTCGCGATCGATATTGTACTGGTTCGCCAGGCTCTGCGCGGTGCGGCTACGGATATCCTGGTGACGGAAACGTCCTTCCATCTCGTACAGTACGCCTTCGCGCAGCGCGCCGTCGGACAAGCGCAGCTCTTTAATCGCCAGCGCGTCAAACACCCCGCACAGGATAGCCAGACCGGGCGCAAAAACGGCTTTCCGATCTTCAGACAGCCCGGGCAGGCTTAGCGAGTCGAAGTTTTTATACTTCAGCAGCTCTTCGACCAGCATCTCGAGGCGCTCGGGAGTGATGAAGCCGTCTTTCTCGCCCATGGCCACCAGCACTTCGTGAGCGGCTTTAATGGTGCCCGATGCGCCCAGAGCGACGTTCCACCCCTGGATGCGGAACTGCCAGGCCAGAGTTTCCAGCTTCTGCACGGCGGAAAGACGCGCGCGCTGGAAATTCTCTTTGTTGATGACGCCGCCAGCAAAGTAGGCCTGAGAGAAGCTCACGCAGCCCATACGGCGGCTTTCCACCAGACGAGGCTCGAAATCCTCGCCGATAACCAGCTCGGTAGAGCCGCCGCCGATATCGATGACCAGCTTACGGCCTCGCTCCGGCTGCGTGTGCTCCACGCCCATAAAAATCAGACGCGCTTCTTCGTTGCCGGGAATGATTTCGATCGGGTAGGGGATGACCTGCTCCGCGCGCTTGAGGAACTCTGCGGCGTTTGTCGCCTGGCGCAGCGTGTGCGTGCCGACGATACAGACGCTTGATGGGTCAAAACCCTGCAGGCGCTCGGCGAACAGCGACAGGCAGTTCAGCCCGCGCGCAATAGCCTCTTCGCTCAGTACAGAGTTTTCATCCAGGCCGTCGGCCAGATGTACGCGCTGCTTCAGACGACCGATGATCTGCATTGCCCCGTCAACGACACGGGCGATCACCATATGAAAACTGTTCGAACCGAGGTCGACCGCAGCGAACTCCTGCGGCCGAGGGGCATTTTCGTTTATTGGCATAGGTTAATCGGGCTGTTCAAGTGATTTGAGGTAGTCGTATATCGCCATCTGTGCGCGCACTTTGCGGCGATTGCCGCGCGGCACGTAGCGATTACTCAGTTCTTTATCAAGATAGCGTGCTTTCACCGTATCGTTGAAGAGGAGATCGAAAATATCCAGCACCCGCTGTTTCAGGCGCGGATCCAGCAGCGGCGCGGCCACTTCGATACGATAGTCAATATTGCGCGTCATCCAGTCCGCGGACGATAGCCAAACCTGCTTATCGCCGCCGTTTTCAAAGCAATAAACGCGGTCATGCTCAAGGAAACGGTCAACAATGCTGGTCACGCGAATATTTTCGCTGATTCCTTCCAGACCGGGGATCAGCGAGCACATACCGCGAATAAGCAAATTAACCGGCACGCCGGAGCTGGAAGCGGCGTAGAGACGGTCTACCAGCCCCTTATCGACCAGGTTGTTCAGCTTCAGCATGATGCCCGATGGCTGACCATTTTGCGCGTTGGCGATTTCACGATCGATCATCTCATAAAGCAGGCGACGCGAGTTTTGCGGCGACACCAGCAGATAATCGAAGCTGACCGGGCGGTAGGGGTTTTCGATAAAGTTAAATACCCGGCGGACTTCATTGGTGATGCGCGCATCGGCGGTCAGCAGCGAGTAGTCGGTGTAAAGACGCGCGGTTTTTTCGTTGAAGTTGCCGGTACCGATATGCGCATAGCGCACGACTTCATCGCCCTCTTTGCGCGAAACCAGGAACAGCTTGGCGTGGATCTTGAGGCCCGGCGCGGAGAAGATAACGTGCACGCCAGCTTCGGTCAGGCGTTTAGCCCAATGAATATTGGCTTCTTCATCGAAACGCGCCTGCAGCTCCACGACCACCGTCACTTTCTTACCGTTGTGGGCGGCGTGAATCATCGAGTCGATAATCCGTGAATCTTTCGCGACGCGGTAGATGTTGATTTTGATAGCCAGCACGCTTGGGTCGAAAGAGGCCTGGCGCAGCAGCTCAAGGACGTGTTCAAACGTATGGTACGGGTAGTAAAGCAGCACGTCGCGTTCGCGGATTGCGTCAAAGCCGTTGCGGAATTTATCAAACCACAGATGACGCAGACGCGGCATCGGTTTGTTGACCAGATTGGCTTTGCCGACGTTCGGGAAGCCGATAAAGTCTTTAAAGTTGTGGTAACGACCGCCCGGCAGCATTGAATCGTAGTTGGAGATGGAGAGCTTATCGCGCAGCATTTCGACCATCGCGTCGGGCATATCGCGCTGATAAACGAAGCGCACCGGCTCGGCGGTCAGGCGCTGTTTCAGGCTGGAGGACATCAGCTCCATCAGGCTCGATTCCATCTCGTGCACCAGATCGTATTCGGCGTCACGGGTCATTTTCATCGAGTAGGCGTTCAGCGCGTCGTAATCAAAAAAGCCCTTGAAGATATCATCCAGGCAGTAGCGCAGGATATTATCTAACAGAATCATCGGCTTGCGGCGGCGAGGCGCTTCCGGCGGCAGGTTCACAAAACGCGGCACCTTGTCTGACGGAATTTCAAGCAGCGCGTAATTGATGGTATCCCCGCGAATAATCTCGACGGCCAGGTAGGTGTAATCATCCTTCAGGAACTGCACCAGATCCGTTTCGCGGTTAATCAGTATTGGCGTGATGTGCTGACGAAGATACAGCTTGAAGTAGTTACGCAGCCAGGACTGCTGGTTGACGGAGAGCTGGCGTTCGTTGATCAGGAAAATCTGGTTACGCGCCATTTCCAGCAGCAGCTCGTTGTATAAGCCGTCAAACTCCTGATCGGCCTTGAGCACGCGGGCCTGAATTTTGCCCAGCAGATGGCGAGAGTGTGCGGTACTGCCTTGTTCTTCGCTGATGATGATGCGGCGCTTCAGCTCGGCAAAGCGCACTTTATAAAATTCATCGAGGTTATTGGAGTAAATCCCTAAAAAGCGCATGCGCTCGATCAGCGGGTTGCTTTTGTCCGCCGCTTCCTGAAGTACGCGCTCGTTAAAGGATAACCAGCTGAGTTCTTTTTCGATGTATAGCTTTTCCTGGCCCATTACAGCTCACACTCCGTTTTACTCACAGGACATAGACTATTATGACGAAATTTTCCGCATAGCGATTCACTCTGTCACAACTATATGACAGTAAGAAGAACTATTTCTTCAATATGATTGATTGTTAAACGATTTTAATCAAAAAAAAGCCCCGCGTGGATAAAACGCAGGGCGATGGATTACTCTTCGGCGGCGTAGCCTTGCGGCGGTAGTTTTATTTCATCAAGCCAGGCTTCGTTTCCTTCCGCGCGCAGGCGGCCGTCGACAAACCAGCTGATAGCCAGGGGATAGATATCGTGTTCCTGCGCCTGTACGCGGGCGGTAATGTCGTCCTCGGTATCTTCAGCGAAAACCGGTACCTTTGCCTGCAGAACCACCGGACCTCCGTCCAGCTCATCGGTCACAAAATGCACCGACGTCCCGTGCTCCTCATCGCCATTTTCCAGCGCCTGACGATGGGTGTGCAGCCCCGGATATTTTGGCAGCAGGGAAGGGTGGATATTCAGCATGCGCCCCTGGTAGTGGGCGACAAAAGCCGGGCTAAGAATACGCATGTAGCCGGCGAGAACCACCAGATCCGGCGCGTAAGCATCGATCTCGTGCATCAGCTCTCGGTCGAAAGCTTCCCGGTTGGCAAACTGGCTGGCGGCGAGCGCGTGAGCCGGAATATTGGCCGCGCGCGCGCGCTCAAGGCCGAACGCGTCGGCCTTGTTGCTGAAGACTGCACGCAGGGTGCCGTTGATTTTTTTCCGGGCGCAGGCGTCAATAATCGCCTGCAGGTTGCTACCGTTACCGGAAATCAGCACCACGATGTTTTTCATTCAATGACCACACGCTGTTCGGAATCAGAGGCTTTGATATACCCTATTTTCCACGCGCTTTCACCTTTGTCGTTCAGGAAGGCAATGGCTTTATCCGCCGCTTCCGCCGGCAGCGCGATGACCATGCCGACGCCGCAGTTAAAGGTGCGATACATTTCGTGGCTGCTAACGTTACCCGCGGTTTGCAGCCAGTTGAACACGTCCGGCCACTGCCAGGAGGATTCATCAATGACCGCCTGGGTGTTGTCCGGCAGCACGCGCGGGATGTTTTCCCAGAAGCCGCCGCCGGTCAGGTGGGCGATGGCGTGCACGTCAACGTTGGCGATCAGGTCGAGTACGGATTTCACATAAATGCGGGTCGGCGCCAGCAGATGGTCGGCCAGCGGCTTACCGTTGAGATCGGTGGTTTGCGGGTCAACGCCGCTGACTTCGATAATTTTGCGCACCAGAGAGTAGCCGTTAGAGTGCGGGCCGCTGGAAGCCAGCGCCACCAGCACGTCGCCATCGGCCACTTTGCTGCCATCGATAATTTCTGATTTTTCTACCACCCCAACGCAGAAACCGGCCACGTCATAATCTTCGCCGTGGTACATGCCCGGCATTTCCGCCGTCTCGCCGCCCACCAGCGCGCAGCCTGACTGCAGACAACCTTCGGCAATGCCGCTGATTACGCTCGACGCAGTATCGACATCCAGTTTGCCGGTCGCGTAGTAATCAAGGAAGAACAGCGGCTCTGCGCCCTGAACCACGAGGTCGTTTACGCACATAGCGACCAGGTCGATACCGATAGTGTCGTGACGCTTGAGGTCCATCGCCAGACGCAGCTTGGTGCCGACGCCGTCGGTGCCGGAGACCAGAACCGGTTCGCGATACTTCTGCGGCAGCGCGCACAGCGCGCCGAATCCGCCCAGTCCACCCATCACTTCCGGGCGGCGGGTTTTCTTCACCACGCCCTTAATACGGTCGACGAGAGCGTTGCCTGCATCAATATCCACGCCGGCATCTTTATAGCTGAGAGAGGTTTTATCGGTCACTGCGAAGTCTCCACGCGTTTGCGGTAGCAATAAAAAACGGCGCAATTCTAACAGGGATAGCAAACGTTTGCGAGCCTGCTTTGCAGCCGATATAAAACGGCCGTTAAGTGCGCAAATTTGATACTGTTCACGAAAATGAAACCGGGTACATTCTTCTGCTTGCCAGCGTTGTCGGGAATAATCATCATGCCAGTGAAACCGGTTTCTTTCCTGATTTCTGGAGAGATAAACCGCGAATGTGATGGATTCTGGAGGAAAGCTGAGGATGAACATTGCCGCATTTGATATCGGTGGCACGGCGCTAAAAATGGGGGTAATGACGCGCGAAGGCACGCTGCTGGAGAAAGGAAAGCAGAACATCGTCGACAGCGACGGCGACCAGATCCTGCAGGCGATGCTGGCGTGGATCGCCGCTCACCCGGCGTGTGAAGGGGTGGCAATCAGCGCGCCCGGCTACGTTAACCCGCACACCGGCTTTATCGAAATGGGCGGCGCCATCCGTAAATTCGATAACTTCGCCATCAAACGCTGGCTTGAGCAGCAGGTTCGCCTGCCCGTGGCCATTGAGAATGATGCCAACTGCGTGCTGCTGGCCGAGCGCTGGCGGGGTAAAGCCGCCGACATGAGCAACTTTCTGGTCCTGACCATCGGCACCGGCATCGGCGGGGCGATTTTCTGTAATAACCAACTGGTCCACGGCGCGCGCTTCCGCGCCGGCGAGTTTGGCTATATGCAAACCGCGCGTCCGGGCACCCGCGATGTGCGGCGCTATTCGATGAACGAAAATTGCACGCTGCGCGTGTTGCGCCATCGCTACGCTGAACATATCGGCAAGGCGCTGGATGACGTCACTGGCGAAGAGATTTTTGACCGCTACGATGCGGGCGACGCCACCTGTCGACGTCTGGTCGCTGAATTCTTTAACGGCCTGGGTACCGGGCTTTACAACCTCGTCAACTTATTCGACCCGCAAACGATTTTGATCGGCGGCGGGATTGTGGAACGACCGGGCTTTCTGGCGCTGCTGCGCGAACATCTGGCCTGGTTTGGCATTGCGGAATATATCGACACCGTCAGCCACGGCAACGATGCCGGGCTGGTAGGCGCGGTTTACCATTTCAATCAGCAATACCGGTCGCAGAGCGGCGACTGCGCATAGGGAGAGAACATGTCCGGATTTAAAGAAGGTTTTCTGTGGGGCGGCGCGGTGGCGGCGCATCAGCTGGAAGGCGGCTGGAAAGAGGGCGGTAAAGGGGTGAGCGTCGCCGACGTGATGACCGCAGGCGCGCACGGCGTACCGCGCGAAATCACCGATGGCGTGCTGCCGGGGAAAAACTACCCCAACCACGAAGCGATCGATTTTTATCATCGCTATAAAGACGACATTCGGCTGTTTGCCGAAATGGGCTTCAAATGCTTCCGCACCTCTATTGCCTGGACGCGCATCTTTCCGCTGGGCGATGAGCAAGAACCTAACGAGGCCGGGCTGCAGTTTTACGACGACCTGTTCGATGAGTGCCTGAAGCACGGTATTGAGCCGGTGATTACGCTCTCCCACTTCGAAATGCCGTACCATCTGGTGACGGAGTACGGCGGCTGGCGTAACCGTAAACTGATTGATTTCTTCGTCCGCTTTGCCCGGGTGGTATTTACCCGCTACCAGCACAAAGTGAAGTACTGGATGACCTTCAATGAGATCAATAACCAGGCCAACTTCCACGAAGATTTTGCGCCGTTCACCAACTCCGGACTGAAATATCTGCCGGGGGAGGACCGCGAGCCGGTCATGTTTCAGGCGGCGCACTATGAGCTGGTCGCCAGCGCGCTGGCGGTTAAAGCCGCCCGCGAAATTAACCCGTCATTGCAGATTGGCTGCATGATAGCCATGTGTCCGATTTACCCGCTGAGCTGCGCGCCCAACGATATGATGATGGCGATGAACGCCATGCATCGCCGCTACTGGTTTACCGACGTTCACGTGCGCGGCCGCTATCCGCAGCACCTGCTGAACTACTTCGAGCGTCGCGGTTTTGCGCTGGACATCACCGAAGAAGACCGCGTGGCGCTGACTCAGGGCTGCGTCGACTATATCGGCTTTAGCTACTATATGTCGTTCGCCACGAAAGCAACGGATGATAATCCGCAGCTGGATTACGATGAAAGCAAGAGCCTGGTTTCCAACCCGTACGTGCAGAAGTCAGACTGGGGCTGGCAGATTGATCCGGTCGGGCTGCGCTACTCCCTGAACTGGTTCTGGGATCATTACCAGCTGCCGCTGTTTATTGTGGAGAACGGCTTTGGCGCCATCGACGTGCGCGAAGCGGACGGCTCGGTGGATGACCAGTATCGTATTGACTACCTTTCCGCCCATATCGCCGAAATGAAAAAAGCGGTTGTTGAGGATGGCGTCGACCTGATGGGCTATACCCCGTGGGGCTGTATCGACCTGGTTTCCGCGGGAACCGGTGAGATGAAAAAACGCTACGGCTTTATCTACGTGGATAAAGATAATGAGGGCAACGGCACGCTGGCGCGTAGCCGTAAGAAATCTTTTGCCTGGTATCAGCAGGTTATCGGCAGCAACGGCGAAAAGCTATAAACGGCCGTAAAGCCCCATTCAGCCCCGCCTTCGCGGGGTTTTTTTATTTTGTCTTATACTGGCTCAGGCAGCGTAAAGCATTTTGGTTGATCCCGGTCAAACATATCGGCTATGGCGTAAAAGGAAAAAGGCGGTATAATCCGGCGATTTTTTTTGTGGCTGCCCCTCAGAGGAGAAAGAGAATGAAGATCGTGGAAGTGAAACACCCACTCGTCAAACACAAGCTGGGCCTGATGCGTGAGCACGACATCAGCACCAAACGCTTCCGTGAACTCGCCTCAGAAGTTGGCAGCTTACTGACTTATGAAGCTACTTCCGATCTGGCGACCGAAAAAGTCACCATCGAAGGCTGGAACGGCCCGGTAGAAATTGAGCAGATCAAAGGCAAGAAAATTACCGTAGTGCCGATTCTGCGCGCGGGTCTGGGGATGATGGAAGGCGTGCTTGAGCACGTGCCGAGCGCGCGTATCAGCGTGGTGGGCATCTATCGTAACGAAGAGACCCTTGAGCCGGTGCCTTACTTCCAGAAGCTGGTATCCAACATCGACGAACGCATGGCGCTGGTGGTTGACCCGATGCTGGCGACCGGCGGCTCCATGATCGCCACCATCGACCTGCTGAAAAAAGCGGGCTGCTCCAGCATTAAGGTGCTGGTTCTGGTGGCGGCGCCGGAAGGCATCGCCGCGCTGGAGAAAGCGCATCCGGACGTTGAGCTGTACACCGCGTCCATCGACCAGGGCCTGAACGAGCACGGATACATTATTCCGGGGCTCGGCGACGCCGGCGATAAGATTTTTGGTACGAAATAAATGATGAAGTAGAAAAAGCCGACTTTGAGAGTCGGCTTTTTTTTGAATAAAACACACCAACAGCAATCAACAAACGACTCTCAGAGGAAAATGCCATGACGCGCCGTGCTATCGGGGTGAGTGAAAGACCGCCGCTTTTACAGACAATCCCGCTTAGTTTGCAACATCTGTTCGCCATGTTTGGCGCAACGGTACTGGTGCCCGTTCTGTTCCATATCAACCCGGCCACGGTACTGCTGTTTAACGGCATCGGAACGCTGTTATATCTTTTCATCTGCAAAGGCAAAATTCCGGCTTATCTCGGATCGAGCTTTGCGTTTATCTCCCCGGTGCTGCTTCTGCTGCCGCTGGGCTACGAAGTCGCTCTCGGCGGCTTTATCATGTGCGGCGTGCTGTTTTGCATCGTCTCCTTTATTGTCAAAAAAGCCGGAACCGGCTGGCTGGACGTGATGTTCCCACCGGCGGCGATGGGCGCGATTGTCGCGGTTATCGGCCTGGAGCTGGCGGGTGTGGCGGCGAATATGGCCGGTCTGCTGCCCGCTGACGGGCAATCGCCGGACAGCAAAACCATTATTATTTCGATGGTGACGCTGGCGGTGACGGTTTTCGGTTCGGTGCTGTTCCGCGGTTTCCTGGCGATTATCCCGATTTTAATCGGCGTCCTGGTCGGCTACGCGCTCTCCTTCGTGATGGGCGTCGTCGATACCACGCCCATCGCCGAGGCCCACTGGTTCGCGCTGCCGACCTTCTATACCCCGCGCTTTGAATGGTTTGCGATTTTCACCATTCTCCCCGCCGCGCTGGTGGTGATCGCCGAGCACGTTGGACATCTGGTAGTCACGGCCAATATCGTCAAAAAAGATCTGATCCGCGATCCGGGCCTGCATCGTTCAATGTTTGCCAACGGCCTGTCTACGGTGATCTCCGGCTTCTTTGGCTCCACGCCAAACACCACCTACGGCGAGAACATTGGCGTGATGGCGATCACCCGCGTCTACAGCACTTGGGTTATCGGCGGCGCGGCGATCATCGCGATTCTGCTCTCCTGCGTCGGCAAGCTGGCGGCGGCGATCCAGATTATCCCGCTGCCGGTAATGGGCGGCGTCTCGCTGCTGCTGTACGGGGTTATCGGCGCTTCGGGTATTCGCGTGCTGATCGAATCTAAAGTCGATTACAACAAGGCGCAGAACCTGATTCTGACCTCCGTTATCCTGATCATCGGCGTCAGCGGGGCAAAAGTGCATATCGGCGCCGCCGAGCTGAAAGGCATGGCGCTGGCGACCATCGTTGGCGTCGGGCTGAGCCTGATCTTCAAACTGATTAGCGTGCTGCGTCCGGAAGAGGTGGTTCTCGACGCTGCGGATAGCGAAGAAGCAAAACATTGATCCTTATACCGGGCGGCGATCCTGCCCGGTTCTCTCCTTGCGTATTTCTGTGCTAAACTCTCCGCGTTTTTCTGCAAGCCTATGTTGAGGTCCATCTGAACGCACCGGCACAGCTCTCTTTGCCACTGTATCTTCCCGATGATGAAACTTTCGCGAGTTTCTGGCCGGGCGATAACCCTTCTCTTCTTGCCGCCCTTCAGAACGTGCTGCGGCAGGAACATAGCGGATACATCTACATCTGGTCACGCGAAGGGGCGGGGCGCAGCCATCTCCTGCACGCGGCCTGCGCGGAGCTCTCTCAGCGCGGCGATGCGGTGGGCTACGTACCTCTGGATAAACGGACGTGGTTTGTTCCTGAAGTGCTGGACGGGATGGAGCACCTGTCGCTGGTTTGTATCGATAATATTGAGTGCGTAGCGGGCGATGAACTGTGGGAAATGGCGATTTTCGACCTCTACAACCGCATTCTCGAGTCCGGTAAAACCCGGCTGTTGATTACCGGCGACCGACCGCCGCGCCAGCTCAAGCTTGGCCTGCCGGATCTGGCTTCGCGTCTTGACTGGGGGCAAATCTACAAGCTGCAGCCGCTGTCGGATGAAGACAAACTCCAGGCGCTTCAGCTTCGCGCCAGACTGCGCGGTTTCGAAATGCCGGAAGACGTCTGTCGGTTCCTGCTTAAGCGGCTGGATCGCGAAATGCGTTCGCTGTTTATGACGCTCGATCAGCTCGATCGCGCTTCCATTACCGCCCAGCGCAAGCTGACCATTCCTTTCGTGAAAGAGATCCTCAAGCTTTAGCGGGCCGCGGCCTGAGGATCAACAACTTAGTTAACGATTTCCAGAACCTGCTCCGGTGGGCGACCGATACGGGCCTCGCCGTGGCTAACGACGATAGGCCGTTCAATCAGCTTTGGATTATCAACCATCGCCTGGATCAGCGCATCTTCGCTCAGCTGCGGGTTAGCGAGATCGAGGGATTTATAGAGATCTTCTTTCTGGCGCATTAAGTCGCGCGCGCTGGCCATCCCCAGCATCTTCAGCAGCTGGCGCAGCGTGGCGGCATCCGGCGGCGTCTCCAGATAGAGCACCACTTCGGGGTCGATGCCGTTAGCCTTCAGCAGGCTCAGCGTGTCGCGACTCTTGGAGCAGCGCGGGTTGTGATAGATTTTGACCGTATCGGACATGAGGTCTCCTTACATTTTCTGGTACGGTTTGAAGCGTTCCTGCAGCTGACGCAGCTGATCGATACGCGCATCGTAGCGGGCCTGCTGCAGGCTGCCTAATTTTACCTGTGAGCTGGCGCTGCTGAGCAGGGTAATGGCCTGATCGAGTCGGCCAACCAGCGCCATGCCTTCCGCTCGGGCTGCCAGCTCCTGATCGCGATTTCCCAGTTTAGCTTCCGCTTGCGCCAGCAAATCCCAACCATTGACGTCATCTTTATTATTGAAGGTATAGCGGTTAAGGATCGTCGCCGCTTCCCCCGGCTGCCCGCCTTCCAGCAGGGCGTTGGCGAGGTTGAGCTGCAGCACCGGATTAGTACGCAGCTCGCGGGCGCCCTTCAGGCGATTAATCGCGTCTGTGGCTCTCTTTTGCCCGAGATCGATATCGGTCGCCAGGTCAAGGTACCAGGCGTTCTGCGGTTCGGCGCTCAGCAGCGGCTGCAGCGTTTTGCGCGCCAGATCGTAATTGTTATTGCCCATGGCCAGCAGCGCGCGGCCGTACTGGGCGGCGTGCTGCTCGCGAATATTGCCTTTTTCCCAGCTGCTCAGCAGGTCGTTGCCCAGCTTATTGTCGCCGGAGGTGTACATGCCCAGCGTTCTGGCCTTCGCCAGGTAGAAGTCAGCGGAGGACTGCACGACAACCGGGCGCATCTGGTTCGCACGGTTGCGGGCGTCGGCGAGACGGCTTTCCGGTAAGGGGTGGGTCAGCAGCATTTCCGGCGGCCGGGTGGAGTAGCGCGACTCGTCGAGCAGCTTACCCATAAACGCCGGCATTGCCTGCGGGTCGAACCCGGAGCGCTGAAGGACCTGAATGCCAATGCGGTCGGCCTCTTCTTCGTTTTGACGGGTAAAGCTGATCAGCCCCTGCTGGCTGCCCGCCAGGGTGCCGGTCAGCGCGGCCATCCCGGCCTGCGGGCTGGCCATCGCCAGCAGAATCGAGCCCAGCGCGCCGACCCAGGTCAGCGGAGCGTTACGCTTTTGGTCTTCCATCGCGCGGGCGAGATGGCGCTGGGTGACGTGAGAAATTTCGTGCGCCATTACCGACGCCAGCTCGCTTTCATTATCCGAGTAGCGGAACAGGGCCGAGTGCAGTACGACGTTACCGCCGAAGAAAGCAAAGGCGTTTATTTGATCGTTATTAATCAGATAAAAGTGGAACGGGGTGCGAACGGAATTGGCGTGCGACACCAGGCGCATGCCTAAACCGTTAATATACTGCACCAGCAGCGGATCGTTGATCAACGGCGCGCTGCCGCGCAGCTGGCGCACGTAGTAATCTCCCATCTGCATTTCCTGGCCGATGGAGAGCGTGCTTCCTGCGGAGGTGCCCATGTCCGGCAGAGTGTCTGCGGTATCGGCAAAAGCAGGTAATATTGAACCCAGCGTCAGCGACGCTATGACGGTCGCCACCAGCGTTTTCTTCAACTGCCTGAACATAACCTCTGTCCTGTAATGTAGGTGTGCCAGTTTGACCGATTGTGCGGCGTAATGTTCCCTGACCGCAAGCAGGTCCAGCGAGTTTAGCCGTCGTTCGCGGCGTTGCAAATATGATATTCATCCGGCCAGTAATGTTTGTGGTTTTACCCATAAAAAGCGAAGTCTTTTTTGTGACATTTCGATACAATTCCTGAGATTGTTACAGCTCCGCTCTTCAGGGAAGGGTTTTATGCTCCAGATGTTAATGCAGTGGTACCGTCGTCGGTTCAGCGACCCGGAGGCGATAGCGCTGCTGGTCATTTTGCTGGCTGGGTTCGGCATTATGTTTTTCTTCAGCGGCCTGCTGGCACCTTTGTTAGTGTCGATTGTTCTGGCCTATCTGCTGGAGTGGCCCACCGTCAGACTGGAGCGTATCGGGTTTTCACGTACCTGGGCCACCTCGGTCGTTCTGATTCTGTTTGTCGGCATTCTGCTGCTGATGGCGTTTGTGGTGATGCCGGTTGCCTGGCAGCAGGGCATTTATCTGATTCGCGATATGCCCGGGATGCTGAATAAACTTTCCGATTTCGCCGCCACGGTGCCGCGCCGTTATCCGGCCCTCATGGATGCCGGCATTATCGATGCGATGGCGGAGAATATGCGCAGCCGGATGTTAACCGTCGGCGACTCGGTGGTGAAATATTCGCTGGCCTCTCTGGTCGGGCTGCTGACCCTGGCGGTCTATCTGGTGCTGGTGCCGCTGATGGTTTTCTTTCTGCTGAAAGATAAAGAGCAGATGCTTAATGCCGTACGCCGGGTGCTGCCGCGCAACCGCGGCCTGGCCGGGCAGGTATGGAAAGAGATGAACCAGCAAATTACCAACTATATTCGCGGTAAGGTGCTGGAGATGATTGTCGTCGGCGTGGCGACGTGGATTGGCTTTATCCTTTTTGGCCTCAACTATTCGCTGCTGCTGGCGGTGCTGGTAGGGTTCTCGGTATTAATCCCCTATATCGGCGCGTTTGTGGTCACCATTCCGGTGGTGGGCGTGGCGCTGTTCCAGTTTGGCGCGGGAACCGAGTTCTGGAGCCTGTTTGCGGTGTACCTGATTATTCAGGCACTGGATGGCAACCTGCTGGTGCCGGTACTCTTCTCGGAAGCCGTTAACCTGCATCCGCTGGTGATTATTCTGTCGGTGGTTATTTTTGGCGGTCTGTGGGGATTCTGGGGCGTGTTCTTCGCTATTCCGCTGGCGACGCTCATCAAAGCGGTGGTGCACGCCTGGCCGGATGGCCTGATAGTGGAAGACGAGCATTAGCGCTAAGCCGCAAGGAATGCCCTAAAAAAAGACGCCGGGTGGTTGAGAACGACCCGGCGTCTTGCGTTTATCTTAGCGTCAGGCGTTTTCTTTCAGCCAGTTCAGCACCACGTCGTGGTGATTGCTGGTTTTGAAATCATCAAACACATGTTCGATTTTGCCGTTGGCGTCGATGAGGAAGCTAATACGATGGATACCGTCGTAGGTTTTCCCCATAAAGGTTTTTTCACCCCAGATACCAAACTGCTCGCATACCTGATGATCTTCATCAGACAGCAGAGTGAAGTTCAGCAGCTCTTTTTCGGCGAAACGGGAGAGTTTTTCTGGTTTATCCGTACTGATACCCAGTACTTCAACGCCTGCTTTTTTCAGGTCGTCCATATTATCGCGTAAACCGCACGCCTGTACGGTGCAGCCCGGGGTCATGGCTTTCGGATAAAAATAAACCAGAACACGCTGTCCCTGGAAGTCGGTCAAATTTACTTCCTCGCCGTCCTGGTCCGGTAAGCTAAATTTCGGTGCAATATCACCGGCTTTCAGTGGGTTCATCACTCAAACTCCATCCTGTTCATCATGCTGTGAATAATTAACAATGTTAATACTGCCTTGTGCATTCAGTTCTGTACATAGGGCTTTGAACGCTTGTTCGATATTTGATGCATTTTGCGTAGTCGGGCTGTGGGCGGTGATTTGAATAAAAAGCTGTGCTGACTCGTCGTTCGCTCCGGGCTGAGTGCGGGAAACCAGCTCGGCAATGTTCATTTTCCACGTATCGCACAGCGCCGTAAACCGCTCAATGATATGCGGCGAATCCGGCACCTCAACCTGAACCCAGACGGTGTTCTGCATCGCCTGAGGCGGTCTCGCGGTTGTACGCTTCATCACGATAAGCAGATCCAGCTCGGCGCCTTTCAGCGGCAGAGTGGATTCAATCAGGTTAATTGCATTCCACGAGCCGGAAAGCAGCATGATAAACGTAAACTCATCGCCAAGCATGGCCAGCCGACTGTCTTCAATATTACAGCCGCAGCTGCTGACGTGACGAGTGATCGTATTCACGATGCCTGGGCGGTCAGCACCCAACGCGGTAATAACCAGATAGTGTTGTAATGAGGCTGTCAAACCTGTTCTTCCTTTAAAAAGGTGAGGTAACGTTAGGAAAGCATAAAAAAAACCGGCATACAACATCCCTGATGGCATCGGGTCTCTTGCTTTTATTACGACTCCAAACGTAACATTGAGAATCTTGTCCCACTTATGCTCTGAGGATGGCCCATGTTTACGGGAAGTATTGTAGCGCTTGTCACGCCAATGGATGAAAACGGCAACGTCTGCCGGTCAAGCCTGAAAAAACTGATTGATTATCATGTCGCCAGCGGAACCTCGGCGATCGTTTCGGTAGGGACTACCGGAGAGTCCGCAACATTGAGCCATGAAGAGCATGGTGATGTGGTGATGCAGACGCTGGAGCTGGCCGACGGGCGTATCCCGGTCATTGCCGGTACCGGTGCAAATGCAACCGCAGAGGCGATTAGCCTGACCAAGCGATTTAACGATAGCGGCGTGGTTGGCTGCCTGACGGTAACGCCGTATTACAACCGTCCGACCCAGGAAGGGCTGTTCCAACACTTTAAAGCTATCGCAGAACATACTGACCTGCCGCAAATCCTGTATAATGTGCCGTCCCGTACCGGTTGCGATATGCTGCCTGAAACCGTTGGTCGTCTGGCGGAAATTAAAAATATTATCGGTATTAAGGAAGCGACGGGGAACTTAAGCCGCGTTCATCAGATCAAAGAGCTGGTTTCAGATGACTTTATTCTGCTGAGCGGCGATGACGCGACCGGAATGGACTTTATGCAGCTTGGCGGTCATGGCGTGATTTCCGTAACGACAAACGTTGCGGCGCGCGAAATGGCCGAGATGTGCCGACTGGCGCTAGCAGGTCAATTTGCCGAAGCTCGTGCGATTAACCAGCGTCTGATGCCATTGCATACCAAATTATTTGTCGAACCCAACCCTATTCCGGTCAAATGGGCCTGTAAGGCGTTGGGTCTTGTGGCGACCGATACGCTACGCCTGCCGATGACCCCGATTACCGAAAACGGTATTAAGGTTGTGACCGCAGCGCTGAAGCATGCCGGTTTGCTGTAAAGTTTAGGGAGATTTGATGGCTTACTCAGTACAGAAGTCGCGCCTGGCGAAGGTTGCGGGTGTTTCGCTGGTTCTACTCCTCGCGGCCTGTAGTTCTGACTCGCGCTACAAGCGTCAGGTGAGCGGCGACGAGGCCTATTTGCAGGCTACGCCGCTTAGTGAACTTCACGCGCCAGCAGGGATGATCCTGCCGATTCAGGTGGGTGATTATAATATTCCGGTTGCGACCAGCACCGGTAACACTGGCAAAGCCCTGGACATTCGTCCGCCGGCCCAGCCACTGGCGCTGGTCAGCGGCGCGCGTACGCAGTTTAACGGTGATACCGCGACGCTGATGGTGGAAAACGGACGCAGTGGTTCGCTGTGGGCGCAGGTGGCAAGCATCGTGCAGTCGAAAAACTACACTATCGCGAAACGCGACGATGCCAGCCAGACGCTGAATACCGACTGGGTCGAATGGAATCGCCTCGATGAAGACCAGCAGTATCGTGGTCGCTATCAAATCTCAGTTAAGCAGCAGGGCTATCAGCAGGCGGTGATCGTGAAGCTGGTGAATCTGGAGCAGGCGGGTAAACCTGTTGCCGATCCGGCTTCGCTGCAGCGCTACAGTACCGCCATGCTGAACGTCATCTCCGAAGGTCTGGATCTGAACGCCACCAGCGCGCAGAACGCCGCGCAGAAAAACGCCGGGGCGACCTTCGACGTGCAGAGCGGCGCTGATGATACCGGCCTGCCGATGCTGATCGTTCGCGCGCCGTTTAACCTGGTGTGGCAACGCCTGCCGGGCGCGCTGGAAAAAGTGGGCATGAAGGTCACCGATAGCTCTCGTTCTCAGGGCAGCTTCTCCGTCACCTACAAACCGCTTTCCGACAGCGGCTGGACCGATCTGGGCGCCCGCGACCCGCAGCTGGTTTCCGGCGATTATAAACTGCAGGTCGGGGACCTCGATAACCGCAGCAGTCTGCAGTTCATCGACCCGAAAGGCCATACGCTGACGCAGTCGCAAAATGATGCCCTGGTTGCCGTATTCCAGGCCGCATTAAGTAAGTAATTAACAGGGCTGGAGCAATCCGGCCCTTTTTAATGTATAGTGACGCAAACGTGTGCGTCAGCAGAAAAGCACAAATTTTTATCGTTAATCATCACTGGAGTGACAAAGATGCAAAAGCAAGCTGAGTTGTATCGTGGTAAAGCGAAGACGGTATACAGCACCGAAAACCCGGATCTGTTGATACTCGAATTCCGTAACGATACGTCAGCAGGGGACGGCGCTCGCATTGAGCAGTTCGATCGTAAAGGCATGGTGAACAACAAGTTCAACCATTTCATTATGAGCAAGCTGGCGGAAGCGGGTATCCCGACCCAGATGGAAGCGCTGTTGTCCGATACCGAGTGTCTGGTTAAAAAGCTGGATATGGTGCCGGTGGAGTGCGTGGTGCGCAACCGCGCTGCCGGTTCGCTGGTGAAACGCTTAGGGATTGAAGAGGGCATCGAGCTCAACCCGCCGCTGTTCGACCTGTTCCTGAAGAACGACGCCATGCACGATCCGATGGTCAACGAATCCTACTGTGAAACCTTTGGCTGGGTGAGCAAAGAGAACCTGGCGCGTATGCAGGAGCTGACCTACAAAGCTAACGATGTGCTGAAAAAGCTGTTTGACGATGCGGGCCTGATCCTGGTGGACTTCAAGCTGGAGTTTGGTCTGTTCAAAGGCGAAGTGGTGCTGGGGGATGAATTCTCTCCGGACGGCAGCCGTCTGTGGGATAAAAAAACCATGGATAAAATGGACAAAGACCGCTTCCGCCAGAGCCTTGGCGGCCTGATTGAAGCCTACGAAGAAGTCGCTCATCGCCTGGGCGTGAAGCTCGACTAATCCCCCGACGCCAGAAGAAGTTTTCTTCTTCTGGCGCTCTTCTTGCTGTTTCCTGTGGTAATCCTCCGCTGAACCGCCTACGATCTTATTCATTGGTTAATATGATGAATTGAGGTGCTTATGCGCTGGCAAGGACGTCGCGAGAGCGACAATGTGGAAGATCGTCGTGGTCAATCTGGTTCACCGATGGGCGGCGGAGGCGGTTTTCGTCTCCCCAGCGGTAAAGGCGGCATTGTACTGCTGATTATTGTTCTGGTGGCGGGCTATTACGGCGTGGATTTAACCGGCATGCTGACCGGCGAGCCGGTATCTCAACAGCAAACCACCCAACGCTCCATTAGCCCGCAGGATGAAGAGGCCGCGAAATTCACGAAGGTGATTCTGGCGGACACGGAAGATACCTGGGGCGCTATTTTTAAAGATATGGGTCGTCAGTATCCGCAGCCCAAACTGGTGATGTACCGCGGCGCGACGCGGACCGCCTGCGGCACCGGTCAATCGGTCATGGGGCCTTTTTACTGCCCTGCGGACAGCACGGTGTATATCGACCTGTCATTCTACGATGAGATGAGAAACAAGCTTGGCGCCGGCGGCGATTTCGCGCAGGGTTACGTTATCGCCCACGAGGTTGGCCATCACGTACAAAAGCTGTTGGGTATTGAATCGAAAGTGCGCCAGCTGCAGCAAAACGCTTCGCAGGCGGAAGCGAACCGTCTGTCGGTAAAAATGGAGCTACAGGCGGACTGCTTTGCCGGCGTCTGGGGCTACAACATGCAGAAGCAAGACTACATGGAGACCGGCGATCTGCAGGAAGCGCTGAATGCCGCAGAGGCGATTGGCGACGATCGCCTGCAGCAGCAGAGCCAGGGGCGCGTCGTGCCGGACAGCTTTACCCACGGAACGTCGCAGCAGCGCTATACCTGGTTTAAACGCGGTTTCGATAGCGGCGACCCGGCGCAGTGCAACACCTTCGGCAACGCGCTGTAATGCTCTGTTGTCATGGATGAACTGCGTCACCTGACGGCGCAGATGGCGCGCGAAGGCGTTCGTCGTCTGCTGGTTCTCAGCGGCGACGATGCCTGGACCCTGCGTCAGGCGCAAAGAGTACGTACCGCGCTGGCGGGCGACGGGCTGTGGGTCGGCCCGCGTCCGATGCCCGAGCCGTACGTCTCGTCTGCTGCCCTGAAATCGCTGCTGGGCCGCGAATTCCAGCACGCCTTTTTCGATGCCCGCGAGGGTTTTGATGTGGCGGCCTTTGCCGCATTAGCCGGTACGCTGCGCGCCGGAAGCTGGCTGGTATTGCTCACTCCCGACTTTGCGCAATGGCCGGCCCGTCCTGATGCGGATTCTCTGCGCTGGAGCGACGCTCCCGACCCCATCCCTACGCCGAATTTTGTTTATCGTTTTTGCCAACAGATTAGTGCGGATAACGCGTCCATTCTCTGGCGGCAGGGCAATGAACTTGCGGTGCCCGCGTTACCCGTGCGCCCGCCATGGCATCCCGCCGACGGACATCCGCAGGCGGAGCAGGCTGTCGTGCTTGCCGAACTGGCCCGGTTCCCTCCCGGTATTGCGGCGCTAACCGCCGAGCGCGGGCGAGGCAAGTCCGCGCTCGCGGGAATGCTTATTCGCCATCTGGGGGGAGATGCCATCGTCACGGCACCGGCGCGGGGAGCAGCGGAGGTGATGGCGACATTCGCCGGGGAGGCTTTCCGCTTTATGGCCCCCGACGCATTGCTGGCTTCCGGCTGCACCGCTGGATGGCTGATTGTCGATGAGGCCGCGGCCATCCCCGGGCCGCTGCTGCGCCAGCTTGTCTCCCGCTTCCCGAGGACGCTGTTGACCACTACCGTTCAGGGGTACGAGGGGACGGGACGCGGCTTTTTGCTTAAGTTTTGCGCCAGTTTTGCGCACTTACGGCAGTTTAGCCTGACGACGCCCATCCGTTGGGCAAGCGGCTGCCCGCTGGAGGCAGCGATTGCGCGGCTGCTGCTGTTCAACGACGAGACCTTTCAGCACGCGCCAGGCGGCGATATCGCGCTGGAAAGCGTCAACCAGGAGAGCTGGCGGCGACAGCCTGCGTTACCGGAAGCGATGTATCAACTGCTCTCCGGGGCCCACTATCGCACCTCGCCGCTGGACCTCCGGCGCATGATGGATGCGCCGGGGCAGCATTTTACCTGCGCCCGCGGCGGGGAGCGCATCGCCGGAGCGCTATGGCTGGTGGAGGAGGGCGGTCTTGAGCCGCCGCTTAGCCAGGCGGTGTGGGCCGGCTATCGCCGTCCGCGCGGCAATCTGGTGGCGCAGTCGCTGGCGGCGCACGGCGGTAGCCCACTGGCGGCTACGTTGGTGGGGCTGCGCATCAGCCGTATTGCCGTGCATCCGGCTTGCCAGCGCGAAGGGCTGGGGCAGCGGCTGGTGGCCCGGGCGGCGTCGCAGGCTGCGGACCGGGATTATCTCTCGGTGAGTTTTGGCTACACGCCTGAGCTGTGGCGCTTCTGGCAACACTGCGGTTTTACGCTGGTGCGGCTGGGCACGCATCGGGAAGCCAGCAGCGGCTGTTACACCGCGATGGCGCTCTATCCTCTCAGCGAAGCGGGCCATCGCCTGGCAAGCGAAGAAGCCCAACGGCTGCAGCGCGACGAATTCTGGCTGCGCGAGTGGCGAGATGAACCTGTGCCGCTGGCGGCGCTGAAAGCGACTATTCTTACTGAAGAAGACTGGCTGGAGGTGGCGGGTTTTGCTTTTGCCCATCGTCCGCTACTGACCTCGGCGGGTAGCCTCAATCGCCTGCTTATATTGGTGGAGCTGCCGCTTCCGGCGCTGCGGGCCCGCCTGCAGCAGCAGGATGAGGCCGCGCTTTGCCGGACGTTAGGCTTATCCGGACGGAAAGCGCTCCTGGCCAGGCTGCGCGAAGAGGCGGCGCAGGCGCTGCTCAGCCTGGATGAAAACCGCGCCAACGACCTGCGCCGGCAGGTTAAAATGCTGCAATTTTTTTAACTAACTCCTTCAGTTAAATGGCATGGTCATATTTCGCCTGCGGCGTAAACTTCCTTGCAGACATTAAGGAGACAGCCATGAAACACGATCATTTTATTGTTCAGAGCCCCGCGACACCTGCACAGCAACTGCTGCTGCTGTTTCATGGCGTCGGCGATAACCCGGTGGCCATGGGGCAAATCGGTAGCTGGTTTGCGCCGCTGTTTCCCGATGCGCTGATTGTCAGTATCGGCGGCGCTGAGCCGTGCGGTCCGCCTCCGGGACGCCAGTGGTTTTCCGTGCAGGGCGTTAGCGAAGAAAATCGCCAGCAGCGGGTGGATGCCATCATGCCGACCTTTATTGAAACGGTGCGCTACTGGCAACAGCAGAGCGGCGTCAGCCCGCAGGCGACGGCGCTGATCGGCTTCTCACAGGGGGCGATTATGTCGCTGGAGAGCATTAAAGCCGAGCCGGGTCTGGCATCGCGGGTGATCGCCTTTAACGGCCGCTATGCGACGCTGCCGGAGACCGCGACGACCGCGACCACTGTTCACCTGATCCACGGCGGTGAAGATCGGGTGATCGATCTGGCGTGGGCGGTAGCGGGGCAGGAGGCGCTGCAGCAGGCCGGCGGTGACGTGACGCTGGATATTGTTGAAGATCTGGGGCACGCGATTGACGATCGCAGTATGCAGTTTGCCCTCGATCATCTGCGCTTTACCGTACCGAAGCATTATTTCGATGAAGCCCTCAGCGGCAGCACGCCGAAAGACAGCGATATTATTGAACTGCTGTGAATAATAAACCCGGAGGCGGCGCGATGCGCCTGTCCGGGCTACCGGACCTGCAGACGAGCTGTAAACCCGTAGCCCGGGCAAGGCGCGTTAAGCGCCGCCCCCGGGAAAAGAGCGCAG
>NZ_JBEAID010000013.1:0-108331 GCF_040064585.1 Klebsiella sp. CN_Kp113 | reverse complement strand
GGCTACCGGCCCGCAGACGGTGATGAACCGTAGCCCGGCTAAGCGCAGCGCAAGCCGGGGGGGTTGTCGTAGCTAAAAAGCAATTAATGTTTTATTAACACCTGCGCTTCACCGTATAATCCCTGCGTTAACATCAGGAGCCTATTATGAAGCCAGCGAAAATTGCGGTGATTACCCTGTTCTTATTTATGGCCATCAGCGGCATCGGCGGCGTGATGCTGGCCGGTTATTCATTTATTGTTCGCGGTGGTGTCGGCTGATTCGCCGGTTCAGCCGTTCAAATCCCCGATCGACGATAATCGCCGCCAGCGCCACCAGCAGCGCCCCCTGAATCACATAAGCGGTATTAAATCCGCTGAGGCCGATAACAATCGGCGTGCCGAGCGTATTCGCGCCGACGGTTGAAGCAATGGTCGCCGTACCGATATTGACGATGGTCGAGGTACGAATTCCGGCCAGCATCACCGGCGCCGCTAGCGGCAGCTCAACTTTTATCAGCCTCTGCCAGCCGGTCATCCCCATTCCCTGAGCGATAGCTAACACGCCGGACGGTACCGCCCCAATCCCGGCCAGCGTGCCCTGTAAAACCGGTAAGATGCCGTACAGCACCAGCGCAATAAGCGCGGGCTGCCAGCCAAACCCCATCACCGGAACCGCAATCGCCAGCACCGCGACCGGCGGAAACGTCTGCCCCATTGCGGCAATCGTCTCCACCAGCGGGCGAAACTCATGCCCCGCCGGACGGGTGACCGCAATCCCGGCGACGACGCCTACCACCGTAGCCGCGAGGCTGGAGAGCGCCACCAGCCAAAAGTGCGCAAGGGTAAGAGAAACAAAACTCTCCTGCTGATAAACCGGACGCGGTAGCTCGGGAAACAGCGCGCTGAACAGCGGCGCGCTGTAGGGCAACGCCAGCAGCAGCGCGATAAACATGGCGCTGAGCCACAGCAGCGGATCACGCAGCACCTTCACGCCGGGCCTCCTCGCGCAGCAGGTCGGCAAAATGCAGCGTCCCGCAGGCCTCTCCCTGCTCATCGACCACCGGCAGCACCTCGCAGCGATGAGCAACGAACTGCGACAGCGCCTCGCGCAGGGTCATCGTCACGTTCAACGCGTCCCCCGCCAGGCGCTCATCGCGGCGCAGATAATCACTCACGCCGCGTAGCGACAGCAGGCGCACGCCAAGTTCGCTACGGCCAAAGAACGTCTCCACAAACGCATTTTTTGGCTCAAGCAGCATTTGCAGCGGCTCGCCCTGCTGTACCACTTCGCCGCCGTCCATCAACACCAGATGGTCCGCCAGCCGCAGCGCCTCATCGATATCGTGAGTCACCAGCACAATAGTGCGTCCCAGCAGGCGATGAATGCGGATCATCTCCTGCTGCAAGGCTTCGCGCGTCACCGGATCGAGCGCGCCGAAGGGTTCATCCATCAGCAGCACTTCCGGGTTGGCGGCCAGCGCGCGCGCCACGCCGACGCGCTGCTGCTGGCCGCCGGAAAGCTGATGCGGGTAGCGTTCGCGCAGGCCCGGCTCCAGCCCCAGCAAGGCCATCAGCTCATCGACCCGCGCCTGGGTCTTCTGCCGCGACCACTTTTGCAGCTGCGGGACGGTGGCAATGTTCTGCGCCACCGTCCAGTGGGGGAACAGGCCGATGGACTGGATGGCGTAGCCCATTCTGCGGCGCAGTTCGAGCACCGGCTGCTGGCGAATATCCTGCCCGGCGAAACGGATCGTCCCGCTGTCGTGCTCCACCAGGCGATTAATCATCTTTAGCGTTGTCGACTTCCCCGAGCCGGAGGTGCCAATCAGCACCGAAAATGCCCCCTCGCGCAGATGCAGATTGAGGTTTTTCACCGCAGGCTCTCCGGCAAAGGCTTTATTGACGCCGTCGAACTCAATCACGGGCCTCTCCTTTCAGTAATGCGCCCCACAGCGCGAATAACGCATCCACCACCACCGCCAGCGCGATGGTCGGGATAACCCCCAGCAGCACCAGATCCAGCGCGCTGCTGAGCAGCCCCTGGAAAACCAGCGCGCCGAAGCCGCCCGCGCCAATCAGGGCCGCCACCACCGCCATACCCACGGTTTGTACGCTGACCACCCGCAGGCTGCGCAACAACACCGGCAACGCCAGCGGTAGCTGTACCTGACGAAAGCGCTGCACGCCGCTCATCCCCATCGCCGTCGCGCTCTCCAGCGCTTCGCGCGGCACCTGCTGAAGGCCGATCGTCACCCCGCGCACCAGCGGCAATAGCGCATACAGCACCAGCGCAATCAGCGCCGGCGTGATGCCGGTGCCGGAAACGCCGAGCTGCGCCAGCGACGGAAACTGGCGCGCCAGCCCGGCCAGCGGCGCGATAAGCAGGCCAAAAAGCG
This sequence comes from Klebsiella sp. CN_Kp113, assembly GCF_040064585.1. Taxonomy (NCBI): domain Bacteria; kingdom Pseudomonadati; phylum Pseudomonadota; class Gammaproteobacteria; order Enterobacterales; family Enterobacteriaceae; genus Klebsiella; species Klebsiella sp. CN_Kp113. Next base: position 105,954 of record NZ_JBEAID010000013.1, on the reverse strand, counting down.
CGACGGAGGGAACGGTCTGAATCACGTTGAGAACGGCAAAAACCGGCGATTGCCAGCGGGGGTAGCGCCAGAGCCAGACGCCAACGGGCAAGCCAATCAGCAGCCCCGGCAGCAGGGTCCCCAACAGCAGCGTCACATGCTGGGACAGCGCATCGTCAAACACCTCGCGGCGATTGAAATACTCTTTCAGCAAAGAGAGGCCATCGAGCGCGCCGAGCCCCAGCAGCAGCGCGGGCAGCAGCCAGACCTGCGCGTTCAGCAGCCAGCGCCACAGGGCTCGGGTCGTCAGGCGACGAACGGCATCGCTGGCGATAAGCAGGCACAGGGCCAGCGCCAGCCACAGGCCGCTTCCCGGCGAGGTGCGGGCCAACGGAGAACCGCTCTGAGCCAGCTGTACCGCCGCACTGCCGGCTCCCCACAGCAATAAAGGCAGCAGCAGATCCGCCAGCAGAAAGATAACCAGCAGCGGGAGACGCCCGGGACGCCAGCTCAGCAGCGCTATCAGCAGCCCTGCCGCCCCCTGTACGCCCGCCAGCCACGGCCAGACCTGCCATAGCCAGCGCCCCTCGCCCGATAACAGCCGGTTAGGCGCATAGTTAATAAACGGCAGTGCCATCGCCAGCAGCAGGAGGAATGCCAGCAGCAGCGCAACCCGGTTACAGCAACGAGTGGTCACGCGCGCCCTACTTCAGCAGCCCTTTCTGTTGCAGATAGTCGGCGGCGACTTTCTTCGCATCCAGGCCCTCAACCGCAATACTGGCGTTCAGCTTTTGCAGCGTCTTTTCATCCAGGCTGGCGAAGACCGGCTGTAGCCAGTCGGCTATCTGCGGATACGCTTTTAACACCGCTTCACGTACGACCGGCGTGGGCGCATAAATCGGCTGCACGCCCTTCGGGTCGCTCAGGGTTTGCAGACCCAGCGCGGCGACCGGGCCATCGGTACCGTAGGCCATCGCCGCATTCACGCCGGAGGTTTGCTGCGCCGCCGCTTTGATGGTGACCGCCGTATCGCCGCCCGCCAGCGACAGCAGCTGATTTTGCTTGAGCGTGAAGTCGTAGGCTTTTTCAAACGCCGGCAGCGCGTCCGGCCGTTCAATAAATTCCGCCGAGGCGGCCAGCTTAAAGTCACCGCCCTTTTTCAGATAGCCGGCAAGGTCGCTTAATGAGGCGAGGTGGTTTTTCTCCGCCAGATCCTGACGGACGGCGATAGTCCAGGTGTTGTTGGCCGGAGCCGGGGTAAGCCAGACGAGCTTATTGTTTTCCGCATCCAGCTTTTTAACTTTTTCATATCCCTGCTGCGCGTTTTTCCACGCCGGGTCGTTCTCCTCTTTGAAGAAGAACGCGCCGTTGCCGGTATATTCCGGGTAAATGTCCAGCTCTCCGGCGGTTATCGCCCCGCGCACCACCGGGGTGGTGCCAAGCTGGATTTTATTGACGGTTTTCACCCCATGGCTTTCCAGAACCTGCAAAATAATATTGCCGAGCAGCGCCCCTTCGGTGTCAATTTTTGAGCCGACCTTAACCGGCTCCGCCGCCTGCAGCGGCAGACTTATCAGGGCCGCCAGCGCCAGCGTGCCGGACCACATACTTGCCTTAATCATCCTCGCGTCCCTCTTTAATTTGCGCTCCATTAACAGGAGCTTAAGCAAAAAGCGTAGTTCATTTGGGGCGGAGCGGAAAAAGAAAAGGCCGATAAATCGGCCTTTGGGGTAAGGAATGCGTGTTCCCGGATGGCGGCCGCAGCCTCACCCGGGCGACAAATCACCATTACAGCAGTTCAAACTCGCTCTGCTTCACGCGGGCGGAGTCGACGCCGATAAAGACGTTGAATTTACCTGGCTCGGCGTCGTACTTCATCTGCTGGTTCCAGAACTTCAGCGCTTCAACGTCAATCGGGAAGCTGACGGTTTGCGTCTCGCCCGGCTTGAGGGTCACCTTTTTAAAGCCGCGCAGCATTTTCACCGGACGGCTCATGGAGGCGGTAACGTCCTGCAGATAAAGCTGAATCACCGTCGCCCCTTCGCGCTTGCCGGTATTGGTTACCTGCACGCTGGCGGTCACGCTGCCGTCGCGCTGCAGGGTCGGCGCCGACATTTTCACGTCGGAAACGCTAAAGGTGGTGTAGCTCAGGCCGTAGCCAAACGGATAGAGCGGGCCGTTGGCTTCATCAAAGTAGCGCGAGGTGTACTTGTTTGGCTTATCCGCATTGTACGGGCGACCGGTGTTGAGATGGCTGTAGTAGGTCGGGATCTGCCCGACCGAGCGCGGGAAGGACATGGGCAGCTTGCCAGACGGGTTGTAGTCGCCGAACAGCACATCGGCAATGGCGTTGCCGCCTTCGGTACCGGCAAACCAGGTTTCGAGGATCGCATCAGCCTGCTGATCCTCTTTCACCAGCGCCAGCGGACGACCGTTCATCAGCACCAGCACCAGCGGTTTACCGGTCGCTTTCAGCGCGCTAATCAGGGCGCGCTGGCTCGGCGGCAGGGTGATGTCGGTGCGGCTGGAGGCTTCGTGGGCCATGCCCTGCGCCTCGCCCACCACGGCAACCACCACGTCGGACTGCTTCGCCGCCGCCACGGCTTCGTCAATCATCTCCTGCGGCGAGCGCGAGTCAACCTGCACCGCTTTCTCGTACAGATTGAGGAAGTCGACGATGCCTTTATCGTCAGTGACGTTGGCGCCTTTGGCATAGATAATCTTGCCTTTGTCGCCCAGCGCGTTCTGCAAACCGGTCAGCACGGTGACCGACTGATCGGCCACGCCCGCCGCCGACCAGCTGCCCATCATGTCGCGCTTGCTGTCGGCCAGCGCGCCGATTACCGCGATAGTGCCCGATTTTTTCAACGGCAGCGTATCGAGGCGGTTTTTCAGCAGCACCAGGCTTTCGCGCGCCACTTCGCGCGCTTCTTTGCGATGCAGGCGGCTTTCGGCGTTGGTATCCTGCGGATCGGAATCTTTCGGCCCCAGGTGGCTATACGGGTCGTTAAACAGGCCCATATCATATTTCACGTTCAGCACGTGGCGGGTCGCGTCATCCAGCTCCGCCATCGTCACCTTACCGGACTTCACCAGTCCCGGCAGATACTTGCTGTAGTACTCGTCGCTCATGCTCATATTGATGCCGGACTTCAGCGCCACGCGCACCGCGTCTTCCGGGTCCGACGCCACGCCGTGTTTGATCAGCTCTTTGATAGCGCCATGGTCGGAGACGGTGATGCCTTTAAAGCCCCACTGGTCGCGCAGCACGTCCTTAAGCAGCCAGGCGTCGGAGGTCGCCGGGGTACCGTTGAGCGAGTTGAGCGCCACCATAACCGCGCCGCTGCCCGCATCCAGCCCCGCTTTGTAGGGCGGCATATAGTCGTTGAACAGGCGCTGCGGGCTCATATCAACGGTGTTGTACTCTTTGCCGCCTTCGACCGCGCCGTAGGCGGCAAAGTGCTTGACGCTGGTCATCACCGAGTAGCGATCTGCCGGGCTTTTCCCCTGCATCGACTCCACCATCGCCCTGCCCATCTCGGTGGTCAGGTAGGTATCTTCCCCGAACCCTTCCGAAGCGCGGCCCCAGCGCGGATCGCGGGAGACGTCGACCATCGGCGCCCAGGTCATGTTCAGGCCATCATCGGCCGCTTCGTAAGCCGACACCCGCCCGACGGTGTTCACCGCGTCGAGGTTAAAAGAGGAGGCCAGGCCAAGGCTAATCGGAAAGACGGTACGCTGGCCGTGGAGCACGTCATAGGCGAAAAAGAGCGGGATTTTCAGGCGGCTGAGTTCCATCACCTGATCCTGCATAATGCGGATATCATGGCGGGTCACGGTGTTAAAAATCGCCCCCACCTGGCCTTCTTTGATCATCTCGCGGATGGCCTCTTTCGGGTTATCCGGGCCGACGCTAATTAAGCGCAGCTGACCGATTTTTTCATCCACCGTCATTTTCGTCAGCAGTTCCGTCACAAACGCATCCCGCGCCTGCGGCGTTAGGGGATGATTGCCGAACAATTCATCCGCCAGCGCCGGTTGCAGCGCCAGGCTCACAGCGACGCCTACAGTACAAAGCCATTTCATTTTTATCCCTCATTGTTCCAGTCGACCAGATCGGCGAAAAGATAGCAAAAATCGAAGTCTGCCATAAACATAAACGAGACGCCTGAATAAAGCGCGCGTTGTTCTCTGATTTTTAGAAACATTGATGCATCAAATTGTCATACAAAGCGCTATTCTTATTTTTGATAATTTTGTACCACCACAAGGAGTGGAACATGTCATCTGCAACAACCTATAACAACGCTTTTCTGGCTGAACTCGCCCGTCTGGTCGGCTCGTCCCATCTGCTCACCGACCCGGCTAAAACCCAGCGCTACCGTAAAGGCTTTCGCTCCGGCCAGGGCGACGCGCTGGCGGTGGTCTTTCCCGGTACCCTGCTGGAGCTGTGGCGCGTGCTGAACGCCTGCGTCAACGCCGATAAAATCATTCTGATGCAGGCGGCCAACACCGGCCTGACCGAAGGCTCAACGCCGAACGGTAACGATTATGACCGCGATATCGTCATTATCAGCACCCTGCGCCTGGATAAACTGCATCTGCTGGATAAAGGCGAGCAGGTGCTGGCTTATCCCGGCACGACACTCTATTCGCTGGAAAAAGCGCTGAAGCCGCTGGGTCGCGAACCGCACTCGGTCATTGGTTCATCCTGCATCGGGGCATCGGTGGTCGGCGGGATCTGCAACAACTCCGGCGGCTCGCTGGTACAGCGCGGCCCGGCGTATACCGAAATGTCGCTGTACGCGCAAATTGATGAAAACGGCAAGCTGACGCTGGTGAACCACCTCGGCATTGACCTCGGCACCACGCCAGAGCAAATCCTCAGCCGCCTCGACGACGAACGGGTTAAAGATGAAGATGTGCGCCACGATGGCCGCCACGCCCACGATCATGATTACGTCACCCGCGTGCGCGACGTGAATGCCGATACCCCGGCGCGCTACAACGCCGACCCGGACCGCCTGTTTGAATCCTCGGGCTGCGCCGGCAAGCTGGCGGTGTTCGCCGTGCGCCTCGATACCTTCCCGGCGGAAAAACGCCAGCAGGTGTTCTACATCGGCACCAACCGCCCGGACGTGCTGACCGAAATTCGCCGCCATATTCTCGCCGAGTTCAACCATCTGCCGGTGGCGGGCGAGTACATGCACCGCGATATTTACGACATCGCCGAGCAGTACGGGAAAGACACCTTCCTGATGATCGACAAGCTCGGCACCGATAAAATGCCGTTCTTCTTTACCATGAAGGGCCGCACCGACGCGATGCTGGAGAAAGTGTCGCTGTTTAAGCCGCACTTCACCGACCGCTTTATGCAAAAGCTGGGTCACGTCTTCCCGTCGCATCTGCCGGAGCGAATGAAAACCTGGCGCGATAAATACGAACACCATCTGCTGCTGAAAATGGCGGGCGACGGCATCGAAGAGGCTCAGGCCTGGCTCGGGGAATATTTCCAGAATGCCGAAGGGGATTTCTTCGTCTGCACCGCAGAAGAAGGCAGCAAAGCCTTCCTGCACCGCTTTGCCGCCGCGGGTGCGGCGATCCGCTACCAGGCGGTTCACGCCGATGAGGTGGAAGATATTCTGGCGCTGGACATCGCCCTGCGCCGTAACGACACCGAATGGTTTGAGCATCTTCCCGCCGATATCGATAGCCAGCTGGTGCATAAGCTCTATTACGGCCACTTTATGTGCCACGTTTTCCATCAGGATTACATCGTGAAAAAAGGCGTCGATGCCCACGAACTGAAAGAGAAAATGCTGGCGCTGCTGAAGGAGCGGGGCGCCCAATATCCGGCCGAGCATAACGTCGGCCATCTGTATGAAGCGCCGGAAAGCTTAAAACGCTTCTATCGCGAAAACGATCCCACCAACAGCATGAACCCGGGGATTGGCAAAACCAGTAAGCAAAAATACTGGGGCGAAGTGCAGGATAAACCGACGAGCGCGACCGAACCGCAATAATCCGCACGGGGGACTGTTCAGCCGCGGGGCTTCTGTATTACGCTGCACGCCGGAGAAATTTCCTCTCCGGCAAACCCGTTTAAGGAATTAACCCATCATGTCCGCAGTGGATAAGCTACACGACGCTGACTTAGAGATCCGCGAAGCGCTGCCCGATGACGCCCACGCTATCGCCGCGCTGTACGTCTGGCACGTGCTCAATGGACGCGCCTCTTTTGAAGAGATCCCGCCAACCGTGGATGAGATGCGCAAGCGAATCAAAACCGTGCGCGATAGCGGGCTGCCGTGGCTGGTTGCCCTGTGGCGCGGCACCATCGTCGGCTACTGCTACGCCACCTTTTACCGCCCGCGTCCGGCCTACCGCTACACCCTGGAAGAGTCGATTTACGTTGAGGCGGGAATGGGGGGACGCGGTATCGGCAGCGCCCTGCTCTCCCGGTTAATTGAGAAATGCGAACAGGGACCGTGGCGACAAATGCTGGCGATTATCGGCGACGGCCACAGTAACGCCGGGTCGATTGCGATTCATAAAAAGTTCGGTTTTAGCGTGGCGGGTCAGCTGCGCAGCGTCGGCTATAAGATGGGCGACTGGCGGGATACCTTGATTATGCAGCGCCCGCTCGGCGATGGCGACTGGACGCTGCCGGAGTAACCCCCCGGCTCGCGCTGCGCTTAGCCGGGCTACGGTACAGCGCGGTTCGGTAGCCCGGATAAGGCGTTTACGCCGTAATCCGGGGAAATGGGGGTTAATCGTTCTGCGCGGTCTGCGCGCCGCCTTTCAGCATCGCATCGGCCATCTGCGCTTCACGCTGCTTTTTATAGCTGAGCGCGGAAGCCGGAACCGGCATCACTTTTCCCGTTTCAATCCACGTTCTCAGGCGGCTGGCGTCGGCGAAGTGAGTATATTTGCCAAACGCATCCATCACCACCAGCGCCACCGGGCGCTGATTAATCACCGTACGCATAATCAGGCAGTGGCCCGCCGCGTTAGTAAAGCCGGTTTTGGTCAGCTGAATATTCCAGTTATCGCGGTAGACCAGATGGTTGGTATTGCGGAACGGCAGCGTATACGCCGGATGGGCGAATGTCGCCATATCTTCTTTAGTGGTGCTCAGCTGGCCAATCAGCGGATACTGCTCGCTGGCGATCAGCAGCTTAGTCAGATCGCGGGCGGTAGAGACGTTATGAATCGACAGACCGGTGGGCTCAACGTAGCGGGTGCGGGTCATCCCCAGCGCCTGCGCCTTGGCGTTCATCGCGCGGATAAAGGCGTCGTAGCCGCCCGGATAATGGTGCGCCAGGCTGGCGGCGGCGCGGTTTTCCGACGACATCAGCGCCAGCAGCAGCATATTGCGGCGGCTGATTTGGCTGTTCAGGCGCACCCGTGAATAGATCCCTTTCATTTCAGGCGTCTGGCTGATATCAACGGTCAGCATCTCATCCAGCGGCAGATGGGCATCAAGCACCACCATCGCGGTCATCACCTTAGTGATCGACGCCATCGGGCGAACCAGGTCCGGCTGGCTGGCATAGATGATTTTTTTGCTGGCAAGGTCGACGATCATCGCACTGCCGGAAGCGATATCCGGCTGGGAGGCGGTCACCGCCGTGGAGGTTTTAGCCAACGCCTGGGGCGCAAAAGGCACAGCCAGCAGCAACGTCAGGCTGAGCAAAGAAACTCGAAATTTGGTCATCGTGAACATTCTGAAAAGTATTTTTGCACGTTATGAACGTACGCCGCGGCGCTGGGGTGATGACGCCGCTGGCAAAAATCATCATACCTTGTCAGAACGCGAGCTGGCTAATAAGAATCGTGAACAAATGCTGCATTGCCGACATAAAAATCTATTTATGCCGGCAATGAGTTAAATCAGAAGAGCCGATATCCGTATCCCCAGAGAATAACGGTGATCGCCAGCAGCACTTCCAGCACCAGCACCCCTATCGCCAGAGTCGAGCTGGCGAAGCTCAACCCCTCTTCTTTGTTAATCCCCAGGAACGTGGGAATACCGAGATACAGCAGATAGCCGGTGTAAAGCAGCGCGACGGTCCCGACCAGCGCGCACAGCCACACCAGCGGATAGAGCGCCACGAGCCCGCTGAGGAAAAGCGGCGTGGCGACATAGCCGGCGAAAACCATACAGCGCTTAAGGGAAGGCCGCTGCGGATAGCTTCGCGCCATCCACCAGATAACCCGCCCCATCACCGCAACCCCGGCAAGCATCACGGCGTAAAACAGCACCGCCAGGGCCAGCCCGGTCATCAGCGACAGTTTTACCACCGTGCCGTCGCCGAAGTTCCAGCCCAGCTGCGTGGTGCCAATAAAGGCGCAGATAACCGGAACTGCCGCCATGACCAGCACATGGTGCGTATAGTGATGCGAAACGGTTTCGTTTTCGCTTTTAATAACGCTCATCTCTTGATTAGGATGAGAGAAGAGCCCCCAGACATGGTTCATAGCGTCCCCCTTGTCACGGCGTGGTACAGCACTGATCCAAGTATAATTCACCTTGTAGATTATTTTGTGTACAGCGAGAAAAATGCGCTTCCCCCGCATTTTTATCATCAGGGTGTATGATTAAGGGACTGACGTTTTATGGAGTTAATCTTTATATGGATATCAATAACCTGATTTCCCAGTACGGCTACGCGGCGCTGGTCATTGGCAGCGTGGCGGAAGGCGAAACCATCACGCTGCTCGGCGGCGTGGCGGCACATCAGGGATTATTGAAGTTCTGGCTGGTGGTTATCTCGGTCGCCCTCGGGGGGATGATTGGCGATCAGCTGCTTTATTTACTCGGCAGGCGCTTTGGCGGACGGATTCTGCGGCGATTCGCACGCCAGAAAAAGCGGATCCAAAAGGCCCAGCGCATGATCCAGCGTCGCCCCTACCTGTTTGTCATCGGCACCCGCTTTATGTACGGCTTTCGGGTTATCGGCCCGCTGCTGATTGGCGCCAGCCGCCTGCCGCCGAAGGTGTTTCTGCCGCTGAATATTGTCGGCGCGATTATCTGGGCGTTAATTTTTACCACGCTCGGCTATCTCGGCGGGGAAGCGATTGGCCCGTGGCTGCATCATTTGGATGCGCATCTGAAGCACTGGATCTGGCTGATTCTGGCGGTGGTGCTGGTGGTTGCGGCGCACTGGTGGCTAAAGCGCCGCGAGGCAAAGAAGAAAGAGTGACGAGAGTTCCCGGATGGCGGCGTAAACGCCTTATCCGGGCTACAGACTCCACGGACCGCATGGGCCTGTAGCCCGGCTAAGCGCAGCGCGAGCCGGGGAAACAGAACTACTTCGTCGCCTGATGATACCCGCCGCCCAGCGCGGAGGTCAGTTGGATGCTGGCATCAAGCCACTGGCCGTGCAGGCGCAGCGCGGTGACGCGCTCCTGCAGCGCCGGCAGCTTCGCCAGGCTGACGCGCGAGCCGGAAATAATCCCGGCGTTCATCCGCGCCTGCGCCAGCGCGACCATCCGCTGAGCATCTTTTTCAACCTGCTGCTGCTGCTGATTTTTCGCCATCAGCGTTTCCATCTGGCTGGCGGTTTTCGCCACCTGATTAACCGCATCAACCACCGCTTTGTTGTACTTCGCTATCGACAGGCCATTTTGCGCGCTGGCGATATCCAGGTTCGCGTTCAGGCGGCCGCTATCAAAGATCGGCAGGGTCAGCCCGGCGGTGACGCCCATCTGCTGGGCAGAGTGGCGGAACAGATCGCTAAGATGCAGGGCATCCTGCTGCAGGAAGGCCATCAGGTTGATATCCGGATAAAACGCGGCTTTCGCGGCATCAACTTCGCTTAATGAAGCCTCGATATACCAGTGGGCAACCTGCAGGTCCGGGCGTCGCGCCAGCAGCTCATAGCCCAGCTGGTTGGGCATTTGCGCGCTGACGGCGGGTAAATCCGCCGGATGAAGATTCAGCGCCTGGCTCTGGCTGTTGGTCAGCGCCATCAGCCGCGCTTCAATCTCCTTCATATTGCCCGCCACGTCGGCGAGCTGCTGATCGGTTTTACTGACGTTAATATCGTTCTCCGCCCCTTCGGCCGAGTTGGTGATCCCGCGTTGATACAGCGCAGTATCCACGGTAACGACATTATTCTGTTCGCGCTTCACCTGCGTCAGCACGTTTTTAATGGCCGCTTCGGTCTGCCACTGCCAGTAAAGGCGGGCGACGCTGCCGGCCAGCAGTTCGCGGGTCTGGGCTTCTTCGGCAACCTGAGCTTTGACTTCACCGATGCGCGCTTTAAGCAGCGCGCGGTTTTTACCCCACAGGTCCAGATCCCATCCGGCGGTTAGTCCGAAGGTGCCGTTGGTGTACCACGGTCCGGTATTGCCGTCGGTATCGGTGGCAAATGGCCCCATCAGCCCCTCGGAGGACATTTTCTGCCGTTCAATATCGGCGGAAAAATCCAGGTTCGGCCCCAGGCTGGATTGCGACATCCGCGCCTGCGCTTCCGCCAGCCTGATGCGCTGTTCGGCAATCTGCATGTCCGGCGCATTGGCTAAGGCACGCTGAATCAGGCTATTGAGCTGAGGGTCATGGTAATCCTGCCACCAGTTGCTCTGCGGCCAGCCGTTTTTCACGGCGGCGGGCAGTTCCGTTGCGACGTGGGATGCCGGGGTTTGCTGCTGGAGCGGCTTGCCAGTATCGTGCGATGGCGCGCAGCCCGCCAGCGCGATAACCAGTGGCAGGCCAGCCAACGCGCATTTGCTCAAAGTCAGGTTCATGAAATCGGTCAGATGATTAAATAAGGTCGGGTATATTAAGCTACTTGCATCCTTGCCGTTTAGTAAAGCGTGTGCCGTAACTATTAGCAGACTAAAAATAAACTTCTCATGGAGTGACAATGAGTCAGAACATCTATGACGATCCCGCTTTTTTTGCCGGATACGCCACCCTCGACCGTTCAGTCAAAGGGCTGGAAGGCGCGCCCGAGTGGCCAACCCTTCAGCAAATGCTTCCGCCGTTATCCGGTCTACGCGTCGTCGATCTTGGCTGCGGCTACGGCTGGTTTTGCCGCTGGGCCCGCGATCGGGGCGCCGCGCAGGTGGACGGGCTGGATCTCTCCAGCCGAATGCTGGAGCGCGCCCGCGAAATGACGGAGGGCGAAGGTATCCGCTATCGCTGCGAAGATCTTCAGACGCTTACCCTGCCCGCCGATAGCTGCGAGCTGGTCTATAGCTCGCTGGCGCTGCACTATCTGCCCGACGTGGCGCCGCTGTTCGCCACCGTTTACCGGGCGCTGACGCCCGGCGGTACGCTGCTGTTCTCCGCCGAGCATCCCATCTATACCGCCCCGCCGCGTCAGGGCTGGCAGGTGGATGAGAACGGGCAGAAAAGTTGGCCGGTGAGCCACTACCAGCAGGAGGGCGAGCGCATCAGCAACTGGTTTGCCGACGGGGTGAAAAAGCAGCATCGCAAGCTGTCCAGCTGGATAAACCAGCTGATCGCCGCCGGTTTTATCATCGAGCATCTGGATGAGTGGGGACCGACGGCGGAGCAGATTGCCGCTCAGCCGGCGCTGGATGAAGAAAAAGAGCGGCCGATGATTTTTCTCCTGCGCGCGCGCAAGCCGGCGTAATACGCAAAAAGGCCCGGAAGTTATCCGGGCCATAAGGCTGATGTTAGCTTCGTGCTCAGGGCATTACTCTTTTAAGCTGCCGCCGTTGGTGGCGATTACCTCTTTATACCACCAGAAGCTTTTCTTGCGGCTGCGCGCCAGGGTGCCGTTGCCTTCATCGTCGCGATCGACGTAGATAAAGCCATAGCGTTTGGACATCTCCGCCTTCGACGCGCTCACCAGGTCGATAGGTCCCCAGCTGGTGTAGCCCATCAGCTCAACGCCGTCCTCTATTGCCTCACGAGCCTGCACCAGATGGTCGTTAAGGTAGCTGATCCGGTAATCGTCGTTGATGCTGCCGTCGGCTTCCACCTTATCCTTAGCGCCCAGGCCGTTTTCCACGATAAACAGCGGCTTCTGATAGCGATCCCACAGCACGTTCAGCAGCGTGCGCAGGCCGAGGGGGTCAATCTGCCAGCCCCACTCCGAGCTTGCCAGGTGCGGGTTCGGCACCATGCTGAGAATATTGCCGCGCGATTTTTTGTTCAGCTCTTCGTCGGCGGTCACGCAGCCGGTCATATAGTAGCTGAAGGAGATAAAATCAACGGTCTCTTTCAGGGCTTCGCGATCGGCATCGGCGATCTCAAGGCTAATGCCGTTGTCGCGGAAATAGCGCAGCATATAGCCCGGGTAAGCGCCGCGGCACTGGACATCGCCAAAGAACTGCCAGCTGCGGTTCTGCTGCAGGGTTTCAAAAATATCGTCCGGTTTGCAGCTCAGCGGATACATCAGGCCGCCGAGCAGCATGTTGCCGATTTTGCCCTCAGGCACGATGTCATGGCAGGCCTTAGCCGCCAGCGCGCTCGCCACCAGCTGATGGTGAATAGCCTGGTAGACTTCAGCTTTGCTGCTGTCGGCCGGCAGACCGACGCCGGTCATCGGCGCGTGCAGGGACATATTGATTTCATTAAAGGTCAGCCACAGTTTGACCTTCGCCTGGTAGCGCGCAAACACCGTACGGGCGTAGCGTTCGAAGAAGCCAATGACTTTGCGATTGCCCCAGCCGCCGTAGTTTTTCACCAGCGCCCACGGCATCTCATAGTGGGACAGGGTCACCAGCGGAGTAATATTGTGCTTCGCCATTTCATCAAACAGCTTATCGTAAAAGGCCAGCCCGGCTTCGTTTGGCTGCGCCTCATCGCCCTCAGGGAAAATACGCGCCCAGGCAATGGATACGCGCAGGCAGTTAAAGCCCATCTCGGCAAAGAGGCTGATATCCTCCGGATAACGATGGTAAAAATCGATGGCAACATCTTTTATGCCGCTATCGCCAGGCACGCGTTCTACGACGTCGCCAAATACGCCGCGCGGCTGGACGTCAGAAGTGGTTAATCCCTTCCCGTCTTCCAGATAAGCGCCTTCAACCTGGTTTGCCGCGGTCGCGCCGCCCCATAAAAACGCCTGTGGGAATGTCTTCATTCATCTCTCTCCTGTGATTAACGGCTTACGGACAACAGCGGCTGACCGGCATCCACCGCGCTGGCGGATACGATGTCGAGAGCACGAAAATCGTCGCTGTTGCTGATAATAATGGGCGTCGCCAGATCGTAACCGGCGTTCAGAATCGCCTGACGGTCAAACTCCAGCAGCAGATCGCCCGCTTTGATTTTGTCGCCCTCTTTAACGTGGGCGGTGAACGGTGCGCCATCGAGCTTGACGGTGTCGATGCCCACGTGGATGAGCAGCTCGATTCCGCTATCGCTCAGCAGACCGATGGCATGTTTCGTCTGAAAAATCGAGGCGACCTCGCCCGAGAACGGCGCAATAACTTTGCCCACTGAGGGGATAATCGCTACGCCCTGGCCAAGTAAACCGCTGGCGAAGGTACTATCGGGAACCTGATCCAGCGCCAGTACGCTGCCGGTCATCGGCGCCAGGATGTCGTTTTCCGAGGCCGGAGCCACCACAACGGCCGCCTGTTCAGCGGTGCTGCGCGGCAGCCCGGCGACTAACGTGAGCGCGCAGGCGATAATTAAAGCGGCAACCGTCCCCAGCGCGCCGCCCCACACCGTGGCGTCAATGCCCTGCGGCGGGATCATCTGCGCCAGGGTGAAAATATTACCGAAACCGAAAGAATAGACGTGGCTGTCGCTAAAGCCGACAATCGCGCCGCCGATGGCGCCAGCGACGCAGCCGAAGATAAACGGACGGCGGAGCGGCAGATTCAGCCCATAAATCGCCGGCTCGGTCACGCCGAAGATCCCCGCGGATACCGCCGAGCCCGCCAGCACTTTTTGCCGCGCATCGCGGGTGCGCAGGAAAATCCCCAGCGCGGCGCCAACCTGCCCCATCACCGCCGGCAGCAGCATTGGCATCATTGAATCATGGCCAAGCACGGCAAGGTTGTTAATCATTAACGGTATCAGGCCCCAGTGCAGCCCAAAGATGACGCACACCTGCCACAGCGCCCCCATCGCCGCGCCGGCAAGCCAGGGCGCAACCTGATAGATAAGCTGATAGCCGTTGGCCAGCTGCTGGCTCAGCCAGGTCGCAACCGGGCCGATAATCAGAAACGTGAGCGGGACGACCACGGCCAGGCAAATCGCCGGGGTAAAGAAGTTCTTCATCGACGAGGGCAGTATCGCGTTGCTGCGCCGCTCAATCCAGCAGCTCACCCACGAGGCGAGGATAATCGGGATGACCGATGAACTGTAATTGATAAAGGTCACCGGAATCCCAAGGAAATACTCCGTCGCGGCGTCAGGCGCCATACTGGCTTCAAAAGATTGAATCATCAGCGGATGGGTTAACGCGCCGCCGATCACCATGGTAATAAAGGCGTTGCCGCCAAATTTCTTACCGGCGGTATAGCCGAGAAACAGCGGGAAAAAGAAGAACAGCGCATCGCTGGCGGCAAACCAGATTTTGTAGGTTGCCTGCTGCGTCGTTAACCAGCCGCAAACGACCGCCAGCGCCAGCAGCCCTTTGAGGATCCCCGAGGCCGCCAGGACGCCGATAAACGGGGTGAAAATACCGGAAACCACGTCGATAAGCTGGCCGATAATCGACACTTTTTCGCCTTTCACCGCCACCGGCTCGCTGTCATCCGTCAGCCCGGCTTCGCTGCGCACCGCCAGCCAGACATCGTGCACGTGGTTACCGATGACCACCTGAAACTGGCCGCCGCTTTCCACCACCATGATGACGCCAGGATTCGCCTTCAGTCCTTCGGCATCCGCCTTCTTGCTATCTTTGAGCTTAAAACGCAGCCGCGTTGCGCAGTGAACCAGACTCACAATATTCTCTTTGCCACCAACCCGGCTGAGAATATCCTGCGCGAGTGCTTTATATTCCATGCTGTTTTTCCTTACTTCCGCTGCCCGCAGGCATCGTTAACTGAGTATTAAAAATAAAAAAAACCCGAGAACAACGCCGTGTAGGCGTTGCGCTCAGGTTTTGCCTGCGTAATGCAGTAACAATCCAGTTGTAGCGCGGGAGCTATGCGCCAGGCCCGATCGGCGCTTAGCGTCCCTCTTTTCTCACCCGCTCAATATGAATGGCGAGAAACATAATTTCTTCCGTCGTCAGCGGCCGCTGGTAGCTCTTTTGCAGGTGCCGGGCGACGGTTTCCGCACACTTCCACGCTTTAGGGTAGTTATCCTTTACCGCGCTGTGCAGCGTCACATCATCATCTTCGACCACCGTTCGCGTCAGCATACGCTGGGCGAAAAACTTGAGATGGGTGACAAAGCGCTGGTAGCTCAGCGACTCTTCGTCGTAGTTCAGCGTCAGCTGATACTTCACCAGCTGCAGGATCTCCTGCATGACCCGGGTGACGTGCATCACTTCCGGCATTTCGCTGTTGAGCTGCGCCGTGACCAGATGCAGGGCGATAAAACCCGCTTCATCTTCGGCCAGTTCAACCCCGAGCCGTTTGGCGATAATCGCCCGCGCTTCCTGCCCTAACTCAAATTCCTTCGGATACAGCCGCTTTATTTCCCACAGCAGCACATTACGAATAGCGATGCCCTTCTTCTGCCGCTCAATCGCAAAGTGGCAGTGGTCGGTCAGGGTAATGTACAAACTATCCTGTAACTTCCCGAGACGACCGCGCGCCAGATCGATAATCCGATCGCAGGTCGTCATCACTTCTAATGGTATCTGACTGAGTAATTCACCTAAACGGCCAACCAGTTCATCGCTCTGCAGCGCGAAGACCTTTTCAATTTTACTTTCATCAAGAGAGTCACCAACGCGTTTCTGAAAGGCAAGTCCTCGGCCCATGACCACCTGTTCGCGCTGCTGCTCATCAACAACCACCACTACATTATTATTAAGTACTTTGGCGATTTGCATATGAACCCCAAAAACAAAAAAACCTGACCCCGACGGATGCCAGGAAATCAGGTTTTGCCTGCCGGAGCAGTAACAATCGGTAGTGAGTATTTCACTGTCCGCCGGGTAATCTCAATGGGACAAGCTAAAAAATGTGATGCCGGTCAGATAGTTTAGCTACGCCAGTCGTTAATCGTGCGCGCTATGCTGGTTGAATCCTGTAGGGTGCGTACCGCGCTGAACAGGTCAGCCGCTTCGAGGTACTCTTTACGCAAATAGCTCAGCCACTGTTTTATCCGCGCGACGTGATAAAGGCCGGTGTCGCCCTGCTTTTCCAGACGAGTGTATTTTTGCAGCAGTTCGACCACCTGCGGCCAGGGCATACGCGGTTCGTTATATTTTATCACCCGGCTCAGGTTTGGAACGTTCAGCGCGCCGCGGCCAATCATCACCGCATCGCAGCCGGTCGCGGCCAGGCAATCCTGGGCGCTTTGCCAGTCCCAGATTTCACCGTTGGCCACCACCGGGATAGTCAGGCGCTGACGGATTTCGCCGATAGCCTGCCAGTCAATGCGCTCCGCTTTATAGCCATCCTCTTTGGTGCGGCCGTGAACCACCAGCTCGCTGGCGCCCGCCTGCTGGACCGCATCGGCAATTTCAAACCGCCGCTCGCCGCTGTCCCAGCCAAGCCGAACTTTTACCGTGACCGGCAGATGGCCTGGAACCGCCTCGCGCATCGCTTTGGCGCCGCGATAGATAAGCTCGGGATCTTTGAGCAGCGTCGCCCCGCCGCCGCTGCCGTTCACCAGTTTTGACGGGCAGCCGCAGTTAAGGTCAACGCCCCAGGAACCGAGTTCGACCGCGCGAGCGGCATTTTCCGCCAGCCACTGCGGATACTGCCCGAGCAGCTGTACGCGCACGCGGGTGCCGGACGGCGTCAGGCTGTTGTTATGCAGTTCCGGACACAGTCTGTAGAACGATTTTACCGGCAGGAGCTGATCCACCACGCGCAAGAATTCGGTGATGCAGAGATCGTAATCATTCACTTCGGTCAGCAGCTCGCGCACCAGCGAATCGAGCACGCCTTCCATCGGCGCCAGTAATACACGCATATTGTTTTTTCATTGCCCGGAAAAAAGAGGCGCTATGTTAGCGCCTCTGGATGCGGGTTGAAAGGGGCCGAGATCGGTTTTCCCGGCTTGCGCTGCGCTTAGCCGGGCTACAAGGTCACCTCTGTCTGCGCCCTGGGAAATGCACAGCCGCTTAACGTGGTTCCAGGCAGTTATCCTCTTTCCAGCCGTACAGCCACTCGATGCCGCGATAAAACTCGCTCTGGGTCTTGCCTTTCCACAGCAGGTTGCGTACCTGGCGCTCAACGCCGGCGGCGTGATAGACCCGCCCCATTTCACGCGTCGACCAGACGATCCGCGCAGTACGCGGAATACGTACCGACTCATACAGCGCGAAAGCGCGGGCGGCATCGCCGTCGCACTGCGCCAGGGCTTTACCCAGCGTCACCGCGTCTTCCAGCGCCATACAGGCCCCCTGGGCCATATACTGCGCCACCGGGTGAGCGGCATCGCCAACCAGCGTGATGCGGTCATTGCCCCATTTCTCTACCGGCTCGCGGTCGGCGGTGGACCAGCGCCGCCAGGAGGTCGGCTTATCCAGCATCTGCCGGGGACGCGGGTGAATGCCTTTAAAGTAGGAGAGCACCTCTTCTTTACTGCCGTCGCGCACGCCCCACTCTTCTTTCTCCCGGCTGTGGAAGGTCACCACCAGATTGTACTGCTTGCCGCCGCGCAGCGGATAATGCACCAGGTGGCAGTGCGGACCGGCCCACAGCACCGGCGCGTTAATGCGCAAATCGTCCGGCATATCGGCGGCGTCGACCACCGCGCGATAGACTACATGGCCGGTCACCCGCGGCGAATCGCCCAGCAGGCTCTGGCGTACAACCGACTTACCGCCGTCGCAGCCGATCAGGATATCCGCCGTCCAGCTGTTGCCTTTGTCATCGAAAACCGTCACGTCATCGGTGGTCTGGCGGATATCCACCACCTGGGTCGAGGTGCGATACTCCACGGCCGGATGGGTCAGCGCCGCTTCCCAAACGGTGGCGTGGATGTCTACCCGGTGGATCACCGCATACGGCCCGCCAAAATGGTCGCGGAACGCCTGTCCGGTCTCAATATGCACCACCTCTTCGCCGCTTACCGCATCCATCATGGTGATATGGTCGGTAAATACCGCCCGCTGGCGGGCGACTTCGCCGACGCCGAGGCTGTCCAGCGCCGAGAACGCATTTGGGCCAAGCTGGATCCCCGCGCCGATTTCGCCGATTTCATGCGCCTTTTCCAGCAGCATCACTTTGATGCCCTGGCGCGCCAGAGAGAGCGCCGTGGCCGCTCCGCCAATACCACCGCCGACAATAATTGCTCGCATCACTTTTGCCATGTTGCCTCCTAAGCCGGGATCTTATCTTGTTGGTTTTCCGGCGCGGCGGCGATAAACGCCGGTAGCCGGGTGCAGGCGTCATAGACCGCCTGGCAGCGCGGATAGTGGCTGAGATCGCAGCCCATTCTCAGCGCGTTGGCCCACTGCGGTACCAGACAGCAGTCTGCCAGGGTGGGCGCATCGCCCACGCAAAAAGCGCCGGATTTCGCGTGGCGCAATAGCTGCTCGACGGCGCTGAATCCCTGCTGGATCCAGTGCGCATACCAGCGCTTTTTCTCCTCTTCGCTTACCTTCAGTTCGTCGCTGAGGTAGCGTAAAACGCGCATGTTGTTTATTGGATGAATATCGCAGGCGATGGCGTAAACAATCTCCAGGACCCGCATCCGCGCGCTGTCCTCCTGGGGCAGCAGCAGCGGTTGCGGATAGTGCCGATCCAGCCAGTCGGCAATCGCCAGCGACTGGCCGAGAGATTCACCATCATCAGTAATCAACGTTGGCACCAGGCCAACCGGATTCAGCCGCCGGTACTCCAGCGCGTTCTGCTGACCGATGCGGATATTGACGCCCACGCTCTTGTAGTCGATGCCTTTCAGCGCCAGCGCGATGCGCACGCGGTAGGAGGCTGAGCTATTGAAAAAACTGTACAGCTTCATCATTCACCTCACACCACGCGCACGGCGATTGGCGTCAGTCCATCTACGTTGCCGGTGATGACATCGCCTTTCACCACCGCGCCGACGCCTTCCGGCGTGCCGGTGAAAATCAGATCGCCGGACTGCAGCTCAAAGAAGCCGGAAAGATAGCTGATGGTTTCATTAACCGACCAGATCAGGTGGCGAATATCGCTGCGCTGATGATCTTCCCCGTTTACCTGCAGCCAAATTCCGGCCTGGTTCACGTCCGCCGTATCCGCTTTATGCAGCGGCGCAATCGGCGCGGACAGGTCAAAAGCTTTGCCAATCTCCCACGGACGGCCCATCTGGCGCATCTCCATCTGGCGATCGCGGCGGGTCATATCCAGCCCCGTGGCATAGCCCCAGATATACTCATGGGCCTGCTCCAGCGGGATATCGCTTCCCCGCTTGCCAATCGCCACCACCAGTTCAATTTCGTAGTGATAGTTGTCGGTTTGCGTCGGATACGGTAACTCCAGCGTCTCTCCCGCAGCGACGGGCACCACCGCATCGGCTGGCTTACAGAAGAAAAACGGCGGTTCGCGATCCGGGTCAAAGCCCATTTCACGCGCGTGAGCGGCGTAGTTGCGGCCCACGCAGTAAACGCGGCGCACCGGGAACTGCTCATCGCTGCCGACAACCGGAACGCTAATCGGGGCCTGGGGTGCAAAAACGTATTGAGTCATGATGGATTCCTTATTCTTCATTTTTAATAACGCGCTTCGCGGAACAGGCCGAGCGCTTCCTGCACGGGACGGTCCGAAAAGCTGAATAACACGGTATCTTCGGCAGAGTTAAAAGAGACGGCGTGCCAGGTCGGCACCACGAAGATATCTTTTGCCAGGAAGGCGAAGGTCTGTTCGCCAATGGTGACCTGGCCGCTACCTTCCACCACGTGATAGATAGTGCTGTCGGTGGTTTTCGCCGCGCGTGAGGTAAACCCTTTCGGTAACAGCTGCAGGAAGGCGCCCATCGACGGCATCGGGTAGCCGCCGGTAACCGGGTTAACGTAGCGCATTTTATAGCCGTCCCACTCATCGGCATCGCCCATACGCGTCAGGTCGTGCAGCGCTTCGCGGCTGCGGTCGTAGCGATAGTTAAAGATGGGCGAAGAGTTACCGACCTGATGGCGCAGCGGCAGCATATTGGCGGCGTAGCGCGGCAGGTAGTCTCCCTCTTTGCGGGTCACCGGCTGCTGATCTTCCGGGTAATCCTCAGCGAAGCCGCAGCCCAGATAGTTCACCAGCGGCAGGTCGAGGCCGTCGAGCCAGACCACCGGCTCATTGCCGGGATTGCCGTGATCGTGCCAGCGCCACTGCGGCGTCAGAATAAAGTCGCCGGCGCGCATGGCGGTGCGTTCGCCATCGACGGCGGTAAATGCCCCTTCACCTTCAACCACAAAGCGCAGCGCCGACTGGTTATGACGGTGGCTCGGCGCCACTTCGCCGGGCATAATCAGCTGTAATCCGGCGTACAGCGAGGAGGTAATCGATGACTGTCCGCGCAGCGCCGGGTTCTCCAGCACCAGCACGCGGCGTATCGCCTCTTTCGCGCCAATCAGCTCGCCGCTTTTCATCAGCAGCGGGCGAATCTCCTGATAATTCCAGTAGGCCGGGGCGCAGGTGGCATTCGGCGTTTTCGGCACCAGGTGGTGCAGGGATTCCCAAAGCGGCGTCAGGTTTTGTCCGGAAATATGCTGATAGTACTGCTGACGGTCTTTATTGATTTCCATTGAAGATTGAGTCATGAGCGTTCTCCTTATTTATTCACGATGCCAGCAGAAGGCAACGCGGCAGGTACAGATGTTGGGTTGCGGACGGCAAGCGTCAGCAGGACAAGCATCACGGCGCTAACGACGGCCGGTACTGCGATAACAAAAAACAGGGTGTCAAAAGAGAAATTCATCGCCATCATCACGCCGCCGGAGAGCGAGCCGACGATGGCGCCGCAGCGGCCGACCGCGTTTGACCAGCTCACCCCGGTCGCGCGGCTTTGGGTGGGATACAGCGTAGCGGTTAGCGCATTCAGCCCTACCTGCGAGCCGCTGATGCCAATCCCGGTGCCGAAAATCGCCAGCGCCATCAGCCACAGGCCGTTCTCGCTCAGGCCAATCATGACGATACAGACCGCCCCCAGGCCGTAGCTCAGCGCCAGCACCCGATACGGGTTGTAGCGATCCATCAGCACGCCGAGCAGCAAGGCGCCGAAGGTACCGCCAATCTGGAAGGCGGCGGTGACCCACGAAGCGTGCTGTAAATCAATCCCCCGATGGTTAAGCAGCGTGGGCATCCAGCTGGAGAGCAGATAGATAATCAGCAGGCTCATAAAGAACACCACCCATAGCATTAAGGTGATGGCCAGCTGGCGCCCGGCGAACAGCTGGCTGATGCTGCCCTTCGCCCCTGCGGCAGGCTCATCAAGCCAGAAATGGGTATCGGTATAGCGTTCGCCGGTTATGGCACTAACGTTTTTGGCAATCACCGCCTGCGGGAGCTGGCGACGGATCTGCCAGCGCGGAGATTCGGGAAGCAGCGGTATCAGCGCCACCGCCAGCAGCAGCGGCAAAACGCCGCCCAGCACCAGAATACCGTGCCAGCCAATCAGCGGGACCAGCTGCGCGCTGACCACGCCGCCGAAGGCCGAGCCGAGGGTGAATCCACAAAACATCAGGGTCACCAGCGCCCCGCGCCGCCGGGCGGGCAGATATTCCGAGGTCATGGTAATGGTATTAGGCATCGCGCCACCGAGGCCGAGACCGGTCAGAAAACGCAGGAACACCAGCATCTGTAGATCGGGGGCAAACGCGGAAAGCAGGCTGAACAGGCCGAACAGCGCGACGCAGAACTCAATCACCCGTTTGCGGCCAAAGCGGTCGGAGAGCGGACCGCAGAGCAGCGCCCCGGCGGTCAGGCCCAGCAAGCCTGCGCCAAATAGCGGCGCGAGGTCACCGGCGGTTAATTGCCAGTGGCTGCGGATATCCGGCGCAATAAAACCAATCGCGGCGGTATCGAAGCCATCAAGCATCACCACCAGGAAACAGCAGATAATCACGCGCCACTGTCGGGCGCCGACCGGCGCAGCGTTGAGTAGTTTTTGTAGTTCAAGTCGTTGAGTCATGATTATGCCTCAGAGCAGGTAGGGGTAGATGTTGTATTTATTTCTTTTATGTTGCGAGTTTGTAACTGTGGCAATGAAATGTACAATGGTATTTCGGGCATAGACATAACCTGGAGGTTATCGCTGATGGCAGACTGGACGCAGAAACTGAAGCTGCACCATTTACAGATGCTGGTGGCGCTGGGGGAGCAAGGCAATCTCACGCAGGTGGCGAAAATGATGAACATTACTCAGCCCGCGCTCTCCAAATGGCTCAGCCAGTTTGAAGACGAAGTCGGCATGGTTTTGTTCGAACGCCACAGCAAAGGTCTGCGCCCGACCGAAGGCGGAAAGCTGCTGCTTCAGCACGCCCAGCGGCTGATTAACGATATGTCGCGTTCGCAGTATGAAATCGAGCGTTTTAAACAGGGCGGGCAGGTGGGCAGCCTGATGATCGGCTGTTCACCGGTGGCGACCGACTGCGTCTCACAAGCGATCCTCGAACTGCTGAAAGAGATGCCGACTCTGCACCTGAATATCGAAGAGAAAGTGATGACGCCGCTGCTTAACGACCTGCTCGCCGGCGTGGTGGATGTCGTCGTCGGGCGCGTCGGCGGGCGGGCGCTGGAGCTGCCGCTGAGCTACCGGGTGCTCTACACCGAACCGGTCTGTTTTGTCGCCCGCCCCGATCACCCGCTGGCCCAGAAATCGCGATTAAGCTGGGCCGACCTCTCTCCGTGGCGCTGGATCGTCTGGCCCACCGGCACGCCAATTCGCCTGAGCATCGACAACGCGCTGGTGGATAACGGCGTGATGCTGCCGGAAAACACCATTGAGTCCGCCTCGATGAACGTCACCAGCAATCTGCTGCAGAGCAGCGATATGGTCTCGATTCTCTCATTGCGCCTGGCGCAGCGCTACGCGGCCCAGCGCCAGCTGGCGATTCTTAATTTGCCGCGCATTGAACAAAAAGGTAGCGTTGGGGTGTTCTGGCGAAAAAGTGAAGCGCCGTCGCTGGCGCTGAGCCGATTTCTCCATTGCCTGTCCCTGCAATCTTCACTCTGACCGTCGCCCGGTCCGGTGTTCACGGTCTCTATCGCAGGTATGCGCAGAATTCATGATGTGATCGGTAGCACATTTTTGGCTTTAATTGTATGATGAATGCGGTTCATCAAGGGTTATTACCATGAGTAAATCACTGATTATTATCTGGCAGTATCTGCGCGCTTTCGTGCTCATCTACGCCTGCCTGTATGCGGGCATTTTTCTCTCTTCGCTCCTGCCAATCGCGATTCCCGGCAGCATTATTGGCATGTTGATTCTGTTTTTTCTGCTGGCGCTGCAAATCTTGCCTGCACAGTGGGTCAACCCCGGCTGCAACATCCTGATTCGCTATATGGCGCTGCTGTTTGTACCTATTGGCGTCGGCGTCATGCAGTACTGGGATTTACTGCGCGCGCAGTTTGGCCCGGTGGTGGTCTCCTGCGCGATAAGCACGCTGGTGGTCTTTTTAGTGGTCAGCTGGAGTTCACACCTGGTTCACGGTGAGCGCAAAGTGGTTGGGCAAAAAGGAAGTGAAAAATGATCCATGAAATCTGGTGGTCACTGCCGTTAACCCTGGCCGTCTTTTTCCTTGCCCGCAGGCTGGCGGCGCGGTTTAAATTTCCGCTTCTCAACCCGCTGCTGGTCGCGATGGTGGTGCTGATACCTTTTCTGCTGATTACCGGCATCTCCTACGAGCGCTATTTCCAGGGCAGCAAAATTCTTAACGACCTGCTGCAGCCGGCGGTGGTGGCGTTGGCCTTTCCTTTGTATGAGCAGCTGCACCAAATCCGCGCCCGCTGGAAGTCAATCATCACCATCTGCTTTATCGGCAGCGTGGTGGCGATGGTCACCGGCACTACCGTTGCCCTGATGATGGGCGCAACCCCGCAGATTGCCGCCTCTATTTTGCCGAAATCGGTGACGACGCCGATTGCCATGGCGGTGAGCAGCAGCATTGGCGGGATCCCGGCGATCAGCGCGGTCTGCGTTATTTTCGTCGGCATTCTCGGCGCGGTCTTTGGCCACACCCTGCTGAATGTGATGCGCATCCGCACCAAGGCCTCGCGCGGGCTGTCGATGGGTACCGCATCCCACGCCCTGGGGACCGCCCGCTGCGCTGAGCTCGACTATCAGGAAGGGGCGTTCAGCTCGCTGGCGCTGGTGCTTTGCGGGATTATTACCTCGCTGGTCGCGCCGTTTTTGTTTCCGCTCATTTTAGCAGTGGTTGGTTAAATGTGATTTGAATCACATTTTTAAATGCAACACAGATTAGTTGCAATGACAATGAGATGTTTATCACATATACAGGTTGTAACCACCCGTACACTAGATTTCCATTACATTGTTATGAGGCAACGCCATGCACCCACGTTTTCAAGCTGTTCTTCCCCAACTGGCGGCGGACCTGCAAGCGGCCATCGCCCCGATGCTGGCCGACCCGCATTTCCCGGCCCTGCTGAATGCAGACCAGGTGGCAGCGCTGCAAAGCGCGACGGGGCTGGATGAAGACGCGCTGGCCTTTGCTTTATTGCCGCTGGCGGCGGCCTGCGCGCGGGCCGATCTGTCGCATTTTAACGTCGGCGCGATTGCCCGCGGCATCAGCGGTACCTGGTACTTCGGCGGCAATATGGAATTTCTCGGCGCCACCATGCAGCAAACCGTGCACGCCGAACAAAGCGCCATCAGCCACGCCTGGCTGCGCGGCGAAAAATCCCTGCGGGCGATTACCGTGAACTACACCCCCTGCGGCCACTGTCGTCAGTTTATGAACGAACTGAACAGCGGCCTGTCGCTGCGCATCCACCTTCCCGGGCGCGAAGCGCATTCGCTGCAGTACTATTTGCCGGACGCTTTCGGCCCGAAAGATCTGGACATAAAAACCCTGCTGATGGATGAGCAGGACCACGGCTTCCCGCTCAGCGGCGACGCGCTGGCTCAGGCGGCGATTCAGGCGGCCAACCGTTGCCATATGCCTTACAGCAACTCACCATCCGGCGTTGCGCTGGAGCTGAAAGACGGTACTCTTTTCACCGGTAGCTATGCCGAAAACGCCGCCTTTAACCCGACGCTGCCCCCGCTGCAGGGTGCGCTGAATCTGCTGAGCCTCAACGGATACGATTACCCGGATATCCAGCGCGCGATCCTGGCCGAGAAGGCCGATGCGGCGCTTATCCAGTGGGACGCCACCGCGGCGACGCTGAAGGCGCTGGGCTGCCATAATATCGATCGCGTACTGTTAGGTTAGTCACATTCTGCGGGCCAAACGGCCCGCGCTGTTGAAAATCCCCGCAATTAAACGACGGTTTCTTGCGCTTGCCCGACGGGTAAAGTAGCCTGAAGCTTCCTTCGTCCACTATTGAGCCAGGTCCATGTTAAAGCGTGTGTTATACAGCCTGTTAGTCCTGTTCGGCTTGCTGCTGTTAACCGTGTTGGGACTCGACCGCTGGATGAGCTGGAAAACCTCTCCCTATATTTACGATGAGCTACAGGACCTGCCCTACCGCCAGGTCGGCGTCGTGCTCGGTACCGCCAAGTACTACCGTACCGGGGTTATCAACCAATATTATCGTTACCGGATTCAGGGTGCGCTGAACGCCTACAACAGCGGCAAGGTGAACTATCTGCTGCTCAGCGGCGATAACGCGCTGCAAAGCTATAACGAGCCGATGACCATGCGCCGCGATTTGATTAAAGCCGGCGTCGATCCGGCGGATATTGTGCTGGACTATGCGGGTTTCCGTACGCTCGATTCGATTGTCCGCACCCGTAAAGTCTTCGATACTAACGACTTTATTATTATTACCCAACGCTTCCACTGCGAGCGCGCGCTGTTTATTGCCCTGCATATGGGGATTCAGGCGCAGTGCTACGCGGTGCCGTCGCCGAAGGATATGTGGAGCGTTCGCCTGCGCGAGTTCGGCGCCCGCTTCGGCGCGCTGGCGGATCTCTATATTTTTAAACGCGAACCGCGCTTTTTAGGCCCGCTGATCCCGATTCCCGCGCTGCAGGAAGTTCCCGACGGCGCACAGTCCTATCCGGCGGTCACGCCGCAGCAGCTGCTGGAGCTGCAGAAAAAAGAGAAGTAAAGCCTCCATAAAGTGAGCGTGATAACTGGCGTCTTATCGAGCGGGAATACTTTTCTGATTACGCGAGTGAGTATCGGGATACTGAGGATAGATACCCTGAATAATTCGAGTGGCAGGAAGGCGGCAAATTATCATCCAGAAAATGCAAAAGGCAGACGCCTGAACTGACGCCTGCCTTCATTCACTAATCGTTACTTCTTCCGCGCATACTTAAGCGAATCCAGCGCCACGGCGAAGATGATAATCGCCCCTTTGATGATGTACTGCCAGTACGGGTTCACGCCGATATAGGTCAGACCGTAGTTGATGACGGTGAAGATTATCACCCCGGTCACCACGCCAAATACGGTACCGACGCCGCCGCTGAACGATACGCCGCCGACCACGCAGGCGGCAATCGCATCCAGTTCATACATAAAGCCAAGGTTGTTGGTCGCCGAACCGATACGTCCGGCTTCCAGCAGCCCGCCGAACGCGTAGAACACGCCGGAGAGCGCATAAATCATCAGCAGGTTCAGGGCGACGTTGACGCCGGAGACCTTCGCCGCTTCCGGGTTACCGCCGATAGCAAAAATGTTTTTACCAAAGCGGGTCTTGTTCCACAGGATCCATACGAAGAACACGGCAATCAGCGCATAGAAGGTGATATACGACAGGCGGAATGAGCCCAGCGCGATAAACCCCTGGGCAAACTGCGAGAAGTGGCTATCGAAGCCGGAAATCGGCGACGCGCCAACAAAGTCGTAATACAGGGAGTTGATACCGTAAACGATGATCATCGTGCCGAGGGTGGTGATAAACGGCGTCACGTTCAGGTAAGCGATGATAATACCGTTGATAAGACCAATGACCGCGCCGATCGCACACACCAGCAGGATAACCAGCGGGATCGGCATCGTGGCCATCTCCGGGAACACCTTATTGGCATTGTCCACCGCCTGCAGCATCGTGGCGGCGATAACCGCCGCCAGGCCGACCTGGCGTCCGGCTGAAAGGTCGGTTCCCTGGGTGACAATAAGTCCGGCCACGCCGAGAGCGATAATAATACGCACCGAAGACTGGGTCAGAATATTACTTAAGTTCAGCAAACTTAAGAAAGTCGGATCCTGGAAAATAATAATGGCCAGCAATACTAAAAGAACCACGTAAATCCCACCTTCTTTCAAATAGGTGAGAAAACTCTTTTTATTTAACGCACTCATGAGGAGCCCCTGATCTTAAAGGTGCAACGACGCAAGACGGAGAATTTCGTTTTGCGTGGTGGTTTTAGTCTCAACAATTCCGGCAACAAGACCATTGCTCATTACCAGAATACGGTCAGTAATACCCAGCAGCTCCGGCATCTCGGAGGAAATAATAATGATTCCTTTGTCTTTTTTTGCCAGCTCGGCGATCAGCTGGTAAATTTCGAACTTCGCCCCAACGTCAATGCCGCGCGTGGGTTCATCGAGCATCAGAATTTCCGGCTGGGTCAATAGCCAGCGACCGATAATCACTTTTTGTTGGTTACCACCGGACAACGAACCAATTTGCGTGTGCTGCCCCGGAGTTTTCACGCGCATCGAATCAATCACCCATTGGGTATCGCTTTTCATGCGTGAATTATCCAGCAATCCGACCTTATTCTTGTATTTCTTAATATTGGAGATCAGCGAGTTAAAACCGATATCCAGGTAGGCATAAATTCCCGTCGAACGGCGCTCTTCGGTCACCAGCGCAAAGCCATGGTTGATGGCTTCATTGGCATTATGGTTATTAATCTTCTTACCGTGCAGCTTGATCGTCCCGCTGGCCTTCTCGCGAATACCAAATAACGTCTCGACGATATCGGTACGTTTCGCGCCAACCAGTCCGGCAATCCCCAGGATTTCGCCTTTGTGCAGATCGAAAGAGACATCGCGAATCGATGGCTGGCGCAGTGAGGTTAAATTGCGCACCTCAAGAATTACCTCACCCGGCTTATTCTCCTTGTTCGGGAAGCGCTGATTGAGGGAGCGGCCCACCATCATCGCGATGATCTTATCCATATCCAGCCCTTCCAGCGGCTGGGTGGCAATCCACTGGCCGTCGCGCAGGATGGTAATTTCATCGCACAGCTGGAAGATCTCTTCCATTTTGTGGGAAATATAGACTATGCCGCAGCCGCGCTCTTTCAGCTTGCGGATAATTTTAAACAGATGGTTGACCTCTTTTTCGGTTAACGAAGAAGTCGGCTCATCCATAATCACAATTTTGGCGTTATAGGAAAATGCCTTCGCAATTTCAATCATCTGCATTTGCGATACCGATAGCGTTCCGACGCGAGCGCGCGGGTCGATATCAATATCCAGCTCATCGAAAATCGCTTTGGTATCACGATACATTTTGTCCTGATCGACAAACATGCCTTTGGTGGGATAACGCCCCAGCCACATGTTGTCCATTACCGAACGTTGCAATACCAGGTTTAATTCCTGATGAACCATTGAAATA
Source organism: Klebsiella sp. CN_Kp113 (assembly GCF_040064585.1). Lineage (NCBI taxonomy): Bacteria > Pseudomonadati > Pseudomonadota > Gammaproteobacteria > Enterobacterales > Enterobacteriaceae > Klebsiella > Klebsiella sp. CN_Kp113. The sequence continues at coordinate 77,226 of NZ_JBEAID010000013.1, read as the reverse complement.
CCGTTTTCCAGGGCTTCTTTTGCCGAATGGAAATCGATCTCTTGTCCCTGAAAAAGAATACTGCCGGAATCTTTTTGATAGATTCCAAATAGGCATTTTAATAATGTAGATTTGCCCGCGCCGTTCTCCCCCATTAACGCGTGAATAGAGTGGGGACGAACCTTGAGGTTCACATTATCGAGAGCCTTGACGCCAGGAAACGATTTGTTGATGTTGCTCATTTCCAACAAATATTCGCCTGACCGTTCGCTATTATTGCTGACCATAGTTATACCTGGCTGCGTGCGTGCATACCCCAGCCGACGCATTAACGACGAGCCGGGACGGGTTCTGTATCAGGAATAATCGGGCGTACAAGCGCGTACGCCCGCAGCTTATTAAGCGATTACTTACCGATAAATTCGCTCAGATTATCTTTATCAACGCCAACGTACGGTACGCGGACAATCTTATTATCAATTTTCCATTGAGTACCGGCAGCCGGTTCTTTACCATCGGCCAGGTTTTTCGCCAGATCGAAGGTGGCTTTCGCCTGATTGTTGGCATCGTTCAGTACGGTACCCGCCATGGCGCCGGATTTCACCAGCGCCAGCGCTTCAGGCAGCGCATCGACGCCGAATACCGGAATGCTGCTCTTATTGTGCGCTTTCAGCGCTTCTACCGCGCCCATGGCCATCGCATCATTGTTAGCGATGACGACTTCAATTTTGTTGGCATTCGGGCCAGACAGCCAGGCATCCATCTTATCTTTCGCCTGAGCGGTATCCCACATGGCGGTATCTAACGCCAGCTGCTGAGTTTTGAAGCCTTTATCGTTCAGCTCTTTAATAACGTAGGTGGTACGCGCTTCCGCATCCGGATGGCCCGGCTCGCCCTTCAGCAGGACAAACTGAATCTGGCCGTCTTTATTCAGATCCCAGTTCGGGTTCGCTTTCCAGTGCTTGGCAATCAGGTCACCCTGAATCACGCCGGACTCTTTTGAGTCGGTACCGACGTAGTACGCTTTATCGTAGCTATCCAGCGCCTTGCGGGAAGGTTCTTTGTTAAAGAACACCACCGGCACGTTCTGGCCACGCGCTTTATCGATGACCGTCCCCGCCGCCGCCGGGTCAACCAGGTTAATCGCCAGCGCCTTTACCCCTTTTGCCAGCAGGACGTCAATCTGATCGTTCTGCTTGGACTGGTCGTTTTGCGAGTCATTCATCAGCAGCTGAACATCCGGCGCTGATTTGCCATCTTTTTCAATTGCCTTACGCACCACCGACATAAAGTTGTCGTCGTATTTATAAATCGTCACGCCGATACGGGTATCTGCTGCGTGAGCCGCGGCGCCAAATAACATGCTAGCCATTACAGCAGACAGGGTTAACACCTTCTTATTCATGGAATCTCCGGTTTTATTATGCAGGGTCTTTGGTGTGAAAATGGCTGGCGAGCGTTACATTTATGTTACTGCACAGCGACATTCACGACTGTAATTCTGTCTTCCGTGTAGGGTAACGCTCCTGAAAAACGGCTTTATTAATCGTTTAACCGCCGATTACTGCTGTAAAAGTGATTAATCACCGTGACATAGTATGTTCAGACTTGTAAACGCAGCAATCATAGTCAGCTTAATGTTAACAAACTGTGAAATCACTCACATATTGAAAGCGGTTACATCAGGCAGATAATTAGTTAGTGATCGGCCCCACAATTTGCCTCTGCGCCACCGAATGTCGGCGCACCAGCGTCGGCATAAAGCAGTGGCTGGCGTCACGATCCAGCTTTCCCGCCGCGCCCTGTAGCGCCAGCTCTGTCGCCAGTTTCGCCATCGACATAATCGGATAACGGACCGTTGTCAGCTGCGGGTCGGTGTAACGGGAAATGGGGATATCATCAAAACCGATCAGCGAAAGATGCTGCGGTACGGCAATGCCGTTATCTTTAAGCGTCGTGAGCGCGCCGGCCGCCATACTGTCGTTGTAGGCGAAAACCGCGCTCAGACCAAGGTTGCGCCCCAGCAGTTCGACCATCGCCGCCTCACCGCCCTGCATATCCGGCGACCCGGATCCCACCCAGCTTTCGGGAGCGACAATGCCGTGTTCATGTAACGCCCTTAACCACCCTTCTCGCCGTAAATCATCATCTTCAATGCCGTGATTGGAAGAGAGGTAGCCGATGCGCTGGTGACCATGATTGAGCAGCATGCGGGTCGCCATCAGCGCGCCGCTGACGTTATCCAGCCCAACGCAGCGGTGGGCGTATCCCGGCACGATGCGGTTAATCAGCACCATTCCCGGCATATGCTCCATAAAATCCCCCAGCTCCGCGTCGCTCAGCGCTTTAGAGTGGACGATCAGCGCTGAACAGCGCTGGCGAATCAGCACCTCAATGGCGTTACGCTCTTTTTCCGCTTCATGATAGCTGTTGCCGATTAGCACATATTTCTGATGCTGCTGGGCGACGGTATCAACCGCTTTGACCAGCGCGCCAAAAAAGGCGTCCGACACGTCCATCACGACCACGCCGATGGTATCGCTGACCTGCGTCGCCAGCGCCTGCGCGTTGGCGTTTGGCCGATAGCCCAACAGCGTTACCGCCTTCATTACCGCTTCTCGCGTATCCGGGCTCACCAGCGCGCTGTTATTCAGCACGCGCGAAACCGTCGCGACGGAAACACCCGCCTGGCGGGCGACATCACGAATGGTGATCATACTCACCGACCTGTAGAGCATTGCAGTACGTCACACTCACCTCCTGTGTTCAGCAAGGAGGCTATTCTGGCAGCGACGTGCCGTACGCTACGTGAGTGAGGTCACAGGGATGGAAACGGTTACATCCATTTTGTTAATGATTGTGATCCAGATCGTTATCTGGATGTATCTTTTAATGATGTCCCCGACGCACGCAGGGTGAATTGACGCCATAGCCACTCAACGGGCCCTTGACGGAAATGACGTAGCCAAAACCACGAGAAGAGAAGATTAACCGCCCATACGGCCGGTACGAAGGCTAACAGCTGTAAGCGGTCATACTTCATAAACAGGCCGAAGCGGTAGAACAGGGTAGTGCAAATCAGGGTCTGCAGCAGATAGTTGGTTAGCGCCATGCGCCCGACGCAGGCAATCGCCCCCACCAGACGACTCTGACACAGCTGCGGCCAGAAGCCCCAGGCCAGCGCCGCGTAGCCGATGGTTTGCAGCGGCGCGCCCAGCTCCCGCGGCGCCTGTAGCAAAAATGCGCACCAGCGGTAGTCCCAGCCAAGATGCCACTGGGCAATAATCGAGGGCAAGTTGACCGCCATTCCGGCCGCAATCAGCAGCCCGCCGGTACGCCGATAGTGGCGAAGGCTGAACTGACCTTTGAGCCAGCCGCTGCGCATCAGCGCGGCGCCCATCAGCATCATACCGGCCAGCTGCCAGCCGTACTGCGCGCCCAGCGCCAGCAGGTTATCCGACAGCATATCCGCACGATTGCTCACCGCTTCAAAGCCGCCTTTTAGCTTCCAGTACTGCTCGTACTGCAAATTTGCCGCGTCCGGCAGCCACGAACGATTGGGCGTATTGCCGGAAATCAATCCCAGCAACAGCAGTACCGCCACGCCGATAACGTACAGCACCACGCCGGTATTAAACAGCGATTTGACATCGTGCGCGTCGCGCACCATTCGCCAGCCCACCAGCCCGACCAGCGCATAGGCCAGCAGAATATCGCCGTCCCAGAAAAACAGTCCGTGAATAAAGCCAAGCAGCGCCAGCAGCGTCAGGCGCGACTGGATCCAGCGCTTGCCGCGCGGCAGCAGAAGCTGAAGTCCGGCGCCAAACAGCAGGGCGAATAGGGTCAGGAATTTGACCTGCGCCAGCAGATCGAGAATCGCCCAGGTCCAGACGTCGCTGGCGGAAATGTTCCCGGACCACGCCGGGTTGAGGTAAGCAGCCTTCGGTAAACCGAAGGCGCTGATATTCAGTAGCAGGATACCGAGGATGGCGACGCCGCGGACAAAGTCCAGCGTGACATTTCTCTCCATGTACCCTGCTCCGTTTTAGTTGTGGTGACGTACGGCGCGCAGGAACTCCTGGCGGGTATTCTGGCTGGATTTAAACAGGCCGCCCAGCGACGTGGTGGTGGTGGCGCTGGTGGCATCGCGAATGCCGCGCGCTTTCACGCAGTAGTGCACCGCATCGATGGAAACCGCGACGTTGCTGGTCCCCAGCAGCGTTTGCAGCGCGGTAAGGATCTGCTGCGTCAGCCGCTCCTGCACCTGCGGACGCTGGGAGAAGAACTGCACGATACGGTTAATTTTCGACAGGCCAATCACCGAATCTTTCGGGATATAGGCCACCGTGGCTTTGCCGTCAATGGTCACAAAATGGTGTTCACAGGTGCTGGTCAGGGTGATATCGCGCACGGTCACCATTTCATCAACCTGCATCTTATTTTCGATGACGGTGATTTTGGGGAACCGGGCGTAGTCCAGTCCGGAGAAGATCTCATCGACGTACATTTTGGCGATGCGATGCGGGGTCTCCATCAGGCTGTCATCACTTAGATCAAGGTTTAACAGCTGCATAATCTCGGTCATGTGTCCGGCGATCAGACGCTTGCGAGTTTCATTATCAATTTCTTGTACTGGCGGACGCAGCGGCGTCTCCAGCCCACGAGCGACCAGCGCTTCATGAACGAGTATGGCTTCTTTACTCAGTGATGACATTTTTGTTCTCCTGCAGGTGTGGCGCTCTTTGCTCTTCTGAGGGCAAAGTTTGTATTCATTGTGCGTGAGGTGACGCACAGAATCCAGTAGCCGCATCGATAATTGTTGAAATTGGCGTCACCTCTCGTTCCACGCCGCCAGACCAGCGCACTACGATGCGTCACGCAACGCCCTGCTCACCTTGCCGCAACCAAGCCAATCGCCGACCCATAGCGCGACGCCTGCCGCTGCGGCAAGGTCAGCATGTTGGTTAAAAGTTGCATTAATGATGCAATACGTTCCGAAAAGGAGGAAGTGAAAGTTACTCACGAGGGCATGAAATATCTGTATTATGGAAAATTACGCCTGAGACACTTAAGGAGCCCTGCATGGAACTGCTCGAAGAGCACCGCTGTTTTGAAGGTCGGCAGCAACGCTGGCGGCACGACTCCGCAACGCTGAACTGCGCAATGACCTTCAGCATCTTTTTACCTCCCGCCGCCGCTGACGCGCCGCCGCCGGTTCTCTACTGGCTCTCCGGCCTGACCTGCAACGATGAAAACTTCACCACCAAAGCGGGCGCTCAGCGCGTCGCCGCCGAACTGGGCATTGCGCTGGTGATGCCGGACACCAGTCCGCGCGGTGATAACGTTGCCGACGATAGCGCTTACGATCTGGGGAAAGGCGCTGGCTTTTATCTCAATGCCACCCAGGCGCCCTGGTCCGCGCATTTCCGCATGTACGATTACCTTCGCGACGAGCTGCCGCAGCTGATTGCCCGCGAGTTTAATCTCAGCGGCCGCTGCGCCATCAGCGGGCATTCCATGGGCGGCCACGGCGCGCTGGTGATGGCGCTGAAGAATCCGGGCCGCTTCGTCAGCGTTTCCGCGTTCGCGCCTATCGTTAACCCGACCCAGGTTCCCTGGGGCAAAAAAGCGTTTACCGCCTATCTGGGAGCGGATGAAGCGGCCTGGCAGGCCTGGGACAGCTGCGCGTTAATGCAGGCCAGCAGCGAGTCAGATGCGATTCCAACCCTGATTGACCAGGGCGATAGCGATACATTCCTCGCCGAACAGCTGCAGCCGGCGGTGCTGGCGGAAACCGCGCGTCAGAAAAGCTGGCCGTTAACCCTGCGTATTCAGCCCGGGTACGATCACAGCTACTACTTTATCGCCTCATTTATTGAGGACCACCTGCGCTTCCATGCCCGGCACCTCTTCTCCTGATCCTTTCAATGCGTCGTGAAGCACCTTCCCGGCGCATTGATACGCAAAATGCCTCATCATCCAATAGTCATAAAAACTAATATATACAGAGAGATAGTGTATTTTCCGTCGTCGGGGGTATGATTTTTGGCGGCGCTTGAGGCTTTCGCCTCAGAGCAGGATTGAGTTTTACCGTTGTGCTGAGGCAGAAAGAAGAAAGCCCCGAAGGTAATGTAATCACCCACGAGGCTGTCCCGATGCCTAGACAACATCAGGTTAGTCTCTTACCCGCCGTAAGGCAAGGAGAACAAACCATGAAGGTACCGCCCAACGTCCCGATCTGGTGTCTGCTCATCGTGTGTATCACGCTATTAGCGTTCACCCTGATGGTAAGAAAATCGCTTTGCGAAATTCGCTACCGCGATACGAACAGGGAGGTAGCTGCTTTTATGGCTTACGAATCCGGTAAGTAGCCACCTGGAGCGGTGGGTTCGCCCACCGCTTTTCCGTCTGGCTTCACCCTGAGCGCCTTTAGCGAGGGCTGGCAGGGAAATCTGCCAGCCCTCTTTTATCGCCCGGTCAGAAGCGGTAATCGACGGCCATAAAGTAGCGGCGCCCTTCTTCCGTATAGCTATAGTCGTCGCGGCTCAGATCCTTATCGCCCACGTTGAGTACCCCGGAGCGCAGCTTGACGTTTTTGGTGACGTTCCAGGCCGCGCCGATATCAAACATGGTGTAGCCGCCGGGCGTTTTGCCCGTCGCGCTGACCGAACGCTGTTCGCCGGTATAGTTGGCGGTGACGTAGAAGGACCAGTCGTCCAGCGGTTTCCAGTCGAGGGTACCGTTAGCGGTATGGAACGGCAGCGTTTGCAGCGGTTTATCGCCGCCGTTACTCAGGTCGCGACCATCGTTGTAGGTGTAGTTTACCGTCAGCTTCCATTCGTCGCCGAACGGCACCTTCAATTCAGTTTCTACCCCTTTGATACGCGCCTTATTGACGTTGAAGTAGCGGAATACCGGCACGCGCTTACCGTTCACCGTTTTCCAGCCGACAAAATTCGGGTAGCCCGGCGCTTCGCTGGCGCTGGAAGTACGCAGGATATCGATCATATCGTCAACGTTATTCTGGAAGGTGGTGACGCTTCCTTCCACGCCTTCAAGCCAGCCCTCTTCGCCGCGATAGTAAAGACCCAGTTCGAAGCTTTCGCTGGTTTCCGGTTTCAGATCCGGGTTACCGATAATGCTGCACGAGCCGCGGCAGGAGTTGGTGGTCCAGTCCGGGTTCAGCTGCAGCAGGGATGGCGCTTTAAATGCCGTCGCCCAGCCGCCCTTCACGGTCACGGTATCGGTGGCGTTATACACCAGATAAGCACGCGGGCTCCAGTGATCGCCATAGGTCTGGTGATCGTCCATACGGATGCCGGTGGTTAAGGCCAGAGGTTCGATTATCCGCCATTCATCTTCGAGGAACAGCGCGTACTGGCTGGCGGAAGTAGATTTACCGCCGCTGCTCAGGTTGACCGGATCTTTCAGCTTATCGTGACGCCATTCGCCACCGAAGGTCAGCAGCTGGTTGATCATGCCCAGCGGCAGAACGTATTTGCCGTCCACCGAGTTACTCTCAGATGTGATCGTTCCGGCCTGGCCCGGATTTTTATTATCCACTTTCTCGCCGTAGAATTTCAGCTCGCTATTGCCGACATCCCAGCGGCCGTTGTGGCTCAGGGAGTAGTTCTGGCGCTCAAGGCGGTTGCGGTCAAGAGAGTCGGAATCCCGATCCTGGCGATCGAACCCGTAGCCAGCGGTGATGTCCTGATTATCAGTGGGCGTCCAGGCGAATTCGACGTTGCCGTCGCGGCTGGTGAAGCCTTCAATACGCGGCGTTTCGCCAGCTGCGTTGCTGGAAGCCTGCTGATCGTCCTTGGCACGCTTTGCCAGGCTGCCGTAGGCTTTCATCCCCAGCACGCCGTCAATCAGCGGGCCGCTGGTAAAGAACTGACCATTGTACGTATCGCCGCGATCGCGGTGTTCCTGAATGGTGGTATCCGCGCTGAGGGTGCCCGTCCACTGCTGACCGACTTTTTTGGTAATGATATTGACCACGCCGCCGAGGGCGTCGGAACCATAGAGGGAAGACATCGGCCCGCGCACCACTTCGATACGCTCAATGGCATCAACCGGGATCCAGTTGAGGTCAAAATCGTTGTGGCGGAAAACGGCGTTGCGCGAGTTAACGCGTTTGCCGTCAACGAGGATCAGCGTATAGCCGCTGCTGAGGCCGCGAATGCTCACCCCTTTGCGATTATCCCCTTCGTTGGTGAGCTGCACGCCCGGCACTTCCCGCAGTACATCCTTCAGGTTTTGTACCGGTCTACGCTGCAGATCCTGTTGGGTGATAACGCTAATACTGGCGGGCGCATCTTTGACGCTCTGTTCAGTTGCCGCAGCGGTGACGACCAGCGTTTCTTCGTTAACGTCGGCGAGCGCCGGAAACGCCAGGGATACGACGGACGCGCATAATCCGGCCCGGACAAAAGGGTTTAGCCTGAACATTCCATATCTCCATGAGGTGTACAACAAAACAAACAAAAAAGGTCCTGCTCACAGGTACTGTCGGCATAGCGCTCTAACGGCGTATGCGCGCAATTTTTTACAGTAGATGTGGCTGGTCGCCCCTTGTCAGTCTGACCCTCTGCAAGATACGGGGATTGGCTTCATCCTGAATTTGGTGGAAATGATAAAGATAATGATTACAATTATCAATAAAATTATGAATAACTGTATCAACATGTAAGAATCACAGACATAAAAAAACCCTCTCGATGAGAGGGTTTTATCTTACGGCGTCAGCTGACCTTAGCTTTTAAAACGCTCCGGGAACTTCATTTCGCTGTAGCGCACAAAACGCGTTCCTTTCGCCAGCTTGTAACCGAACCAGATCACCAGGAACAGCGGAATGCCGATATAGGTTGCCGCCACGCCGCCCCAGTCGATGGTATCTTTGAGGAACGCTTCGTAATTCTGGCCCAGGGTAATGATCAGGCACAGCACGAAAGCGAAGATCGGCCCCAACGGGAAAAAGCCGGAACGATACGGCAGATCGTTGAGATCGTTCCCCTGCAGCACGTAGCCGCGACGGAAGCGATAGTGGCTAATGGCAATCCCCAGCCAGGCGATAAAGCCGGTCATGCCGGAGGTATTCAGCAGCCACAGGTAAACGGTCTGATTACCGAACATCGAGCTCAGGAAGCACAGCCCTGCAATCACCGTGGTGGCATACAGCGCATTACGCGGCACGCCGCCTTTAGACAGCTTAGAGAAAATACGCGGCGCTTTGCCATCGCAGGCCAGGGTGTAGAGCATGCGGGTGGACGCGTACATCCCGGAGTTACCCGCCGACAGTACCGCCGTCAGAATAACCGCGTTCATAATCGCCGCCGCCGACAGCAGCCCCGCGTGCTGGAAGACCAGCGTGAACGGGCTGACGGAAATATCTTTCACGTCGTTACGCAGCAGGCTCGGGTCGGTATACGGAATAATCAGGCTGATAATCAGGATGGCGAACACATAGAACAGCAGGATACGCCAGAACACCTGCCGCACGGCGCGCGGAATGTTCTTCTCCGGGTTTTCCGACTCGCCGGCCGCGATGCCGATAAGCTCGGTTCCCTGGAACGAGAAGCCGACAATCATCGCCACGCCAATCATCGCCGCAAAGCCGCCGGCAAACGGCGCATCGTCGACAACCCAGTTGCTCCAGCCCGCAGGCTGTGCGCCTTTAAAGATGCCAAAGATCATCATCACGCCGACAATAATAAAGATGATGACGGTGGCCACTTTGATCAGCGAGAACCAGTATTCCGCTTCACCAAAGCCTTTTACCGAGATCCAGTTCAGCAGGAACATGATGCCGAGGAACAGCGCGCTCCAGACCCAGCCGGGTGCATCGGGGAACCAGTAGGTCATCACCAGCTGAGCGGCAACGAGGTCAACGGCGATGGTCACCGCCCAGTTGTACCAGTAGTTCCAGCCCAGTGCGAAGCCAAAGCCTTCCTCAACGTAATTCTGCCCGTAGGTGGCAAAAGAGCCGGACACCGGCATAAACGCCGCCAGCTCGCCGAGGCTGGTCATCAGGAAATAAACCATCAGGCCGATGAGAATATAAGAGAGCAGCGCCCCACCCGGGCCCGCCTGAGAAATCGTTGCGCCAGAGGCAACAAAAAGACCTGTACCTATGGAACCGCCAATCGCGATCATGGTCAAGTGGCGCGCCTTCAGTTCACGACGTAAACCGGGCGCTTCTGTGGTTTTAGTATCCGAAACCATGTGAAAATGCTATCCATCCAAAAAACGAGGCGAGATTGTAGCAGAGTGTCTGTGATCCATCCGATACAATTGCAAAGTTATAAGAGAGCTTCATGATCGAGCATGGATTATTAGTAAAGCATGAAATCCCGAAAACGCCAGCGCGCGTGGCGTCCGCTTTTACACGTCGCAATAATGCAGAAACCGCTGTAATGCCTTGGAAATATGCTTCTGCCGGTGATGAATGCGCCACAAGGTGCGGGTTAAGCGCGGCAGCGGAATCGTCAGCTCCACCAGCGATCCGACTTCAAGCTGCTCCGCCACCACGCGTCGCGACAGGCAGCTAATGCCCAGACCGTGGCGTACCGCGTGCTTGATGGCTTCCGAGTTGCCCAGCTCCATCCCAAGATGAAACGCCGGTAAATGCGAGAGTAATAAATAGTCGACGATTTCCCGGGTCCCGGAGCCGTGCTCGCGTAAAATCCACGGCGCTTCCGCCAGCCGTTGCAGCGTCACCTCCCCTGCCAGCAGCGGCGAATCCGGCGCGGCAAAGACCACCAGCTCATCTTCCAGCCAGGGTTCGGCGATAATATCCGCGGCGTGACAGGGACCTTCAATCAGCCCGATATCCACGCGCAGATCGGCCACCGCATTGATCACGTCCTGGCTATTGCCCACGCTCAGCTCCAGGGGTAAATCCGGCAGATCGCGTCGATAGCGCGCAATGATTTCCGGCAGAATATAGTTGCCGATGGTGCTGCTGGCGTAGACGCGGATCGCGCCGTTGTCGCCGCGAAACAGCTGCTCTATCTCCAGCGCCCGCTCCAGCAGCGCCAGCGCCCGCGGATAAAGCAGCCTGCCGTGCTCGTTGACCACCAGCCTTTTCCCTACGCGGTCAAAGAGCTGCACCCCCAGCTGCCCTTCCAGTTCGGTCAGCGCCGCGCTAACCGCCGACTGGGAAAGCGCCAGCATTTGCGACGCCTGAGTGGTCGATCCGCTTTTTAAAACTTCAGCAAAAACTTCCAGCTGCCGTAGCGTGATATGCATATTTTTTCCTGCCTTTATAGACGACTCGCGATCCGCGGCGTGAGGCTGAGGCCCATCGTTCTCAAACCGCGAAACCGCGTTTTTACCACTTATTTCGATTAATTATAAATATATAATCAATTTTATATTTAAACCAGCGAGTCGTATGCTTTTCCCAGACAAAGGAGAAGGTTATGACAGCACTCACTTTACCGACTAAACATCGCCCATTGCGGCACTTTGCACCTGGACTGGCGCTCACCGCCCTGCTCACCGGCGCAGCGCTGTGGGCCGGTAGCTTTCCGGCTATCGCCGGCGCGGGCTTCAGCGCCCTCACGCTGGCCATTTTATTCGGCATGGTCATCGGTAACACGGTTTACCCGAAAATCTGGCAGCCCTGCGACGGCGGCGTGATTTTTGCCAAGCAGCACCTGCTGCGCCTCGGCATCATCTTATACGGCTTTCGCCTGACGTTCGCCCAGATTGCCGACGTCGGCGTCGGCGGTATCGTGATTGACGTTCTGACGCTTTCCAGCACCTTTTTTATCGCCTGTTTTCTTGGGCAAAAGGTTTTCGGCCTCGATAAACATACCAGCTGGCTGATTGGCGCCGGCAGCAGCATCTGCGGCGCGGCAGCGGTACTGGCGACGGAACCGGTCGTCAAAGCGGAGGCCAGCAAAGTCACGGTCGCCGTCGCCACGGTGGTGATTTTCGGTACCATTGCCATCTTCCTGTACCCGGCGATTTATCCCTTCCTGGCGCACTGGTTCACGCCGGAAGCCTACGGCATTTATATGGGTTCGACGATGCATGAGGTTGCTCAGGTTGTCGCGGCAGGCCACGCGGTGGGCCCGGACGCGGAAAACGCGGCGGTGATTGCAAAAATGCTGCGCGTGATGATGCTGGCTCCGTTCCTGCTGTTCCTCGCCGCGCGCGTGAAGCAATTAGCCCCGGCAAACGGCGGTGAGAAAAGTAAAATCACCATTCCGTGGTTTGCGATCCTGTTTATTCTGGTGGCGGTGTTTAACTCCTTCCACCTGCTGCCGAAAGCGGTTGTCGATATGCTGGTCACGCTGGATACCGTACTGCTGGCGATGGCGATGGCCGCCCTCGGCCTGACCACCCACGTCAGCGCGCTGAAAAAAGCCGGCGCCAAACCGCTGCTGATGGCGCTGATGCTCTTCGTCTGGCTGATTGTCGGCGGCGGCGCGATTAACCTGGCCATTCATAGCCTGATGGACTGAAGCCCCTCGCTACTCAGGTTGTATTAAGGATGATGTAACTCTCCGGCTAAGCCGCTATCATTACCCTCCCCCCAGCGGCTTAACTGGAGTTTTTTTATGAAATATATTGGAGCGCACGTCAGCGCCTCCGGCGGTGTAGCCAACGCCGCCATTCGCGCAGCCGAAATCGGCGCGACCGCATTTGCCCTCTTTACCAAAAACCAGCGCCAGTGGCGCGCCGCCCCTCTGAGCGACGAAACCATTGCTGAATTTAAAGCCGCCTGCGAAAAGTACCAGTTCGGCCCGGGGCAAATTCTGCCGCACGACAGCTATCTGATAAACCTCGGTCATCCGGTTGAGGACGCGCTGGAAAAATCCCGCGATGCCTTTATTGATGAACTCTCCCGCTGCCAGCAGCTCGGCCTGACGCTGCTGAATTTCCATCCGGGTAGCCATCTGCAGCAAATCCCGGAAGACGAATGTCTGGCGCGTATCGCCGAATCGATCAATATCGCGCTGGCAAAAACCGAAGGCGTCACGGCGGTCATTGAAAACACCGCCGGCCAGGGCAGTAACCTGGGCTTTAAGTTTGAGCATCTGGCGGCCATCATCGACGGTGTGGAAGATAAATCACGCGTCGGCGTGTGCATTGATACCTGTCACGCCTTCGCCGCCGGCTACGACCTGCGCAGCGCCGAAGAGTGCGAAAAAACCTTCGCTGATTTCGACCGAATTGTGGGTTTCCAGTATCTGCGCGGTATGCACCTGAACGATGCGAAAAGCGCGTTCGCCAGCCGCGTTGACCGTCACCACAGCCTGGGTGAAGGCAATATTGGCCATGATGCTTTCCGCTGGATTATGCAGGACCGCCGCTTTGACGGTATCCCGCTGATTCTGGAAACGATCAATCCTGATATCTGGGCGGAAGAGATCGCCTGGCTGCGGGCGCAGCAAACGGAAGAGGCCACGGTCTGATATGAACGACAGGGAAAAGCAGATCCTCAAAATTTTGCGGCGCAATCCGCTAATTCAGCAGCATGAGATTGCCGATATTCTGCAGATTAGCCGCTCCCGCGTGGCCGCGCATATTATGGACCTCACGCGTAAGGGGGCCATCAAGGGCAAAGGCTACATCCTTACCGAGCAGGAGTACTGCGTCTCGCTGGGCGCGGTGAATATGGATATCCGCGGAATTGCCGATATTCATTATCCTCAACCGGTCTCCAACCCGGGGAATATCCAGTGCTCCGCCGGCGGCGTGGCGCGGAACATCGCGCATAACCTGGCGCTGCTGGGCCGCGATGTGCATTTGATTTCCGCCGTCGGCAGCGACTTTTACGGCGAAACGCTGCTGGAGCAAACCCGCCAGGCGGGCGTTAACGTGCAAAGCTGTATCCGCCTGCACGGCCATAACACCGCCACCTACCTCTCCATCGCTAACCCGCAGGAAGAGACGGTGCTGGCGATTAACGATACGCATATTTTACAGTCGCTCACGCCCCAGCTGCTGAATCAGTACCGGGATCTGCTGACGCATGCCGGCGTCGTTCTGGTCGATTGTAATTTGACGGAGCAGTCGCTGGAGTGGGTATTTACCCTGGCTAACGGCATTCCGGTATTTGTTGATACCGTGTCCGAGTTTAAAGCGCACCGCATTCGCCCATGGCTGGGGAAGATCCACACCCTCAAACCCACGCTGCGCGAACTCCAGATCCTCTGGGGACAGGCTATCGAAAACGACGCGGATCGCGATCGGGCGCTAGCATGGCTGCACGAAAGGGGAACTCAGCGGGTGGTGATTTGCTCGGAAGACGACGCTGTTTTCTGTAGCGAAGCAGGGGGTGAACGCTTCCGGATGAGTCTGCCGGACCATACGACGTTAGACAGCTTCGGCGCCGACGATGCGCTAATGGCAGGGCTACTTTATAGCTATCTCGACGGTAGCGACTTTAAAGAAAGCGTCGCTTTCGCCATGGCCTGCACCGCCATCACCCGCGCCAGCGACGGTATCAACAACCCCTCGTTGTCCGTTGATAACGCGCTCAATTAACTTCCCGGCGGGGCGTCGCGCGCACCGCAGGCGCGGGGCGCGCAGCCTGTTATGCCAGGCCAATAAAGAACCCGGCAATGGTGGCGCTCATCAGGTTAGAGAGCGTGGCCGCCGCCAGGGCGCGCAGCCCAAGCTGGGCAATCTCCGGCGCGCGCTGCGGTGAAATGGCCGAAAACGCCCCGACAACCACGCCGATCGAGCCAAAGTTGGCGAAACCGCACAGCGCGAACGAGATGATCGCAACGGTTTTCACGTCCAGATTGCCGCCGGCTTGCAGATAGGGAGAAAAGTTGAGGTAGGCGACGAATTCGTTTATCGCCAGCTTTTGGCCAATCAGGCTGCCCGCCAGCGTCGCATCGCTCCAGTCAACGCCCATAATCCATGCCAGCGGCGCGAGCAGGAAGCCGAAAATTCCCTCCAGCGTGGCGTGACCGTAGCCAAACCAGCCGCCAATGCCGCCGATAATACCGTTCAGCAGAGCAATAATCGCCACAAACGCCATCACTACCGTTGCCACCCCGGCGGCAATTTTCAGGCCGGTCATCGCCCCTGACGCCGCCGCCTCGATAACGCTTTTCGGCGGCGTCTCGGTGAAGGAGAGATTGTCGAAAGTGACCTGGGATGCTTCGGTTGCCGGACTCAGCATACGGGCAAACAGAATCCCGCCGGGGATAGCCATAAGCGAAGCGGCCAGCAGATAATCAATCGGCACGCCCATACCGGCATAGCCGATCATCATCGACCCGGCGATCGACGCCATCCCGCTGCAAATCGCGGTAAAAAGCTCATTGCGGTTGAGCTTGTTGATAAACGGTTTGACGATCGCCGGGATCTCATTTTGCCCAAGAAAAATGGTGGTCACGGCGACAAAAGACTCAATTTTGCTGATATTCAGCGCCTTCTGGAAGATGCCGCCGAGAATCCGGATCAGCAGCCCCATCACGCCGAGGTAGTAAAGCAGGCTTATCAGCGCGGTGACAAAAATGATGGCGGGCAGCACGCGGAAGGCGAAGATAAAGCCGGCGCCGTCAAACAGCACGTCCATCTTCGGGCCGACCAGTGAACCAAAAATAAACGCGCTTCCGGCGTCGCTATAGGACATGACTTTATGTACCCCAAGCGCGGCCTGCTCGACCAGCCACTTGCCCGGCGGAAAGTAGAGCATCACCCCGCCAATGACGATTTGCAGCAGCAGCGCCGCCCCTACCGTTCTGACGCTGATGCGTTTTTTATTGACTGACAGCGCAAAGGCAATGGCCAGCAACACCACCATCCCCAGAAGACTTCTCATGATGTCCATAATGATATCCTTACCTGGTGGAAAACCCGGCGTGGGCCAGGCTTTCGGTATCGTTGATATCGGGGCGGGCAACCGCAAACGGCCCGCAACTGTCGTCAGGCTACCTGCTGATACTCTTTGGCAATCTCGCAGGCCAGAATGGCGTTGTTGAAGACCAGCTGAATATTGGATTTCAGGCTGTCTCCGCCGGTCAGCTCCGCTACGCGGGCCAGCAGGAACGGCGTACTCGCTTTCCCCACCACGCCCTGCTCTTCCGCCTCCTTCACCGCCCGGTTGATGGCGGCGTTGATTTTCTCTTCCGGCATCGCGAACGCTTCAGGAATGGGGTTCGCCACCACCATGCCGCCATTCAGACCCGACTGCCATTTCACCGCCATCGCTTTGGCGATCTCTTTGGCGCTATTGAGGCGAATGCTGACGTCAAACGGGCTGGTTCGGCAGAAGAATGCCGGCAGCGCAGAGGTTTGATAACCAATAAGCGGAACGCCAAACGTTTCTAAATATTCGGTCGTTAAACCGAGATCGAGAATAGATTTTGCACCGGCGCAGACGACGGTGACGTTGGTATTTGCCAGCTCCTGCAAATCGGCGGAAATATCAAACGTGTGCTCGGCTCCGCGATGTACACCGCCAATACCGCCGGTAGCGAAGACTTTAATCCCGGCCATTGCGGCAATAATCATGGTGGACGCCACGGTGGTCGCGCCATTTAATCCCGCGGCGACAACAAAGGGTAAATCACGACGACTAACTTTGGCGACGTTATGCCCTTCGCGACCCAGCAGTTCAATTTCTTCACGGCTTAAGCCAACTTTCATGACGCCATGAATAATCGCAATGGTTGCCGGCACCGCCCCCTGGCGACGAATGGTTTCTTCTACTTCCAGCGCCGTTTGCGCATTTTCCGGAAATGGCATGCCGTGAGAAATAATGGTCGATTCCAGCGCCACTACTGGCTGATTATTTTTCAACGCCTGCTGAACTTCCGCAGAAACCTGTAATAATTCAGAGGAAATATTTAATTCAGACATATTCTTTCTCCACTACCTTTTTTACGTTGGCGTAAGATAATTCAGGGTTATTGGTGAATTCCGATGAGAGCGCCAGAGAAGAGCATCCCTGAGCAAACTTCACCGCTTGCGAAAATGAACAGCCGTCGAGCCAGCAGCAGGCAAGGCCGGCCATCATGGCGTCACCGGCGCCGGTGACGTTAACGACCTGAGTTTTCAGCGGCGCTGACCAGCCGCGTTCGCCCTCTTTCTCACTGTAGTAAACCCCGTCGCCGCCCATGCTCAGCACCAGGCGCTTCAGGCCACGCTGATGAAACCAGTCGGCAACGCGCGCGACGTCATCCGTGCCGGACAGCGCGATGCCGCTCAGCGTTTCAGCTTCAATTCGGTTCGGTTTCAGGGTGTGAATACGCCCCAGATGCTGGCTGATTTTCACGCACTTCCAGGCTGAAACCGGATCGACAAAAACGGGCGTTGCGCCGCTATTTTCCATCAGCCAGGCGAGAGCGGCCTCGCTGATATTGCAATCAACGACAATCACCGCGGCATTGCGGATAAAATCATGATGCTGTCTTAAAAACGCTGGCGTAATATGTTCAGTGATGCTCATATCATTAATCGCCACCAGCATTTCACCGGTATTATCAAGCAGCGATAAATAGCTTGAAGTACCTTCCCCCTGGATAACCTGACATTTATCGACGTGAACCCCGGACTGGGCCGTTTGTTTTAATAGAGAGTGGCCATAAAAATCGTCACCGACAACCGATAATAGCCACGCTGTTTTATTTAACAAGGCAATGTTTTGCGCAATGTTTCGCCCTACGCCGCCGGGAGTATATTTTATTTTCCCGGGGTTAGAATCCGCATAGTTCAACGATACATTGGAATAACCAGCAACATCCATATTTGCCGATCCAATAATTACAACGTAATCATTTTCAGGCATAAAAATACCCTCCAGCATAAAAAATGCTATGGCAGTGGAATTATTGAATATCAATAAATAAGCATACTCCCATTCATTACCCCTCAATAAACATATGTTTGAATGTGAACATGTGTTTATGTTAAGCGCGATGTTTTTAAAGTAAAGAGGTCAGCAAGAGGGATTTCATATGAACATGAACAAAATCACAAAAAATGACCCGTATGGTTTTTAAACAGTTTAAAAATGCGAAGGAGAGCACATACGGCAGGATGAGCGGGAGGAGATGAGGCATAAAAAAAGGGCAGAGAAGACTCTGCCCTTGAGAACGATTTAATAGGTCGATCAGGCTGCTTTTTCGACTACCTGAACTTCAGGACGTTTCAGCACCGCGTAGGAGAGCCCTGCGACCAGCGTACCGACGACAATCGCCATCAGATAACCGAGTACCGGCGTAATCGCGCCAGGAATCAGCAGGACGAACAGACCGCCGTGCGGCGCCATCAGCTTAGCACCGACCGCCATGGACATCGCGCCGGTGACCGCGCCGCCAACGATACAGCAGGGCAGGACGCGCATCGGGTCGCGAGCAGCGAACGGAATCGCGCCTTCGGTGATAAAGCACAGGCCGAGAACCAGTGCGGCCTTACCGCCTTCCTGCTGCGCTTTGTCGAACTTGTTACGCGCAACCAGCGTCGCCAGACCCAGCGCCAGCGGTGGAACCATACCCGCCGCCATAATGGCCGCCATCGGCGCATAGGTTTGGGTACTCAGAAGACCAACACCAAAGGCGTAGGCCGCTTTGTTCACCGGACCGCCCATGTCGGTACACATCATACCGCCGAGGATCGCACCGAGCAGAACCGCGTTCGCCGTGCCCATGGTTTGCAGCCAGTGGGTCAACGCTTCGAGGATCCCGGCAACGGGCTTACCAATCAGGTAAATCATCGCCAGACCTACGATCAGGCTGGAAACCAGTGGAATGATCAGGATTGGCTTCAGCGCCTCCATACTTTGCGGCAGTTTCAGCTTCGTACTGATCGCTTTCGCCACGTAACCGGCAAGGAAACCAGCGATGATACCGCCGATAAAGCCGGACCCGGTGCTTACCGCCAGCATACCGCCGATAAGACCCGGCGTCAGGCCCGGACGGTCAGCGATGGAGAAGGCGATAAAGCCCGCCAGTACCGGCACCATCAGCGCGAAGGCTGAGCCCCCACCGATTTGCATCAGCGCGGCGGCCAGGGTGTCTTTCACTTCAAAGGCTTTAATACCAAAAGCGAAGGAGAGCGCGATACACAGACCGCCCGCCACCACCATCGGCAGCATGTACGACACGCCGGTCAGCAGGTGGCGATAGGCGCCAGCGGACTCTTTTTTGCCTTCCGCCGCGGCCTGGGATTTACCCGCAGGCTGATACGGTTTCGCTTCAACAACGGCTTTATCCAGCTCCTGAGCGGTTTTCTTCAGCGCCAGACCAGTGGTGGTGCGATACATCGGCTTACCGGCGAATTTCGCCAGATCCACTTCGATATCGGCAGCCACCACCACCAGATCCGCCTGTTCAACTTCTTCCGGGGTGATTGCATTGCCCGCGCCCACGGAGCCGCGCGTTTCAACTTTCACCCACCAGCCGCGTTTTTTGGCTTCGGTTTCAATCGCTTCCGCCGCCATAAAGGTGTGCGCCACCCCGGTCGGACAGGCGGTGACCGCTACGATGCGTTTCGGACCGTTGGTCGCTGCGGGTACAGCGGCAGCGGCCGGGGCGCTGTAAGGCGTTGCATGGCTTTTGGCCTCACCGAGGAAGAGCTCCGGGTGCGCTACGGCGCGGTTAATATCGCCGAGATAGACCTTTTTGCCGTTCAGCGCGCTGTCGGCCGGCA
Organism: Klebsiella sp. CN_Kp113; assembly: GCF_040064585.1. Taxonomy (NCBI): domain Bacteria; kingdom Pseudomonadati; phylum Pseudomonadota; class Gammaproteobacteria; order Enterobacterales; family Enterobacteriaceae; genus Klebsiella; species Klebsiella sp. CN_Kp113. The sequence continues at coordinate 57,624 of NZ_JBEAID010000013.1, read as the reverse complement.
GCGCCGTGCCCAGCACAATCGCCAGCTCAGCGTCGTTCGGGTTATCAATCAGTTCGAGTTGCGCTTTTTGCGCCGCAGTGCTTAACAGGGTCTTCGCCATATAGGCGCGAGCCTGTCCAAGCCCGGCATCAATAATCAGCAGCGTTTTCATTATGCCTCTCCTGCTGTTAATTAAAGGGTTGTAAGTCGACGCGCGCCATCATTGCGGCCAACTGGGTACGATCGGTAATACCGACATTGCTCTGACTCACCGCCAGCGCGGCAACTGCCGTTGCCAGGCGCAGCGTATGTTCGCTGGACTCACGCATCAGCAGACCATAAATCAGGCCGCCAACCATGGAGTCACCGGCGCCAACGGTGCTTACCACTTCAACGGAAGGCGGCTTGGCAATCCACTCTCCGGATGCGTTAACCCACAGAGCGCCTTCTTCGCCAAGGGAGATAACCACGTGGGCAATTCCCTGCTCACGCAACGCATGAGCGGCTTCAATCACATCTTTCATTTCAGGCAGCTTGCGGCCCGCCCAGATTTCCAGCTCGCGGCGGTTAGGTTTAACCAGCCACGGCGCCGCTTTCAGACCGGCAACCAGCGCTTCGCGGCTGCTGTCAAAAATGATGCACGGGCACTGGCTGCGCAGACGGGTCATCCAGTCAGTGAACGCTTCCGGGCTGACGCCAGACGGCAGGCTACCGCTCACGCAAACCATATCGAACTGGCCCAGCCAGCTCAGGGAATCGTTAACAAAACGCTCCCAGTCGCCCGGCGTGACTTCAAAGCCGGAGAAGTTGAAATCGGTGACTTCGCCGTCTTTCTCCGTCAGCTTGACGTTGATACGGGTACGGCCCTGAACAACCTGAAAACGGTTAGCAATGCCCAGCTCGCTGAACAGCTGCTGAAAACCATCCTGATTGTCTTTACCGAGGAAACCGCCAACGGTGACGTCGATACCGAGATCTTTCAGCACTTTTGCAACGTTGATCCCCTTCCCTGCGGCGTGCAAACCGGTAGTGCGAACAAGGTTAACCTCACCGCGTTCAATTTCCGGGGTAAAACCCACCAGGTCATAGGCCGGGTTTAAAGTAATCGTTGCGACACGTCTGCTCATTTATGCGCCCTCCCCAAGGCCTGCGGCGATCGCTTCGCCAATCGCATCCAGCGCCTGCTGCGCATCTTCACCCTGCGCGGTAAAGCGCAAGCGGTGACCTTTTTTCACGCCCAGCGCCACGACTTTCATCAGGCTGCGGCCGTTGGCCGGTTTGCCCGAACCATCAAGGTTGGTGACGGTAATGTCGCTGGAGAATTGTTTAATGGTATTAACCAGCATCGTGCCGGGACGCGCGTGCAGCCCGTGCTCGTTGCGGATAACGTATTCCGCGCTGAGAACATCTTCCGCAATCGCGTCGTCGCTGGTCAGCAGCGCCAGCAGCGTGGCACCATCAGCCTTCAGCAAACGGTCAGCTTTTTTGTCGAGCAGCAAATTGCTCAGGCGATTAAGCACCGCAGTTGGCTGGTCATCGGCCATCGCGACGGTGATCAGCAGAGAAACCGGCTGCTCTTCGCTGGTAAAGGCGCTGGCCGCGCGGCTGACGGCAACGGCGCTGCGCAGGTTGCCTTCGGTGCTGTCGTTCAGCCAGATGCCCTGACCGAGGTTCAGCGGTTTATCATTAATCGTACGGCTAACAAAGGAAGCATCGACCGCGCCGGCTTCTTTCAGCCGAGCGGCATTCAGCGCCTGCAGGGTCAGCAGGTCGCTGGCGACAACGTCCAGGGTCAGCGTCTCGTTATCCAGCTTCAGCGCTTCGCTCTGCTTTTCACCCATCAACAGGGCGCGCAGCTCTTCAGCGGTCGTCGCGGACTTAAGTTGTTCAGCAACGGAGTCGTCGCTCAGCACGTGGGTCAGCTGACGCAGCAGCCCCAGGTGTTCATCCGAGCTGGCGGCAATACCGATGGCGACGTAGGCGGTTTGCCCTTCGCCCCAGGTCACGCCCTGCGGGAACTGATACACCTGAACGCCGGTTTTCAGTACCTGATCGCGGGTGTCGGTGGTACCGTGCGGAATCGCAATACCGTTGCCAAGGAAAGTGGAGGTTTGCTGCTCGCGAGCCAGCATCCCGTTGATGTAGCCGTCTGCCACGTTGCCCGCGCTGACCAGCGCGGAGGCAACCTGACGAATAGCCTCTTCTTTATTACCGGCCTGCTGACCGGGATGAATATCCTGCACAGATAACTGGAACATGGTTCTCCTCTCCTGCTGAATTGAATCGTTTCAGCTACTTTGAGAAAAAATGCGTCATCTACCTGCCGGAGAATCTCCCGATGACGCTGAAACGTTTCAAGAAGTCTGTACCTTTATTAGCCGCCAGGCAAGAAAAGTTCGTTTTCTGATAACAGAAGTTAGAGATACAGCACACTTTTGCTGAAGCGGGAGCGTCGAGGCCGGGAAAACTTCAGCTTTCTGCTGAAGTTTGATTTTGAAACGTCTTTTTGATTTATTCGTGCCCTGGTACTGTTCATTTTCTGAGTGACGGCGTAAACTCCGCGACTCCTGAAAACCGATGAACGCCGACATGCAAAACAGTAGCGCCGCCCTGCCACGACGCGGGTTTGATTTCACCTCTTCCGCCTTTCTGATCGTCGCCTTCCTGACGGGTATCGCCGGGGCACTCCAGACGCCAACGCTGAGCCTGTTTCTGACGAACGAGGTTCACGTGCGACCGGCGATGGTCGGCTTCTTTTTTACCGGTAGCGCGGTGATCGGCATTCTGGTGAGCCAGTTCCTCGCCGGGCGTTCGGATCGCAAAGGCGACCGCAAGCGGCTGATCGTCTTCTGCTGCCTGATGGGCGTGCTGGCCTGCGTGCTCTTCGCCTGGAACCGTAACTACTTTATTTTGCTGTTCATCGGGGTATTTCTCAGCAGCTTCGGCTCCACCGCCAACCCGCAGATGTTTGCCCTCGCCCGCGAGCATGCGGACAAAACGGGCCGCGAGGCGGTCATGTTTAGCTCGATTCTGCGCGCTCAGGTATCGCTGGCATGGGTTATCGGACCGCCGCTGGCCTACGCGCTGGCCATGGGTTTTGGCTTTACGGTGATGTATCTCAGCGCGGCAGTTGCCTTTGTGGTCTGCGGCGCGATGGTCTGGTTTTTTCTTCCCAGCATGCGTAAAGAGCCGAAGATCGCTACGGGACATCTTGAAGCGCCGCGCACCAACCGCCGCGACGCGCTGCTGCTGTTTATCATCTGTACGCTGATGTGGGGAATCAACAGCCTGTACATCATTAATATGCCGCTGTTTATCATCAATGAACTGCATTTACCGGAGAAGCTGGCAGGGGTCATGATGGGCACCGCCGCCGGGCTGGAAATCCCGACCATGCTGATTGCGGGCTACTACGCCAAACGCTTCGGCAAACGTTTCCTGATGCGCATCTCAGCGGTGGCCGGCGTGCTGTTTTACGTTGGCATGCTAACCGTCCATACCCCCGGACTGCTGCTGGCCCTGCAGGCGCTGAACGCCATTTTTATCGGTATCCTGGCCGGTATCGGCATGCTCTATTTCCAGGACCTGATGCCCGGACAGGCGGGCGCGGCCACCACGCTTTATACCAATACCACGCGCGTTGGCTGGATTATCGCCGGTTCGCTGGCGGGGGTCGTTGCGGAAGTCTGGAGCTATCACGCCGTATTCTGGATTGCGCTGGTGATGGGGGTCATCACTCAGGCCTGCCTGTGGCGTATTAAAGACGTTTAAGGGTATCCCGCGCGGGCTTGCACCGTCACGAAGTGCTCAGCTCAAGATGAAGCAGCCAGGTCATGGCGTCTTCGCGATTGGTGGCGCACATTTCCGCTTCCGGCTTCAGGCTGGCGCACACTTTCGGCCTTAACGGCGAGCCAAAAATAGCGCAGAGATTATTTTGCGATAGCTGCACGCAGCGGGTGTTTGCCGGCTTGCCTTGCGGCATGCCCGGGATAGGGCTGGAGATAGAAGGAGCGATACAGCAAGCTCCGCATTCAGGGCGGCATTCCATAATCGACTCTTCCGATAACGCTTTTAGCAGCCCAGCCTAAACGTTTTACCTGAAGATAGCAAAACCGACGAATTCCACTTGCCTGAAAGGCCCGGCGCGAGTAGTTTTACGCGATATTTTCGACCCTTTAAGTGACAGGATTACCGCAATGCCAAGAGCGAATGAAATTAAAAAAGGTATGGTGCTGAATTACAACGGCAAACTGCTGATTGTTAAAAATATTGATATTCAGTCACCCAGCGCCCGCGGCGCAGCGACGCTGTACAAAATGCGTTTCTCCGATGTACGCACCGGCCTGAAAGTGGAAGAACGCTTCAAAGGCGACGACATCGTCGATACCGTCACCCTGACCCGCCGCTTCGTTGACTTCTCCTATATCGATGGCAACGAATACGTCTTTATGGATAAAGAAGATTACACCCCGTATATCTTCACCAAAGAGCAGATCGAAGAAGAGCTGCTGTTTATGCCGGAAGGCGGCATGCCGGATATGCAGGTTCTGACCTGGGACGGCCAGCTGCTGGCGCTGGAACTGCCGCAGACCGTGGATCTCGAAATCGTTGAGACGGCGCCGGGTATCAAAGGCGCATCCGCAAGCGCGCGTAACAAACCGGCGACGCTGAGCACCGGCCTTGTTGTTCAGGTGCCTGAATACCTGAGCGCGGGAGAGCGTATCCGCATCCATATCGAAGAGAGCCGCTACATGGGCCGCGCGGACTAAACTCCGCGTTTGCAACATCCAGGAGGGCAGCCAGCGGCTGTCCTTTTTATTAGCCCCTTATCCGCAATCTCCCCTCCGCCAAAAGCTGTTATACCAAAAATAGCGAAGTTACCGCTAATCTCACCGGCTCTCTCCGCATACTTTGCGGCCTGACCGTTTACCGCGACAGAATTGCATGATCAAGCTCACATTAAGCGGATAAATAAGGCTCACCAATTTAATTTGTTGTCATATATCTTTACACTGACCATGTTAATTATTGGTTAATCAGGTGTATTAAGAATGACAACCATTGCGACAGCCACGCTGCCGGAAGGCGTACAGCTTCCTCGATACGATCGCAGTCAGCTGCGTTCGCGTATTGTGCATTTCGGTTTTGGCGCGTTTCATCGCGCGCACCAGGCCCTTCTCACCGATCGGGTGCTCAACGCCAGCGGCGGAGACTGGGGGATTTGTGAGATTAGCCTGTTCAGCGGCGATCGGCTGATGAGCCAGCTTCGCCAGCAGGACCACCTGTTTACCGTGCTGGAAAAAGGCGCCGAGGGCAATCAGCCGATTATTGTCGGCGCCGTTCATGAGTGTCTGAATGCGAAACTGGATTCGCTGGCCGCCATTATTGAGAAATTTTGCGAACCGCAGGTCGCCATTGTCTCTCTGACCATCACCGAGAAGGGCTACTGCATCGATCCGGCCAGCGGCCAGCTGGATATGACGCAGCCGCGCATTATTCACGATCTGCAAAATCCGACGCTGCCGCAATCGGTTCCCGGCATTCTGGTGGAAGCGCTGGCGCGCCGCCGACAGCGGGGGCTACCGCCGTTTACCGTCCTCTCCTGCGATAATATTCCCGATAATGGACATGTGGTAAAAAACGCCGTGCTGGGAATGGCCGAAAAACGGGACCCGGAGCTGGCGCAGTGGATCGCCGAACACGTCAGCTTTCCCGGTACCATGGTTGACCGCATCGTGCCCGCCGCCACCGATGAGTCGCTGGCAGAAATTAGCGCGACGCTAGGCGTGGAAGACCCCTGCGCAATCAGCTGCGAACCCTTTATCCAGTGGGTCATTGAAGATAACTTTGTTGCCGGTCGCCCGGACTGGGAAACCGCGGGCGTCCAGATGACCGATGACGTTTTACCGTGGGAACAAATGAAGCTACGGATGCTCAACGGTAGCCACTCGTTTCTCGCCTGGCTTGGCTATCTGGCTGGCCATGCGCACATTAGCGACTGCATGCAGGATCCGATTTTCCGCAGCGCCGCCTACCGCCTGATGCTTGACGAACAGGCGCCGACCTTATCCATTCAGGGCGTTGACCTGACGGCGTACGCTGACAGCCTGATCGAGCGCTTCAGCAACCCGGCGCTGAAGCATCGCACCTGGCAAATCGCCATGGACGGTAGCCAGAAGCTGCCGCAACGTATGCTTGAGGGTATTCGCGTCCATCTCGCTCGGGGCAGCCGCTGGCCGCTGCTGGCGCTCGGCGTGGCCGGCTGGATGCGCTACGTCAGCGGTATTGACGATGCCGGAAATGCGATTGATATTCGCGATCCGCTGGCCGATAAGATGCAGAAACGGGTTTCTGCCAGCGATGAACACCAGCGCGTGGCGGCCCTGCTTACGCTTGAAGAGATCTTCGGCCGCGACCTGCCGCAGAACCCGCAGTTTGTCGCGCATATCACCGCCGCATGGCATCAGCTCGCCGCTTTTGGCGCACGTCAGGCGATTGCCGGCACGCTGAACGCTTAACAATTTCTGCCTTTTAGCGGACAGATCCCCCTTCTGTCCGCGGTAAGACTTCTCTTTTCCCCTTTTTTTCGTCAGGATAGCGTAACTGTTACAACATTACATTTATCCTGGAGAAAAAGTGACCAAAACCAATTTGATCACGGGGTTTCTCGGCAGCGGCAAGACGACGTCGATTCTGCATCTGCTGGCCCATAAGCCCGCGGATGAAAAATGGGCCGTGCTGGTCAACGAGTTTGGTGAAGTGGGCATTGACGGCGCGCTGCTGGCGGAAAGCGGCGCGCTGCTCAAAGAGATCCCCGGCGGCTGCATGTGCTGCGTGAACGGTCTGCCGATGCAGGTCGGGCTCAACACCCTGCTGCGCCAGGGCAAACCCGATCGCCTGCTGATTGAACCCACCGGGCTTGGCCATCCTAAACAGATCCTCGATATGCTGACCGCCGCAATATACGAGCCGTGGATCGACCTGCGCGCCACCTTATGCGTGCTGGATCCGCGCCAGCTGCTGGACGAAAAAATAGTGACCAATGACAACTTTCGCGACCAGCTGGCCGCCGCTGACGTCATTATCAGTAATAAAGCCGACCGCGCAACGGAGGAAAGCCAACGCGCATTCGCCGCCTGGTGGCAGACCTATGCCGGCGATCGGCGGTTCGTCAGCGCCACGCGGGGGAATATCGACCCGGCACTGCTTGATTTGCCGCGCCGCAATCTTGCGCCGCTTCCCGCCAGCCCTGAACACGCGCACGGCCACGGGCGGAAACAGGGCCTTGCGGCATTGAGCCTCCCTGCCCATCAGCGCTGGCGTCGCAGCCTCAATAGCGGCCAGGGCTATCACGCCTGCGGCTGGATTTTTGACGCCGAAACCGTTTTCGACACCGTGGCCCTGCTCGAATGGGCGCGTCTGGCGCCGGTCGGGCGCGTGAAAGGGGTGATGCGCATCGCGGAAGGAGTGGTACGCATCAACCGCCAGCAGCGCGATCTGCATATTGAGACGCAGAACGTTCCTCCCCCCGATAGCCGTATCGAGCTGATTGCCGATACCGAGACGGACTGGAACGCACTGCAGGCCTCCTTGTTGAGGATTCGTTTAAGTTAAGACGGCTATGGTTGCCGTCGTTTACCCAACACACGATAGTTATGATTAAAAATCGAATTCCCCTAATCCTGCTGCTGAACGCGGCGGGTGTTGCGCTTTTTTGTTCATGGTACCTTCCCGTTAACCATGGTTTCTGGAATCCGCTGGACTCGGCGATCTTCTATTTCTTTAACCACCTGGTTGGCGTGAGCACCGCTTACACCTGGCTGCTGGCGATTATCAACAACCGCGCATTTGATGCCTGCTCGCTAATGGCGATGGGCAGCCTGATGCTAAGCTTCTGGTTTAAAGAGCAGAGCGCCGGACGCCGCCGGGTGATTATCATCGGCCTGGCGATGCTGCTGGCCGCCGTCATCATCAATCAGCTTGCCCAGCACCTGATGCCGGTTAAGCGCGCCAGCCCTTCGCTCTCTTTTACCGATATCACCAAAGTGAGCGATGTGATCTCCTTCCCCACTAAAGATGCGTCTAAAGATAGCTTTCCAGGCGATCACGGTATGATGCTGCTGATTTTTGCATCATTTATGTGGCGCTATTTCGGTCGCCGGGCGTTTGCCATCGCGCTGGTCATATTCGTAGTGTTCGCTTTTCCACGCGTAATGATTGGCGCTCACTGGTTTACCGATATTGCCGTCGGCTCATTAACGGCGGTACTCATTGGCGCCCCCTGGGTATTGATGACCCCGCTGAGTGATAATGTCATTGCGTTATTTGAGCGTTATCTTCCGGGTAGAAAAACTAAAAATTAAATCTATCTTTACAATTAATTAATATCATTCATAAGGGATCGTTCTGGGTCCCTTTTTTTGTCCGCGCGTTTTTTCTCATCCGGCATCATCTTCCCGTCATAGTAATCATGTTAGAAATGAGTAAATTGCGTATTTTTTACCCATTGCTGCCGCTATTTTGCCCTTTGCCGATGATTCACTTTTTGTCGCAAAAATACTTATAAGAAAATGCGTAAAACCGCTCGCCATCCCCCGGTTGATCGGGTAACCTCAATCTCGTTTTGCCTCGTCAGCGACATCAATTCAGAGAATGAATAAATTTGTGCGTCAGTCCACAGTTTTATGCTTACGGAATTGTCTCATTGCGACCAGGTAATTAGGCTCTAACACGTTTGGCATTTTTTATAACGACATTGTCGTTAAGGACAACAAGGGATAACACACAGCATGGTCAAATCTCAGCCGATTTTGAGATATATCTTGCGGGTCGCCCCCGCGATTGCAGTTGCGGTTCTGCTTTCCGCGTGTAGTTCAAATAGTACCGCCAGGAATATGCATTCTGAGACGCTTGCTGTGGGTAGTGGCGATTTATCATCACTGCAAGCCTCTCAGGATGAATTTGAAACGATGGTCCGCAACCTGGACGTTAAGTCCCGCTTGATGGATCAATATGCCAGCTGGAAGGGCGTGCGTTACCGCCTCGGCGGCAGCACCCGTAAAGGCATCGATTGTTCCGCCTTTGTGCAACGGACTTTCCGTGAACAGTTTGGCCTGGAACTGCCGCGCTCGACTTCAGAGCAGCAGGATTCCGGAAAATCGATCAGCCGCGCGCAGCTGCGCACCGGTGATTTAGTTCTGTTCCGTGCAGGTTCCACGGGCCGCCATGTAGGGATCTACATCGGCAACAATCAGTTTGTTCATGCTTCCACCAGCAGCGGTGTGACGATTTCAAGCATGGATGAGCCGTACTGGAAAAAGCGCTATAACGAAGCGCGACGCGTTCTGAGCCGTTCGTAATCGTCTTCTGCCGTTGGTTAATCCCTTGGCCAACGAAAGAAATAAAAAAACACTGCCGAGGCGGTGTTTTTTTTTTGCTCGCCAGCCAGGAAACTTCGTAAAATAAGCGATGTCTTTAAGCAGGGATAGAAAAAGCGATTTCTATCAGCCCCCTGGCGCAAATCAACAATACGGACTGACTATATAGCCTATGCCTACCCGTCATCTCGCTCCCCGGCGAAAAATCTGGCTGACCAGCATATGTGTTGGAATAGCCGTCGCCCTGCTGGCCGGTAGCATCCAGTTTATGGTGATTTATCACAACCGTGCGGAGCGTTTCGACGCCATTATTCACAACGTTCATACGTATCTGCAGGACTACTTTCACGATTTGAATCAGACGATTCAGGGCATGCAGCCGCTGGTCGATCAACCCTGTGAAAACGTTGCCTCAGGCTTAACCGCCCATGCGGCATTCAGCCCGAACGTCCGCGCCATCCTGCTGGTCAAAAATGGCCTTGCGTTTTGCTCCTCCGCCACAGGCGCTATGAACACGCCCTTAACCCAGCTCATTCCGCAGCTTAATCTTACTCAAGCGGTCGATATGGCGATTCTGCCCGGGACGCCAATGATGCCGAAAAGCGCCGCGCTGGCGCTGTGGGTCCGCAGCCCACACGGCGGGAAAGACGGTATTTTTGTCTCGATTAATGCCAACCTGACGCCCTATATTCTCTACTCAGCCCGACAGAATGATTTCAGCGGCCTGGCGCTGGCCATTAAGGACACCGCCATTTCCACCTTCAGCAACCAACTTATCGACCCGCAGACGCTGCTCTCGCCGCCCATTCGCCAGACGCAAATCGACGGCCTGCCGCTGAAGGTTTATCTCTACGCGAACAGCTGGCTGGCGGAGAATACGCAGTTTGCTCTGCTGCTGGGCGTCGTGTGCGGGCTGCTGGCGGGGCTTTTAAGCTACTACATCCTGACGATTAAATCGGACCCGCGCAAAGAGCTGCTGCTGGCGATCAAAAACGATCAGTTCTATGTGGTTTATCAACCGGTGGTGAGGTCAGAGACGCTGCACATCAGCGGCGTTGAGGTGCTGATGCGCTGGCGACATCCCGTGGCCGGCGAGATCCCTCCCGATGTGTTTATCAACCTTGCTGAAACCCAGCAGATCATTATTCCGCTCACCCGCCATCTGTTAAAACTGATTGCGCAGGATGCGCCTGTTCTGCAAACGCTCCTGCCCGCAGGGAGCAAGCTGGGGATAAATATCTCCCCCCTTCATCTGCACGCAGGCAGCTTTCAGCAAGACCTTCAGCATTTCGCCGCCGCCATGCCGGCCGGCCATTTTAGCGTGGTGCTGGAGATCACCGAGCGCGCGATGATCGATAAGAATCGCTCCTTAGGGAACTTCGACTGGCTGCACGAACAGGGCTTTGAAATTGCGATTGATGATTTTGGTACCGGTCATAGCGCGCTAATCTATCTGGAGCGCTATAACTTTGATTACCTGAAGATAGACCGCGGCTTCGTGCAGGCTATCGGCACTGAGACCGTCACCTCACCGGTGCTTGATGCCGTTATCACCCTGAGCCGCCGCCTGAAGCTCACCACGGTCGCTGAAGGGGTGGAAACGCAGGAACAAGCGGAATGGCTGCGCGACCACGGGGTAAACTATTTACAGGGCTACTGGTTAAGCCGGCCGCTGACGCTGGACGCGCTGATCGCCGCCCATGATGAACCGGCGAAATATTTCACAAGCCGCTAAGGGTCCTTTATTATTTGCTATCAAAGGTCAGGCCGCTTCAGGTCTGACATTGGAGGGCGTCATCCTGGTTATTTTTGCACGCATCAGCCTGATCCTGCTGACCTTATTTAGCCTGCAGAGCCAGGCGCAAACGATTAAAGAGAGCGACAGGTTCGCTATTATCGGCGAACCGAAATACGCCGCGGGCTTTGACCATTACGATTATGCCAACCCCGCCGCGCCTAAAGGCGGGGCGATTACCCTCGCGGCCATCGGTACTTTTGATAATTTCAATCGCTACGCCATGCGCGGCAACCCCGGTATCCGTACCGAAAGCTTATACGACACGCTGTTCACCACCTCTGATGATGAACCCGGCAGCTACTATCCGCTGATCGCCGAGCATACGCGCTATGCCGATGATTTTTCATGGATGGAGATCGCGCTCAATCCCCGCGCCCGCTATCACGATGGCAGCCCCGTCACCGCCAGCGATGTCGCGTTTACCTTCCAGAAGTTTATGACCGAAGGGGTGCCGCAGTTTCGCCTCTATTATAAAGGCACCACCGTAAAAGCCATCGCTCCGCTCACCGTACGCATTGATTTAGCCAAACCGGGCAAAGAGAACATGCTTAGCCTGATGACGCTACCGGTGATGCCGGAAAAATTCTGGAAAAACCATAAACTCAGCGACCCGCTATCCGCCCCACCGCTGGCCAGCGGCCCGTATCGCATCACCGCCTGGCGCATGGGCCAGTACATTACCTACTCGCGGGTTAAGGACTACTGGGCCGCCGACTTACCGGTCAACCGCGGGCGCTGGAATTTCGATACGCTGCGCTACGACTATTACCTGGACGACAACGTCGCTTTCGAAGCCTTTAAGGCCGGCGCCGTCGACCGTCGCGAAGAGAACGTTGCCAAGAACTGGGCTACCCGCTACGTCGGGCGCAATTTTACCCACGGCTATATCGTTAAAGATGAATACACCAACACCTCGGCGCAGAATACGCAGTGGCTGGCCTTTAACATTCAGCGCCCGGTATTTTCCGACCGCCGGGTACGCGAAGCCATTACCCTCGCCTTTGATTTTGAATGGATGAATAAGGCGCTGTTTTATCACTCCTACAGCCGCGCCAACAGCTTCTTTCAGAATACCGAATACGCGGCGCGCGATTATCCGAATGCCGACGAGCTGGCGCTGTTAACGCCGCTGAAAAAAGAGATCCCGGCCGAAGTTTTCACGCAGATATACCGTCCCCCGGTTTCCAGCGGCGATGGTTTCGAACGCGCAAACTTGCTGAAGGCGGATGCCATCCTTAACCAGGCGGGATGGATAGTGAAAAACCAGCGGCGGGTTAATGCGAAAAGCGGCAAACCGTTACGCTTTGAGCTGCTGCTTCCTTCCGGCAGCAGCGATCGCTGGGTCCTGCCCTTCCAGCACAACCTCCAGCGGCTCGGCATCGTCATGGATATTCGCCAGGTCGACAACTCCCAGTACAGTAACCGCAAGCGCAGCCGGGATTACGACATGATGCCCAACGTCTGGCGCGCCACGCCCTGGCCCGGCACCGACCTGCAAGTCTCCTGGGACTCCGAATATATTAACTCCAGCTATAACGCCTCAGGGGTACAAAGCCCGGCCGTCGACCGGCTCATCGCGCAGATTATTCGCTGGCAGGGTAATAAAGAAAAGCTGCTGCCGCTGGGCCGGGCTCTCGACCGCGTGCTGACCTGGAACTATTACATGCTGCCGATGTGGTATATGGCGCAGGACCGAACCGCATACTGGGACAAATTCTCCTTCCCGCAGACCCGCGCGGTCTACTCCTCCGGTTTCGAAAACTGGTGGTACGACGCAAGCAAAGCGGCCAGACTCCCCGCGGACAGACGCTAAGGAATTAAGATGGGTGCATATCTGCTCCGCCGACTACTGCTCATCATCCCCACCCTGTGGGCGATTATCACCATTAACTTTTTTATTGTGCAGATCGCGCCCGGCGGTCCGGTCGATCAGGCGATCGCGGCGATTGAGTTCGGCGACCGCGGCGGCTTGCCCGGCGCCGGAGATGGCGGCATGGCCGCCAGCCATGCGCGTACCGGGGTCAGCAACATCAGCGATGGGCACTATCGCGGCGGGCGCGGGCTGGACCCGGAGGTGATTGCTGAGATAACCCACCGCTACGGCTTTGATAAGCCGCTGCACGAGCGTTATTTTAAAATGCTCGGTGATTATCTGCGCTTTGATTTTGGCGATAGCCTGTTTCGCAGCTCATCGGTACTGCAGCTGATTAAAGACAGCCTGCCGGTCTCAATCACCCTGGGCCTGTGGAGTACGCTCATCATCTACCTGGTGTCGATTCCGTTGGGGATCCGTAAAGCGGTCAGCAACGGCAGCCATTTTGACGTCTGGAGCAGTACGCTGATTATTATCGGCTATGCCATCCCGGCGTTCCTGTTTGCCATTTTGCTGATCGTTATCTTTGCCGGCGGCAGCTATTTCGATCTCTTTCCGCTGCGCGGGCTGGTGTCAGCCAACTTCGACAGCCTGCCCTGGTACCAAAAAATCCTCGACTATCTCTGGCATATCACCCTACCGGTGCTGGCAACGGTGATCGGCGGTTTTGCCGCCCTCACGATGCTGACCAAAAACAGCTTTCTTGATGAAATCCGCAAGCAGTACGTGGTTACCGCACGCGCCAAGGGCGTCAGCGAAAAGCAGATCCTTTGGGGCCACGTGTTTCGCAACGCGATGCTGCTGGTGATTGCCGGTTTCCCGGCCACCTTTATCAGTATGTTTTTTACCGGCTCGCTGCTGATTGAGGTGATGTTCTCGCTAAACGGACTGGGGCTGCTGGGCTATGAGGCCACCGTATCTCGCGATTACCCGGTCATGTTCGGCACGCTGTATATTTTTACCCTGATTGGCCTGCTGCTGAATATCATCAGCGATATCAGCTATACGCTGGTCGATCCGCGAATCGATTTTGAGGGCCGCTAATGTCATTTTTTAGTCCCGTCAATCAGGCCCGCTGGGCGCGTTTTCGCCACAACCGCCGCGGCTACTGGTCGCTATGGCTCTTTTTAGCGCTTTTCGCCTGTAGCCTGTGCGCAGAGCTTATTGCTAACGATAAGCCGCTGCTGGTCCAGTACCGCGGCAGCTTCTACGTTCCGCTCCTGAAAAACTACAGTGAGACCACCTTCGGCGGCAGCTTTGCCACCGCCGCCGACTATCAGGACCCGTGGCTGCAAAAACGGCTGGCGGATAACGGCTGGGCCCTGTGGGCGCCGGTTCGTTTCGGCGCGACGACCATTAATTTCGCCACCGACGCGCCCTTCCCTTCGCCGCCGTCAGGACAGAACTGGCTGGGCACCGATGCCAACGGCGGGGACGTGCTGGCGCGTATTCTGTACGGCACGCGCATTTCCATTCTCTTTGGACTGCTGCTGACCTTCTTCTCCAGCGTACTGGGGGTGATGGCCGGTGCCGTTCAGGGGTATTACGGCGGGAAGATTGACCTCTGGGGGCAGCGGTTTATCGAAGTCTGGTCGGGAATGCCGACGCTGTTTCTGATTATCCTGCTCTCAAGCGTTGTACAGGCCAACTTCTGGTGGCTGCTGGCCATTACCGTGCTGTTCGGCTGGATGACGCTGGTCGGCGTGGTCCGGGCTGAGTTCCTGCGCACCCGTAACTATGATTATATCCGCGCCGCGCAGGCGCTCGGCGTCAGCGATCGCGCCATTATTCTGCGCCATATGCTGCCTAACGCCATGGTCGCCACCCTGACCTTCCTGCCGTTCATTCTGTGCAGTTCGATAACCACCCTGACCTCGCTCGATTTCCTCGGTTTTGGCCTGCCGCTGGGCTCCCCTTCGCTGGGCGAACTGCTGTTGCAGGGTAAAAACAACCTGCAGGCGCCCTGGCTGGGCATCGCCGCCTTTCTGTCGGTGGCGGTCCTGCTGACGTTATTGATTTTTATTGGTGAAGCGGTTCGCGACGCCTTTGACCCAAGCAAGGCGGTGTAGCATGACGCAACCTTTGTTAGATATCGATAACCTCTCCATCGCCTTTCGCCAGCAGGGTGAGACTATCCCCGTCGTCAGCGAACTGTCGCTGCAGATTGCCGTCGGCGAGACCCTGGCGCTGGTCGGCGAGTCCGGCTCCGGGAAGAGCGTGACCGCGCTATCGGTGCTGCGGCTACTCCCGTCGCCGCCGGTCAGCTATCCTGCCGGCGACATCCGTTTTCACGGCCAGTCGCTGCTGCACGCGGATGAACGCACCCTGCGCGGCGTGCGCGGTAACCGCATTGCGATGATCTTTCAGGAGCCGATGGTTTCGCTTAATCCACTGCATACTCTGGAAAAACAGCTGTACGAAGTGCTCTCTTTGCATCGCGGGATGCGCAAAGAAGCGGCGCGCGGGGAAATCCTCGACTGCCTCGATCGCGTCGGCATCCGCAACGCGCCCCGGCGGCTGGCCGACTATCCCCATCAGCTTTCCGGCGGCGAGCGCCAGCGGGTGATGATCGCCATGGCGCTGTTAACCCGCCCGGAGCTGCTTATCGCCGACGAACCCACCACCGCGCTGGACGTGTCGGTGCAGGCGCAAATCCTCACGCTGCTGCGGGAGCTGAAGCAAGAGTTGAATATGGGGCTGCTGTTTATCACCCATAATCTGAGCATCGTTCGTCAGCTCGCCGACCGCGTCGCGGTGATGCAGAACGGCCGCTGCGTGGAACAAAACGGCTGCCGGGCGCTGTTTTCCGCCCCCGAACACCCTTATACCCGCCGCCTGCTGGATAGCGAGCCGTCGGGCGATCCCGTCCCGCTCGCACCCGATGCCCCGGTGTTGCTGCGGGCGGAAAATTTGACTATCGCCTTCCCGATACGTAAAGGTCTGCTGCGGCGAGTTGTCGATCATAACCGGGTCGTTAACGGCCTCAGCTTTCATTTGCGCGCGGGAGAAACGCTGGGGCTGGTCGGCGAGTCCGGATCGGGCAAAAGCACCACCGGGCTGGCGCTTCTGCGTCTGATTCATTCCGATGGCGCGATCGCCTTTGACGGTGAGGCGCTTCAGGGACGTAATCGCCGGCAGATGCTGCCGCTGCGTCGTCGCATGCAGGTGGTCTTTCAGGATCCTAACTCATCGCTAAACCCGCGGCTCAACGTGCTGCAAATTATCGAAGAGGGATTGCGCGTCCATCAACCGACGCTCACGCCGGCCGAACGGGAGCAGGCGGTGATTCAGGTGATGCAGGAGGTCGGCCTCGATCCACACTCACGGCATCGCTACCCTGCCGCCTTCTCCGGCGGCCAGCGTCAGCGCATCGCGATCGCCAGGGCGCTGGTCGTCAAACCGCAGCTTATCGTGCTGGATGAGCCCACCTCATCGCTGGATAAAACCGTACAGGCGCAAATCCTCGCGCTGCTGAAGGCGTTACAGCAAAAGCATCAGCTGGCCTATATTTTTATCAGCCATGATTTACGCGTCGTGCGGGCGTTGTGTCATCAGGTGATGGTGCTGCGGCAGGGAGAAGTCGTCGAGCAAGGTGAGTGCGAGCGCGTATTTACCGCTCCGCAGCAGGAGTATACCCGTCAGCTGCTGGCGTTAAGCTGACGGTCAGAAGGGATTGTTGCCGGAGAAAGGTTCCGCAATCGCCACGCCGAAATTTTTCAGGCGGCAGGTTGCAGCGAATTCGTCCTGACGGTTAACAAACAGGCACGGTTCCCCTTCGCATTCAACGACAGAGCTGTCGACCTCGATGTCGCTAAGCGCCTGGCTGAGCTTATGCATGACCGGCCACGCGCTTTCGCCATCGGGGCTGAGTAATTTCAACGCCACGAGGCTGTTTTCGCTCTGGGCGCCGTTTTGCGGAATCGGTTCAACTCTTGAACCTGCAAAACCGGCCAGCCAGCGATAGCTCTGCGGCAGACGGTGTACGATAGAGAGTTGCAGTGTATTCACGTGTTTACCCCGGAAGCAAAATACTTCACAATAATTTTACATCAATACTAACACATTATTGACAACCAGTCCTCTTCCTGCACAGAAAACGCTTACACCAGTGGCATAGCCGTGTTATTGGTTTGTAATGTAAAAGTTTATAATTGTGCAGATGGAACATCTTCGGGCTATATGTACCCGTTTCTGTGATCTAAAACAACTTTTTTATCGCAATCATGCGACTTTTTGAACGATTTGATTTTACATAAAATAAACAAATCGCTGAACAGAGAAGCCAGATTTGGTTGACATGCATCAAAAAAAGGGGCGATATCGCCCCCTGAAAGTCGCTTAGCGCGCGGCTTTGCGCCGTCGGCTGGCGTAGAGGTAAAAGAGGATGGAGCTGCTGGCGCAGAAGGCGATAGAAATCAGCATTGGCCAGGCGGTGGTAAACGTCGCCATCGACAGCAGCGCGCCGACAATGGCGCCAATCCCGAAACGGAACGTCCCTGCCAGCGAGGAAGCGGTCCCGGCCATATGCGGAAACTCATCGAGAATCACCGCCATCGCGTTAGAGGAGACCATCGAAACGCAGCCGATGAACGCCGCCACGCCAAACACCAGCGCCCAGAACCCCACGCCAAACAGCGCGCACACGACCATCCACGCCGCCATCGCAAACTGGATCCATAGCCCGGCGCGGAACATATTCAGCGCCCCAACCCGCCGCACAAAGCGGCTGTTGATCATGGTCATGACAAACAGGAAGACGACGTTCAGCGCAAAATAGTAGCCAAAGTGCTGCGGTGAAACGTGGTTGATATTGATATAGACAAACGGGCCGGCGCTCAGAAACGAGAACATCCCGGCGAAGCTGAAACCGCTTGCCAGCATATAGCTCAGCACCCGCTTGTGGCGAAACAGCGTCGCGAAGTTGCCGAGCGTAGTGCGAATATGAAATTTCTGCCGGCGTTCCGGCGGTAGGGTCTCGCTAATAAAGAAGGCGATCATCGCCGAGGCTAATAGCGCCGCCACCGCGAGGATCCAGAAGATCGCATGCCAGCTAAACCACACCAGCACCGCTCCGCCGACCATCGGCGCCACCAGCGGCGCGACGGTGGTCACCAGCATGACGAACGACATCATCCGCGAGAACTCTTCCTTGGGATAGATATCGCGCATCAGGGCGTTAATCACCACGCTCGCCGCCGCGGCCGCCAGGCCGTGGAAAAAGCGCATGGTGATCAGCATATCGATAGTCTGCGACAGCGCGCAGGCCACCGCCGCCGCGGCAAAAACCAACGTACCGCCCAGTATCACCGGTTTACGCCCCATGCTGTCCGCCATTGGGCCATATAAAAGCTGGCCCAGGGCAAAGCCCAGAATATAGGTACTGAGCGTCATCTGCGCGCTGCCGTCCGGCACATTAAACTGCGCCGCAATCACCGGCAGCGCCGGAAGATACATATCAATCGACAGCGGCATTAACATGGCCAGCAGGCCAAGAATAAACACAATCCCTAATGAAGAATTCTGCTTTGCCGTCACGTTTTACTCCGCGCATGTTGGCCGCCAACGCTGGCAATTTCTTCTGCCGTCAGCGGACGATATTCACCCGGCGCCAGCGACGCATCAAGCGCGATATCGCCAATACGTTCGCGATGCAGGCCAATCACATGATTCCCCACCGCGGCAAACATCCGCTTCACCTGATGGTAGCGCCCTTCGCTAATGGTCAGGCGGACTTCGGTCGGCGTCACCACTTCCAGCACCGCCGGTTTGGTCAGGTCTTTCTCATTATGCAGCTGAACGCCTTTGGCAAACTGCTCGGCGGTGGATTCATCCACCGGATTTTCCAGCGTCACCAGATAGGTTTTTTCGCAATGGTGGCGCGGGGAAGTAATGCGGTGCGACCACTGGCCATCGTCGGTCATCAATACCAGTCCGGTGGTATCGATATCCAGACGCCCCGCGGCATGCAGCTTGTGCGCCACCGGCTCGTCGAGGAAATAAAGGACCGTCGGATGATCCGGATCGTCGGTGGAACAAACGTAACCCTGCGGCTTGTTGAGCATAAAGTAGCGCGGGCCGGTCTGCTGAACCAGCGTATTGCCGTCATACTCGACGTCATGCTCCGGCAGAAGCTTGAAGGAGGAGTCTTTTACAATGTCGCCGTCCACGGTAACGCGGCTGCCGCGGATTTCACGCCCGGCAATAGCCCGGCTAACGCCAAGTTGCTGAGCGATAAACTTATCAAGTCGCATGAGATTTTTTTAGCCTGTACAAGTGCTGGAGCGGGCAACGCGCCCGAAAAAGAAGAATTTCATGGGGTAGTATAACGGGCTATTAACACCACTCAAGGGAAAAGATTCGTGGCATACTATTCGCGAGTTAATTAACCGCCATAAATTCATGACATTTACATTACGTCCCTACCAAAAAGAGGCGGTCGACGCGACGCTCGCCTGGTTTCGCCGCCATCATGAACCTGCCGCGATTGTGCTGCCGACAGGCGCAGGTAAAAGCCTGGTTATCGCCGAACTTGCGCGCCTGGCGCGCGGTCGCGTGCTGGTGCTGGCGCACGTTAAAGAGCTGGTGGCGCAGAACCACGCCAAGTATTGCGCGCTCGACCTGGAAGCGGATATTTTCGCCGCGGGCCTCAAGCGTAAAGAGAGCCACGGTAAAGTGGTCTTTGGCAGCGTGCAGTCGGTCGCCCGCAACCTCGACCAGTTTCAGGGCGAGTTTTCGCTGCTGATCGTCGACGAGTGCCACCGCATCAGCGACGATGATGACAGCCAGTATCAGCAGATTATCAGCCACCTTCAGCAGGTCAATCCGCACCTGCGCCTGCTGGGGCTGACTGCGACGCCTTTTCGCCTCGGTAAGGGGTGGATTTACCAGTTCCACTACCACGGCATGGTGCGCGGTGATGAAAACGCGCTATTTCGCGACTGCATCTACGAGCTGCCGCTGCGCTATATGATTAAGAACGGCTACCTGACGCCGCCGGAGCGGCTGGATATGCCGGTGGTTCAATATGACTTCAGCCGCCTGCAGGCGCAAAGTAACGGCCTGTTCAGCGAGGCTGATTTAAACCACGAACTGAAAAAACAGCAGCGCGTCACGCCGCATATCGTCAGCCAAATCGTTGAATTCGCCCAAACGCGCAAAGGGGCGATGATTTTCGCCGCCACCGTTGAACACGCCCGCGAAGTGACCGGGTTGCTTCCGCAGGGCGAAGCGGCCTTAATCACCGGTGAAACGCCGGGGCCGGAGCGCGATCGCATCATCGACGCGTTTAAAGCTCAGCAGTACCGCTATCTGGTTAACGTCGCGGTACTGACGACCGGCTTTGATGCCCCGCATGTCGATCTGATCGCCATCCTGCGCCCGACCGAGTCGGTGAGCCTTTACCAACAGATCGTCGGCCGCGGCCTGCGCCTGGCGCCGGGTAAAACGGACTGCCTGATTCTCGATTACGCCGGTAATCCGCACGACCTTTACGCGCCTGAAGTGGGAACACCGAAGGGGAAAAGCGACAACGTGCCGGTCCAGGTTTTTTGCCCGGCATGCGGTTTCGCCAATACGTTCTGGGGGAAAACCACCGCCGACGGCACGCTGATTGAACACTTTGGCCGCCGCTGTCAGGGCTGGTTTGAGGATGACGAAGGCCATCGCGAGCAGTGTGATTTTCGTTTTCGCTTTAAAAACTGCCCGCAGTGTAACGCGGAAAACGATATCGCCGCCCGCCGCTGCCGCGAGTGCGATACCATCCTGGTCGACCCCGACGACATGCTGAAAGCCGCGCTGAAGCTTAAAGATGCGCTGGTGCTGCGCTGTAGTGGAATGGATCTGCAGCACGGCGCGGATGATAAAGGCGCCTGGCTAAAAATCACCTATTACGATGAAGATGGCGCGGATGTTAGTGAGCGCTTCCGACTGCATACGCCCGCCCAGCGCACCGCCTTTGAGCAGCTCTTTATCCGCCCGCATACCCGAACGCCGGGCGTACCGCTGCGCTGGATAACGCCCGCCGATATCCTCGCCCAGCAGGCGCTTCTGCGCCATCCGGACTTTGTCGTGGCGCGCATGAAGGGGCAATACTGGCAGGTGCGGGAGAAAGTATTTGATTATCAGGGCCGATTCCGCCGGGCCAACGAACTACGCTAATCGCCCTCACGTCTGAGGTTTTGGTTGCTGCAAACACCTATGGCGGCTATAATGCCGCCCGCTTTTGCATTCGCAAAGCAGATAATCTGCCTGCTGCTGGGTCGCCTGTAGCAGGATTTATATATAGAGAGACATCAATGTTTACTATCAACGCAGAAGTACGTAAAGAGCAGGGTAAGGGTGCGAGCCGCCGCCTGCGTGCAGCTAACAAATTCCCGGCCATCATCTATGGCGGCGAAGCTGCGCCAGTAGCAATCGAACTGGATCACGACAAAGTGTGGAACATGCAGACCAATGCAGAGTTCTACAACGAAGTTCTGACCATCGTTGTTGATGGCAAAGAAGAGAAAGTTAAAGCTCAGGCTGTTCAGCGTCACCCGTTCAAGCCGAAGCTGTCCCACATCGACTTCGTTCGCGCTTAATCGCCGACTGAAAGTTGTATGGCAAGCGCCCCGCTCCGCAAGGTTCGGGGCGTTTTGTTTATCAGCCGAGTAGCGTTGACCTGTTCAGCGCCAGATGCTGCAACAGCATAATCGTTTTCGCATCGACGATTTCCCCTTCGCGAATAGCCTGCAGCGCTTTTTCCAGCGGCCACTCCAGCACCTCGATATCTTCCCCTTCCGTCGCCAGGCCGCCACCGTCGCCGCGCCGATCGTCGGCAGAGTATTCGGCAATGAAAAAGTAAAGCTTCTCCGTCACCGAACCGGGGCTCATGTAAGTGGTGAATACCGGCTCTATGCGCGTGACGCGAAAACCGGTCTCCTCTTCGGCTTCGGCAACGATGCGCGCCTCCGGAGAAGCGTTATCCAGCAGTCCGGCGGCAGCTTCGATCAAAAAGCCATCATGACCGTTAATCCACACCGGAAAGCGAAACTGGCGAACCAGCACTACCGTTTGCTTTTCACGATTGTAGAGCAGGATCACCGCGCCGTTGCCGCGGTCGTAAGCTTCCCGGCTCTGCTCCTGCCAGCGTCCGTCCCGGCGCAATAGTTCAAAAGTATATTTCTTGAGCGTGTACCAGTTATCCGATAAAAGCGTTTCGCGGATATGGCGAACGCGCGGTGCGTCAGCGTGCATGTTTTTCCCCTTTTAGGTGACAGCGAGCAACATAACATGCATAATCGTGCACAAACAAGATCACTCATGAAGGTATTTTGATGCTCGCCAGCCAGAGAAAACAGCAGATTTTGCAGATCCTCGCCGAGGAAAAACAGGTGATGTCCGGGGATCTCAGCCAGCGCTTTAGCGTATCAGAAGACTCCATTCGCCGGGATCTGCGGGAGCTGGCCGCGGAAGGCAAGCTGCAGCGCGTCCACGGCGGCGCGCTGCCGGTTTCCGAAGCCATCGCGCCTATTGAAACAAGAAAGAACGTGCAAATCGCCTCAAAGCAGAGCATTGCCCAGCGCGCGGTTGAGCTCATTCAGCCCGGTCAGGTGGTGATTGTCGACGGCGGCACCACCACCGGGGAGATGATGCGCCTGCTGCCGGATAACCTCGCGTGTACCGTGGTCACCCATAGCCCGGGGATTGCCGTCGCGCTGGTGGAAAAACCGCTCATCGAGGTGATTTTGATCGGCGGCCGGTTGTTTAAGCATTCCGTCGTCAGCGTCGGGTCTGCGGCCCTCGAGAGTATTTCCCGTATCAACGCCGATCTGTTTTTTATGGGCGTCACCGGCGTTCACCCCCGGGCGGGATTCACCACCGGTGACTATGAAGAAGCGGGCATTAAACGCGCGCTGGCGGCGCGGGCTGCCGAAACGGTGGTGATGGCGTCACAAGAAAAGCTTAACTCCGCGTCGGCCTTTGCCATCGGCGAGCTGGGGGCAGCCAGTACGCTGATCGTGGATACGACCCTGGACGAGGCGCTGCGACAGCAGCTAACCCTGGCGGGGGTAGAAATCCTCTACGCCCTGTAATACGGGTTCAGGCAAAAAAAATCCCGACTCGACGTCGGGATTTTGCGCATTAATTTCCGCCAGAAGTACGGCGCTGTAGCTGATCGCGCAGGTTCGGCGGCGTGCCTTTAATGGTTAGAGTATCCGTAGCCGGATCCCAGAACACCCGCTCGCCCAGCAGCATAGCGTCAAAATTAATGGTTAACCCGCCGCCGCTGCCGGCAAACTTGGTTAACTGACGCAGCGTGCTGCGATCCGCCGGGAAGCTCTCTTCCAGCTCGTAGCCTTGTTCGGCGGTAAATTCCTGAAAGGTCTTCTCGCTGACGCCCGCCAGCTCTTTCGACAGCGACTCCAGCTCGATTTCCTCACCGGCCTGCAGCTGCTCGTTGCAGTAGCTGTATACCTGCTGGCGCACGTTTTGACGTTCAGATTTATCCAGCTGCGCATCGGCGGCGAAATCATCCAGCGCCTGCAGCAGGCCGCGGTTCTGCGCTTTGGCGTTCAGCCCTTCGCTGGCGCCGAGGAAATCCATAAAGAAATCCGCCACCTTGCGCCCTACCCGCCCCTTCAGGAAGGTCAGATAGCGCGTTGACTCCGGGTTGGTTTCCCACTCGGTTAAATCAATACGCGCGACGATATCCGCGTGATTGATGTCCAGATAATGGGTGGAGCTGATATCCAGCTCTTCGTTGACGCGCATGCTGCTTAGGTTGTTCAGCACCGCCACCATCAGATATTCCACCGCCAGATAACGATACTGGCAAAACAGCACAATACCGCCTTCTGCAAAGGGATATTTTGCCAGTTCGTCGCGCAGGCGCCCGGTAGCGGCGCGGCTAAACGGCAGGAACGCTTCTTCGCCCTTACGCTGCCCGCGCAGCGCCTGCGCCAGTTCGCTCTCTTCATTAAACAGGCCGTAGGCTTTATTTTTTGCGCTATAGACACGATGCAGTTCGGCCATCATCTCGACAACCGTCGCCGTCGGCTCCAGCAACGATTCGCGCAGCACCAGCTCCAGATTTTGTTCATCACGTTTGATTAACTGATGCAGGGCAATCTGGTCGATATCCAGACTCATGTTAAACTCTCCTTTTAGACCGGGCGGTATTCAACCACCGCGGGGGCAACGACGCAACCGCCGCGTGACTCTTTGCGAGCGAAGCCGCGCGCTTTTGCGTCGTGGCGAAAAAATGCGGAAAAAAAGCTGCTGCTACGGTAATATGTTGCCCTTTCACGAACAAACAGATTTTGAGTTTATGCCGCAATTATCCCGCTATAGCGATGAACACGTCGAACAGCTGCTCAGCGAGCTGACGAGCGTTCTGGAAACACATAAAGCGCCCGTTGACCTTTCACTGATGGTTCTGGGCAATATGGTGACTAACCTGATCAACAGTAGCGTCGCGCCGGCGCAGCGTCAGGCCATCGCCCGTTCTTTTGCCCAGGCGCTGCAGTCATCTATCAACGACGATCCAGCGCACTAAGGATAACGAACAACAGTATATGGTGACTCTTCGTCAGCCCTACCGAGAAAAAGTCTCCCAGATGGTCAGCTGGGGGCACTGGTTCGCCCTTTTCAACATGTTGTTGGCTATGGTGCTCGGCAGTCGCTATCTGTTTGTCGCCGACTGGCCAACGACGCTTGCCGGACGCCTCTTTTCGTACGTCAGCCTCGTTGGTCACTTCAGCTTCCTGGTCTTTACCAGCTACGTGCTGATTCTTTTCCCGCTGACTTTTATCGTCGTCTCTCAGCGCTTAATGCGCTTTATCTCGGTTATTCTGGCGACCGTGGGCATGACGCTGCTGCTAATCGACAGCGAGGTTTTCACCCGTTTCCACCTGCATCTTAATCCCTTTGTCTGGGAAATGGTTATCAACCCCGACCAGAACGAGATGGCGCGCGACTGGCAGCTGATGTTTATCAGCGTACCGATCATTTTCCTGCTGGAAATGCTCTTCGCGACCTGGAGCTGGCAGAAGCTGCGCAGCCTGACGCGTCGCCGCCACTACGCCCGACCCGTTGCCTGGTTCTTCTTTATCTCCTTTATCAGTAGCCATCTGGTCTATATCTGGGCGGATGCCAACTTCTATCGTCCGATCACCATGCAGCGGGCCAACCTGCCGCTCTCCTATCCGATGACGGCGCGCCGTTTCCTGGAAAAACATGGCCTGCTCGACGCGCAGGACTACCAGCGCCGTCTGGTGGAACAAGGCGCGCCGGAAGCCGTCTCGGTGCAATATCCGCTGAGCGATCTGCGTTATCGCGATCTCGGTACCGGTTATAACGTGCTGCTGATTACCGTTGATAACCTTAATTATTCGCGCTTTGAGAAAAACATGCCGGCGCTGGCCGGGTTCGCGAAAGACAACGTGAACTTTACCCAGCACATGAGCTCCGGCAACACCGCTGACAGCGGCATGTTTGGCCTGTTCTACGGTATTTCACCGAGCTATATGGACGGCGTTCTGTCTGCGCGTATCCCCGCGGCGCTGATTACGTCGCTGAATCAGCAGGGTTATCAGCTGGGCCTGTTCTCATCAGATGGCTTTAGCAGCCCGCTCTACCGTCAGGCGCTGCTGTCCGATTTCTCACTGCCCGTCGCGAAAGCGCAAAGCGACGAGCAGACGGCAAACCAGTGGATTAACTGGCTGGACCGCTACGCCCAGGATGAAAACCGCTGGTTCTCGTGGGTTTCGCTCAACGGCACTACCTTTGACGACGGGCAGCAGCAAAACTTCGTCCGCCGCTACGGTAACGCCGCGGGCGCGGTCGATACGCAAATTGGCCGCGTGCTGAACGCGCTGCGGGAAGCAGGCAAGCTGGATAACACGGTGGTTATCGTGACCGCAGGCCGTGGAATGCCGCTGAACCCGCAGCATGAGCAGTTTGGCTGGTCGCGCGAGCAGCTGCAGGTTCCCTTAGTGATCCATTGGCCGGGCACGCCGGCTCAGGAGATCGCGACGCTGACCGATAATAAAGACGTGATGACGACGCTGATGCAGCGTTTGCTCCACGTCTCTACCCCGGCCAACGAGTATTCGCAAGGTGAGGATCTGTTTAGCGCCGCCCGCCGTCGTGCCTGGGTCACTGCGGCCAATAGCGATACGCTGGCCATAACCACGCCGAAATTCACGGTTGTACTTAATCACAACGGCACTTACAGAACGTGGAACAGCGACGGCGAGAAAATTAACGATCAAAAACCGCAGCTCAGCTTGCTGCTGCAGGTGCTGACCGATGAAAAACGCTTTATCGCTAACTGATTGATTATTTATAAATCAATCAGTCATTTCCCGGCTTGCATTCGCTTGGGGAACGGGTAATATTGTTCCCCACGAATCGGCACGTAGCGCAGCCTGGTAGCGCACCGTCATGGGGTGTCGGGGGTCGGAGGTTCAAATCCTCTCGTGCCGACCAAATTATTCACCGATTAAATCGGTAACCCCTTAAGAACCCGCACTCTCACAGAGTTTGCGGGTTTTTTAATGTCATATTTCCACCCTGTTCTAAGCGAAACGCTACCGCGACTCTAATTGTAAATCCCGGAAAAACTTCTATTATTTGACTGTACACGTCATTTTTCTGAAGGATTTACATGAGAGTTAATGGACTTACGAAAGGATTTTTCATCCTGATCGTGCTGATCGTCACCCTTGCTTTTTTCGACGTTCTCTCCCCCTATTATTCAGCCATTTTATGGGCGGCCATTCTGGCGGTGATCTTCCACCCGGTGAAGAACAAACTGCGCGATCGGATCGGCGAGCGTAACGGCCTGGCGGCGTTTCTGACGATAGTGATTATCTGTCTGATCGTGTTTACCCCACTGGCGATCATCCTCTCGTCGCTGGCCTTCGAGCTCAACGTGGTTTACACCAAACTACAGCATAACGACACCCAGTTCCCGACCGTGGTAGCCAGCCTGTTTGCTCACCTGCCGGAATGGGCAAGGAGCTTCCTCTCAGAGCATAATCTTGATAGCGCGGAACAGATTCAGCGGCAGCTTTCGGACGTTGCGCTTAAAGGAGGCCAGTACCTTGCCGGGAGCGCATTCCTGATTGGTAAAGGCACGTTCGGTTTTACCATCAGCTTCGGCATCATGCTTTATCTGCTGTTTTTCCTGCTAAAAGATGGTCCATACCTGGTCAGGCTGATTCTGGAATCCCTGCCGCTATCAAATCACGTGAAGCAGCATCTTTTCGCCAAATTTGCCGCCGTCGCCAGGGCGACGGTCAAAGGCACCGTGGCGGTCGCGCTCGCCCAGGGCGCGCTTGGTGGGCTGGCGTTCTGGATCGTGGGCATTGATGGCAGCATCCTGTGGGGCGCGCTGATGGCGTTTCTGTCGCTGATCCCGGCGGTGGGCTCGGCGATTATCTGGGTTCCTGCGGCGATCTATCTCTTCGCGACCGGTCAGCTCTGGCAGGGCGCGTTTATCGTCGGTTTCTTTGTAATCATCGTAGGCCTGGTTGATAACATTCTGCGACCTTTACTGGTGGGTAAAGATACCAAAATGCCGGACTACCTGATCCTGATCACCACGATCGGCGGAATGGAAATCTACGGCATCAACGGCTTTGTTATCGGCCCGCTGATCGCCGCCCTGTTTATCGCCTGCTGGAACCTGCTGTCCGGACGCGATCACGCCGGAAACATCGATGAACTTGATGAGGATTTCTTAGAAGAGGGTAAAAATCACGAGGAGTAGCGAGCGGCATTGCACAACTTTACAGGCATAGAGCGGCATTCCTGTCAGGTAATGACCGGCACCTTAGCGGCTCTGTAATTAGTAAAACATCGCGGGGGCAGCGAGGTCAGGGGGGATGCCCCTTGCTCAACCGCGATGAAATCCCCTACTCCTGCGCCAATAAGCAGAATTTATAACTGGTATCTGTGAAAATTTTGGTAAACGCCACTGCCCATCAACGTAACAAATGCTAACATTATGCTGTTTATGATTGATAAAAAAGGATTACCCACGTGAAAAAAATCACTACGTTTGCTGCCTCCCTGCTGGCCGTTGCCTGCATGTCCACCAGCGCCGCTGCAGCTGAGCAGCCGCTGGAGAAGATCGCCCCGTTTCCAAAGGCGGAACAAGGGATGAAGCGTCAGGTGATTCAGCTGCCGCAGCAGCAGGATGAATCCGCATTGAAAGTCGAGCTGATGATTGGCCAGACGCTGGAAGTCGACTGCAATCGCCACCGCCTTGGCGGCCAGCTGGAAAGCAAAACCCTGGAAGGCTGGGGCTACGACTACTACGTATTTGATAAAGTGACGTCACCCGTCTCAACCATGATGGCCTGCCCGGATGGTAAAAAAGAGAAGCAGTTTGTGATGGCAGGCCTGGGCGATGCGGGCATGCTGCGCTATAACAGCAAGCTGCCCATCGTGGTTTATACCCCGGCGAATATCGACGTGAAATATCGTATCTGGAGAGCGGACGAAACCATCGGCGTAGCGGTTGAGCGTTAATGCCTGAAGAGTGAATCCGGCGGCCTGCGCCGCCGGAGAAGCGCTTACAGCGCGATGTCAGCGATAGGTTTCCCTTCCGGCAGAGGCTTCAGCGTCGCCTGCGGAACGTTATCAGCCTCGGTAAGCGGCTCATAGCGCAGTTCCAGTACTTCGCTGGTCCACGCCAGCGCCTTTTCAATTTCCGCTGCGTTGCCATCCAGACGCGTACCGTAGCTCGGGATAATCGCTTTCAGTTTCGCCTGCCACTCCGCTGAGTTGATCTTCTCTTTGAACACTTTCTCCATCAGCTGCAGCATGATTGGCGCCGCGGTGGAAGCACCCGGCGAGGCGCCCAACAGCGCGGCTACCGTGCCTTCATCATCGCTGACAACTTCGGTTCCCAGGCGCAGAACGCCGCCTTTCTTCGCGTCGCGCTTGATAATCTGCACGCGCTGGCCGGCCTGCCATAAGCGCCAGTCTTCTTTGCGCGCTTCCGGATAGTACTCGCACAGCGCCGCGTGACGATCTTTGTCCTTTTGCAGCACCTGGCTAATCAGGTATTTTACCAGATCGAAGTTATCCAGCCCGACGTTGAGCATCGGCATGATATTCGACGTGTTGGTGGAGGCCAGCAGATCCCAAAGCGAACCGTTTTTCAGGAAGCGGGTTGAGAAGGTCGCGAACGGCCCAAATAGCACCACGCGTTTGCCGTCGATAATACGGGTGTCGATGTGCGGAACCGACATCGGCGGCGCGCCCACTTCCGCCTGGCCGTAGACTTTAGCCAGATGGTGAGTCACCACTTCCGGGTTCTCACAAACCAGGAACTGACCGCCGACCGGAAAGCCCGCGTACTCCTTCGCCTGCGGAATACCGGTTTCCTGCAGCAGGGTCAGCGCGGCGCCGCCGGCGCCAATAAAGATAAATTTAGCCCTGATAACCCGTTTCTGGTGGCGATTGTTTGCATCCGCCAGCGTTACGCTCCAGCTTTTGTCGGCGTTGCGCTTAAAGCGACGGACCACGGTACCCAGCTGAAGCGAGAAATTATCATGGGTTTGCAGTCCGGCGATCAGCTGACGGGTAATTTCACCGTAGTTCACGTCGGTGCCGACTTCCGAGCGGGTCGCGGCCACCTTCTGCTGCGGATCGCGCCCTTCCATCACCAGCGGAGCCCACTCTTTAATTTGTTGATGATCTTCAGAGTAGCGGATACCGCGGAACAGCTCGCTTTGTTGTAACGCCGCATAGCGGGCGCGCAGGAAGTTCACGTTGTCTTCGCCCCACACGAAGCTCATGTGCGGCACGCTGTTAATAAAGGATTTAGGCTTTTTCAGAATGCCGCGGGTCACCTGGTGGGCCCAAAACTGACGAGAAATCTGGAAAGATTCGTTGATATCAACCGCTTTATCGATATTGATACCGTTAGCGGTTTGCGGCGTATAGTTCAATTCCATCAGCGCCGCGTGGCCGGTGCCCGCGTTGTTCCATCCGTTCGAGCTCTCTTCCGCGACGCTGGACATCTGCTCGACCATGGTAATAGACCAGTCCGGCTCCAGTTCCTGCAGCCAGGTTCCCAACGTGGCGCTCATGATGCCGCCGCCAATCAACAATACATCCGTCTCTTGCTCATGGCGGGTGTTGGTCCGAGTGTTATTGGAACCAACCGCCTGTGAGCTGGGTACGGCCATCTTTTTCTTCATCGGATTTGAGCCTTACTTTACTCGCTTTTTTATTTAGCGCAGGTGAAACGATTCTCGGCTTCAAAGGTAACACTGAAGAAAAAAAATTTAAATATTGTTTAAATTTTAAGTTGAGTTTTGAGATCTGTTATAAAAATGTTTAATAAATGTGTATCACAAATCACATTTTGTACTGGTGTCAGCGATGCATCCGCGCTATTATCCTCGGTTTTGTGACCGACCGCACGTAAGCAGCGACCGTTCCTGGCCAAAATTTTTTAAATTCTGCGAACTTTTTTTATGCCCCCAGTTTCCGATTCCGCTACCTCTGGTCACGCTGGCGCATTAGGCCAGATACTGCGCTCGCCCGCGCTGCTGACGCGTGAAACGCTGGCAGGCGTGCTCACCGCGCTGGCCCTGATCCCCGAAGTCATCTCCTTCTCCGTCATCGCTGGCGTTGACCCGAAAGTTAGCCTGATTGCCTCCGTGGTATTGTGCCTGGCGATGTCGGTCCTCGGCGGTCGGCCGGCGATGGTCACCGCGGCCGCCGGCTCGGTGGCGCTGGTTATCGGGCCCATGGTGCACCAATACGGCGTCGGCTACATTCTGCCGGCGGTCGTTCTGGCAGGCGTTATTCAAATTTTGTTTGGCCTATGCGGCATGGCGCGCCTGATGCGCTTTATCCCACAGCCGGTGATGACCGGTTTTGTTAACGCGCTGGGTATTCTCATCTTTTTTGCTCAGGTACCCCATTTCTGGAGCAAGCAGCCGCTGATTATCGGTCTGTTCGTATTGACGCTGCTGATTGTCCTGTGGGCGCCGCGCTTTATTAAAGCGATCCCTTCTCCGCTGATTGCTATCGTTCTGCTGACGCTGTTTACCGTTTTCAGCGGCCAGCTGCTGCCGACCGTTGGCGATGAGGGCTCCATGAGCGGCGGACTGCCGGGGTTAACCAGCCTGATGGTGCCCCTCGACTTAACCACGCTGCGCATCATCTGGCCCTGCGCGCTGAGCATCGCTTTTGTCGGCCTGATGGAGTCGCTTCTGACGGCGAAGCTGGTCGATGATTTGACCCACACTCCTTCCAGTAAGGCGCGCGAGAGCGCCGGTCTGGGCGTCGCCAACATTCTCGCCGGGTTTTACGGCGGCATCGCCGGGTGTGCGATGATCGGTCAGACCATCGTTAACGTTGAAATGGGCAAAGCGCGCAGCCGCGTCTCGACCGTTGCCGCAGGCCTGGTACTGCTATTGCTGGTAACCGCGTTAAGCGAAGTGATGGCGAGAATCCCGATGGCCGTGCTCGCCGGCGTGATGGTGATAGTGGCGGTAAAAACCTTTAGCTGGCACAGCATTCGTCCGGCGGAGCTGGCGCGCAATCCGTGGCCGGAAACGCTGGTGATGCTGGTGACCGTCGGCGCGACCGTCGGCACCAGCAATCTGGCAATCGGCGTTCTGGCAGGCCTGCTCTCAATGGCCCTGATCCCTCGCCGTCTGCGCACTCAAGCGCAGGCTACATCAAAAAAAGCGTCGCCAGCCCAAGAAAAATAAAGAATCCCCCGGTGTCGGTAATAGCGGTAATCATCACGCTGGAGCCGACCGCCGGGTCGCGTCCCAGCTTGACCATCACCATCGGGATAATCACCCCCATCATCGCCGCCATCAACAGGTTGAGCATCATCGCCAGCGTCATTACGCCGCCCAGCTGCGGATCGTCGTACAGCCACCAGGTGATCGCCCCCATAATCCCGCCCCAGACGATCCCATTGATCAGCGCGACGCCCATCTCACGCAGGATCAGGAACGAAAAGCTTCCCGGCTGAATATGCTGTAACGCCATCGCCCGCACGATCATGGTGATCGTCTGGTTGCCGGTGTTACCGCCGATTCCGGCGACAATCGGCATCAGCGAGGCCAGCGCCACCAGTTGGGAAATGGTGTGCTCGAAACCATCGATAACGCGGGAGGCGATAAAGGCGGTGCACAGATTGACCGCCAGCCAGGCCCAGCGGGTCTTCACCGCTTTGCTCACCGGGGCAAACACATCGTCATCGTTGCTCAGGCCGCCCATCCGGCGTAGATCGTTATCCGTCTCCTCGTAGACCACGTCAACGATCTCATCGATGGTTAAACGCCCCATCAGCTTGCCGTCGGCATCAATCACCGCCGCGCTGAGTAAGTCATCACGTTCAAAGGTACGCGCGACTTTTTCCGCGTCCTCGTGCGGCTGGAAGGTCACCGGATCGCCTTCCATCACTTCCCCCACCCGCTTCTGCGCATCGTTGAGCAGAATGGTTTGCAGCTCGAGTTCGCCGAGCAGCAGCTTATTGCGGGTGGTCACAAACAGTTTGTCGGTGTTCTCCGGCATTTTCCCTAGTCGCCGCAGATAGCGCTGTACCGCCGCGAGAGTGGCTTCCGGACGAACGGTAATGACCTCGAACTCCATGATCGCGCCGACGGTATTGTCGGCGTAGCGCATCATCTGGCGGATACGCGCGCGCTTATCCGCGGGCAGCGTGGCCAGCAAACGTCCGGTCAGATCGCGCGGCAGGTGCTGCAGCAGGTAGACCTGTTCATCAATATCGAGATTTTGCAGCGCGAACAGCAGGTCGTGATCGCTCATCTCCTCGATGAGGTCGCCCCAGACGCTTTCCGATGCCTCCAGCAGCACTTCACCGCGCTTATCGTCAGCGACCAGCCGCCAGAGCGCGTTGCGCGCATCGTAAGGCAGCGCTTCGAGCGCATCGGCAAGGTCCGGAGGCGGCAGGTGGGAAACCAGCATCTCCACTTCCGCCAGATCGTCGGCAAGCGTGCTGTCATCGTAACGTTCAGCGAGGGTTAATTTACCCAGCAGCGAGGATGTGACGGCTTTATCGGTGCTCAGGAGCCAAATGAGGCGGGCGCGCTCTTCGTCACGCAATCTGGCGCTTTTTTTATGCAAAACGGACATCGGTCAGGCAATCCTTGTAAAAATATCTGTCAGACCAGCAGGCCGGAAGCCTTAAGCATAGCGCGAGGAGGCGGAAATAATAACCGCTATGAATTCAGTCGACGGAAAAAACAGCAGCCTGCGGGAAGCCCGGAGGTCGGCTGGCGCCTCCGGGACGGCGTAAAGCGATCAGGCGGTACGGGCGACCGCGTCGCGGGTCGCCAGCTCGCGCTCATTTCCGGTCAGCTCAGACAGCTGGCCGCCGCGCATTTCCAGCAGCCTGTCGGCGTGCTGAAAGTAGTGATCGTCATGGCTTATAGCAAAGAGGGTTTTACCCATCTCCTTCATCAGCGGCAGCAGCACCTGATAGAACTCACGGCGGAAATGGGGGTCCTGATCCGCCGCCCATTCATCCAGCATGATGATATCTCTATCTTCCGCTAACGCCAGCAGCAGCGCCACGCGCTTTTTCTGCCCTTTTGACAGCTTCAGGTCGAGGATTTTGCCATCGTCGAGCCGTAGCTTATGGTTCATCTGCAGATAACCCAGCCACTTCTCCACCAGCGCCGGGTCAGCCGCCTTCCCTTCCGGCCCCAGCAGTCTGTCAAACAGCCAGACGTCGGTAAACACCGCCGAGAACAGCTTGCGATAATCTTCCGGCTTATCCGCCGCCATCGGCTGCCCGTCGACCAGGATCTGCCCGGAAAGGGGCTGGTACAAACCGGTCAACAGCATAGCCAGCGTCGATTTCCCGCTACCGTTACCGCCGATGAGAAAGACCAGTTCGCCGCGCTTGAGGGTCATGTTGATCGGCCCGACCGCAAAGCTGTTGTCAGGATAATGGAAGGTGATGTCGCGCAGCTCGAGCGTCTGCCAGTGGGGATGCGCCTGCGGCTGCGGGAACTCAGCGCGGTACGGTGCGAGCGAAAACTTATTTAGCTTGTTGAATGCCACCTGCGCGCTGAGCAGAGTGGGCAGCGCGCCTACTGCCGAGAGCAGCGGCGTGCGCAGGAATAATAGGGTCAACGAGTAGGTCGCCGCCACCGCCGTATCGGCCCAGCCCAGGCTGTTGGCCATCCAGAAGACCAGGCCAATCGCGCCCAGCATCATAATATTCGACCAGTTGACCGCGCTCAGATGAAAGGTATCGGCGCGAACAATATGGTGCCGGTATTCTCGCGCATCCGGCAGATAGAGCTGATTAAACACATATTCGGCGCGCTCGCGGTTGAGAGTGAGCTCTTTGCGACCTTCGAGCACCGTCTGGTAGTCGTGATACAGCTTATCTTCGCTTTCGCGCAGCGACGCCATATGCTTATAAACCCGCGATACCAGCATAAATCCGCCCCAGATGGTCAACGCCAGCCACAGGGCGGTAACCAGCATCATTTTTCCTGACAGCCAGGCCAGATAAGCGGCGGAGCCAAAGGTCAGAATAATCCCCTGCACCAGCTCCGGCAGGCGTACGAAGGCAATGGTGATATTGCGGATATCGCTGGTTAGCCCGGCCAGCAGCGACGCGCTGCCGATTTTCTCGATCTTCTCGATTTGCGTATCCAGAATGCGCTTAATAAATTCGCCGCGCAGGCGGTAAACGAAATGGTGGCCGAGCGTGGTCAGCGCCAGCTGCGAGCCGAGGGTGACCGCCATCAACAGCAATAGCAGCCCGAGAAACTCCGGCAGGACCGTCAGGGAGGTATCGACAAGGGTTATCAGGCGCAGGTTAATGAAGGCGATAAGCCCAATACCCAGCGCCGCGCTCAGCAGGCTCAGGGCAATGACGGAGATAAACGGCCAGCGATACTGGCGCCAGACAAGAAGAAGAAGTTCCATAACGCGTAATCCGGGCAAGCAAAAACAGCCAGCAGTTTAAACTGCTCGACGATGACAGCAAGAATAATTCTTATTTTTATTCTTTATTACCCGCCAGGCGGAAAGTGAGATTGTAACGACAGCCGCCGGTAGCCGGATGGATGCCCGCTTTCAGCGGTTGAATACCGTGGTAAAACAGCCGCGATTCGCCGCCCCAGACCACCACGTCGCCGTGCTCCAGCAGCACCCGCTGCAGCGGATCGTTACGCCGCAGGCCGCCAAACTGAAATATCGCCGGAAGCCCCAGAGAGACGGAAACAATCGGCGCTCGCAGGTTTTGCTCGTCTTTATCCTGATGCAGCGACAGCTTCGTTCCCGGCTGATAGCGGTTGATAAGACACGCATCCGGGGTAAAGCGCGCATAGCCGCTCGCCGCCGCCGCTTCTGCGGCCAGTTCGCGGAAAAGCGGCGGCATCTGCGGCCAGCGCTTGCCCGTCAGCGGATCGTCGGCAGCATAAAGATAGCCGTGCTGGTTGGTGGTCCAGCCCAGCTCGCCGCAGTTGGTCATCGCCACCGACATCGTATAGCCGCCGGGGGTAACCATCTGGCGAAAAGGCGAACGGCAGGCAATCTCGCTGATTGCCTGCAAAAGCGCCGGCGCGCGCTCTCGGGCGTAGCGACGCAAAATTATCGCCCCCGGAGCCAGCGGCTCCTGCCAGGGCGGCGTATCGGCAAAAAGATCGAGCATTATTTCTCCTCGGATGACGCTTCTCGCGCCAGCAGCAGCGCCTTGCGCGCCGTCCCCCAACGATAGCCGGATAGCGCCCCATCCTCGCGAACGACCCGATGACAGGGAATAACCAGCGCCAGTTTATTCGCAGCGCAGGCGCTTGCCACCGCCCTCACCGCGCGGGGGCGACCAATACTTTGCGCCACCTGGCGATAGCTGCGGGTCTCCCCCGCCGGGATCTGACGCAGCGCCTGCCAGACCTGAAGCTGAAACGCCGTGCCGCGCAGATCCAACGGCAGGGAAAACGGCTGCCGGTGGTCATCAAGATGGGAAAATACCTGCACCACCCGCTGACGAAAAATCTCGTCGCCCGGATGCAGCCGCGCATTGGGGAACAGGCTGGCTAATTCCGCATAGAGCAAGGCGTCGTCCTCTCCGGGCAGCACGGCGCACACGCCCCGCTCACTCTCAGCCACCAGACAGCGTCCCAGCGGACCGTCGCCGCATACCCAGGTAATATCGATATCCCCCCCGCCGCGGCGAAACTGGCGGCCGGTCATTCCCAGCGCGGCGTCAGCCTGCTGGTAGTAGCTGCTACTATCCGGAAAACCGGCAGAGAGCGCCGCATCGGTAATTTTCTCCCCCTGCCCCAGCGCTTCGCGTAAACGGCGAGCGCGCCACGCCTGTTGCCAGGCTTTAGGGGTCATTCCGGTGACGGATTTAAAGAGGCGGTGAAAATGAAAGGGGCTGACCGCAAGCTGGCGTGCCAGCGCTTCCAGCGTTAACGGCGTCTCCTGCTCCAGCAGACGGCACGCGGCAGCCACTTTCTCTACCTTCTGCTGCTGCGGATCGGTTTTTTCCGGCTGGCAGCGTTTGCACGGACGAAAGCCTTCCGCCTGCGCGCTTGCCACATCAGGATAAAAGCGAACATTTTCCCGCAGCGCGCGGCGCGAGCGGCAGGAGGGGCGGCAGCAGACGCCGGTGGTCAGCACGGCAAAGACAAACTGACCATCGGCGCTGGCATCGCGTTCGCATACCGCCTGCCAGCGGCGCTCATCGGTATCAATCATTATCGTTTTCATCACGGACTCCTGCTGTAAGTGTATCTTCAGTGTGGGCCGAAGTCCGTCATCAAAAACCCGAAATCTTGCGCTTTAATTTTTCTCGCCAACGAGGAAAGTGCGGAACTGCGGCGACATCCAGGTTTTAAACCCGTCCCCCTCTTTGATAATCATATAGACCGCCAGCCCCTGTTCGCGTACCACGTCCCGCGCTTTTTCCGGCCCCAGCACCATCAGCCCGGTGTCCCAGCCGTCGGCTTCCAGCGCCGTCGGGGCGATAACGGTCACCGAAACCAGTTTATGATCGATAGGCCGCCCGGTTTGCGGATCGATAACGTGCGAGATGCGCTTACCGTCCAGCTCATAGTAGTTGCGATAGCTGCCGGAGGTGCTGATGCCGTGGCCGTTGATATCAACGATCGCCTGTACCGCGTTTTCGCGATCGGTTGGCTTCTGGATCGCTACCCGCCACGGCTGCCCTTCCGCATTCATCCCCCGGCTCGCCAGCGCGCCGCCCACCGAGACCAGGTAGCGCGAGATCCCCTCCTGCTCCATCAGGCGCGCCAGATGATCGGCGGCGTAGCCTTCACCCACGGTAGAGAGATCGACAAACAGATCCGGAATATCTTTTTGCAGAAACTGCTTGCCGGCCTGGTTGATCACCGTCAGATGCTGTAATCCGCTGCGCGCTTTCGCCGCGGCAATCTGCTGCGCATCCGGCGTTTTGACCGGCTGTTTATCCGGGCCAAAACCCCATAAATTGACCAGCGGCCCGACTGTGATATCCATGGCGCCATGGGTTTTTGCGCCAATGCGCAGCGACATCGTCACGATATCCGCCATCGCCTCGCTGACCGGCCACGGCGAGGTACCCGGCGAATGGTTAAAGCGCATCAACGCTGAATCGTTCTTCCAGGTGGAAAGCAGACGATCGTCGGCATCCAGCTGAGCCTGAACTTTCTGGCGCAGCGCCTCGGCCTTCGCCTCATCAACGTTGATGACGCTAACCCGCCAGAATGTGCCCATGGTTTTACCTTCCAGCACGGTGGCGGCGGATTTTGGCGTCTGGGGAGTGGTGGCTGAATCACAGCCTGAAAGTAATACGCAGGCGCCGAACAGGGCGGCGCGGAAAAAAGTGATATCCATAAAATTGGCTTCCTCTGGCTAAGGCGCAAAGAGTACACCAGCAAGGTTAAACCGGGCATAAAAAAAGGCGCCATCGGCGCCTTTTTTCAAACTTCAGCTTGCTTAGAACTGGTAAACCAGGCCCAGAGCAACGATGTCGTCGGTAGAAACACCAGCGTTACGAGTGAAGCTGTTGTCGTCCAGCAGGTTGATTTTGTAGTCAACGTAGGTGGACATGTTTTTGTTGAAGTAGTAGGTAGCGCCTACATCAACATATTTCAGGATATCCTGGTCGCCGTAGCCTTCCAGATCCTTACCTTTGGACTGCAGGTAAGCCACGGACGGACGCAGACCAAAGTCGAACTGGTACTGAGCAACCACTTCGAAGTTCTGCGCTTTGTTAGCAAAGCCCAGGGAACCGGCGCGAGTTGCGTTGTAGGTCTGGGTGTACTGAGTCGCCAGGTAAATGTTGTTGGCGTCATATTTCAGACCACCGGTATAGGTTTCAGCGTTATCGCCGCGGCCCAGAGCCAGCTGGCTGTTCTGATCGCCATTACGTTTGGAGTGAGAGTACGCGAAACCAGCGCTGATACCGTCGTAGATATCATAGGTCAGGGAGGTGCCGTAACCGTCGCCGTTCTGTTTCAGAGCGCCACGACCGTTGTTGGTCGGGGAAGTACCTTCGCCGCTTACGCTGCCGTTTTTACCCTGATACTGCAGAGCAAAGTTCAGGCCGTCAACCAGACCGAAGAAGTCAGAGTTACGGTAGGTTGCCACGCCGTTAGCGCGAGACTGCAGGAAGTTGTCAGAACCGTAGGTGTCGCCGCCGAATTCCGGCAGAACGTCAGTCCAGGAAGTTACGTCGTAGACAACGCCGTAGTTACGACCGTAGTCGAAAGAACCCGCGTCGCCGAATTTCAGACCAGCAAATGCCAGACGAGTCCACGCCTGATCGCTGGAGCTCTCGGTGTTGTTTGCCTGAACGTTGTATTCCCACTGGCCGTAACCGGTCAGCTGGTCGTTGATCTGAGTTTCGCCTTTGATGCCCAGACGCATGTAGGTCTGGTCGCCATCGGAAGATTTGTCGTCAGAGAAATAGTGCAGACCGTCGATTTTACCGTACAGGTCTAATTTGTTGCCATCTTTGTTATAGACTTCAGCCGCATTCGCTGCGCCTGCTACCAGCAGTGCCGGTACCAGGAGGGACAGTTCTTTAACTTTCATGTTATTAACCCTCTGTTTGTTATATGCCTTTTATTATTGCCACTGCTTACTGATTACCCTTCTAATCAGTCGGCTGTTTCATTGTGCTGCAAAACGAGGAATAATCCAACAAGAATATGATACTAAAACTTCTAAGATGTTTCAAAATACCCACAAGATGTTTCAATTTGTAAATATGAGGGAACTTTTTTTCGGCCCTAAATGGGTAGCGAAATAAGCACTAATAATCAAAAAATAAAAATTTTTAATCCCTGTCAATGAGTTACACGGTTACATATCTATAGCACTGAATGGTAAAACAAAACTCTCGTCTGCGACTAAAATTATCCTCGCTATCATCATTAACTTTATTTATTACCGTCATTCAGTTCTGAATGTTTGTTTACCCCTATTTCAACCGGATGCCTCGCATCCGGTTTTTTTTACCCTTCTTTACACATCTTTAATTATTCCATGCTACCGGCGAAAAAAATAACGGTTATTAATCAAACAGCTTGCGAATAAACTCAAAGCTGTTTATATAATTTCTTGTTATTTAGTGCTATTTCCGTTAGTCAATCCGTAAGTAATTGTACAAAATCACTCGGGCCGTACATCTTTGCTCGCCGCGCGGGTTTGGGATAAGTCTCAAGGCAAAAAAGTCGTTGTATAGTATTCAGATGTATGGATTTTGGGCGTTAACCTTTATACTGTTCATAGCATCTGCGCTGCCCCCGGTTAACTTGGTGCAACAGTCCGTTTACACATACTGATGAGTCGTACTCTCACACGATGACCCCGAAAAAATTTTCCCTGATACCCGGCAACATTACCCGCTTCTTTATTCTCATGGTCATCGTCCTGCTGGCGACGATGGGGGTCATGATCCAAAGCGCCGTTAACACCTGGCTAAAAGATAAAAGCTATCAGGTTGTCGATGTCAGCTACGACTTACATAAACGCATTGATACCTGGCGCTACGCCACCTGGCAAATTTATGACAATATTGCCGCGACCTCGTCCAGTTCAGCCGCAGAAACAGGGTTACAAGAGACGCGTTTAAAGCAGGACGTTTACTACCTTGAGAAACCCCGGCGCAAAACTGAAGCGCTGATTTTTGGCTCTCATGACAGCTCAACGCTGGAAATGACGCAAAAAATCTCCAACTATCTCGATATCCTGTGGGGCGCCGAAACCATTCCCTGGTCAATGTATTACCTTAACGGCCTGGATAACAGCCTGATTCTGGTTTCAACGCTGCCGTTAAAAGATCTCTCCTCCAGCTTCAAAGAGTCGACCATCAGCAGCGTCGTTGAATCACGACGGGCAGAAATGCTGCTGCAGGCCAACACGTTAGATGAACGCGAGACGTTTTCGTCGCTGCGCCACCTCGCCTGGCAAAACGGCTACTACTTCACCTTACGCACCACCTTTAACCAGCCCGGCCACCTGGCGACCGTTGTGGCCTTCGATCTGCCCATTAACGATCTCATCCCTCCCAGTATGTCGCTGGAGAGTTTCCGCCTGGAGCCCGATCCGTCGCAGAACGTCAGCGCCAATCCGGATAAAGAAACCGCCGACATCGTCAGCATTAACTTTAACGGCCCGCAGATTGAAATTATCACCACAATTAATACCACCGGTATGCGCCTGGTCTGGATGGTGCCCTTTAGCGAGCTGATTCTGGAGTCCTTGCAGAGTATTTTACTGCCGCTGCTGCTGAACATTGGCCTGCTGGCGCTGGCGCTGTTCGGATTTACCACCTTCCGTCACTACAGCGGCCGCAAAAGCATCGTGGGGACGGCCGTTTCCTCGGCCGCCAATAGTGAATTACGCGCCCAGCGCGCCATTCACGAAGAGATTGTTTCTCTGCTGCCGCTGGGGCTGCTGGTGCAC
Source organism: Klebsiella sp. CN_Kp113 (assembly GCF_040064585.1). Lineage (NCBI taxonomy): Bacteria > Pseudomonadati > Pseudomonadota > Gammaproteobacteria > Enterobacterales > Enterobacteriaceae > Klebsiella > Klebsiella sp. CN_Kp113. The sequence continues at coordinate 16,667 of NZ_JBEAID010000013.1, read as the reverse complement.
GATCAGGAAGCTAACCGGACGGTGATCAGTAATCCGATTGCCGATCATCTGCTGCCGCATCTGAATCTGCAAAACATCATCAACATGGCCGATCAGCACCAGGGCGTGATTCAGGCGACGGTGAACAATGAACTGTATGAAATCCGTCAGTTCCGCAGCCAGGTGTCGCCGCGCACGCAAATCTTTATTATTCGCGATCAGGACCGCGAGGTGCTGGTGAATAAGAAACTCAAGCAGGCCCAGCGCCTGTATGAGAAAAACCAGCAGGGCCGTACGGCGTTTATGCAGCATATCGGCGCGGCGCTGAAACAGCCGGCGCAAACGCTGGCGGAAGAAGCTGCGGCGCTCGGCATGGCCGAAAGCCGCAGGCTGGCCCAGCATGCCGATGAACTGGTACAGCTGGTTGATGAAATAGAGCTGGCAAATCTGCTGGAGAGCGATAGCTGGAAGAGCGTTCAGGACCTGTTCTCAATTCAGGAATTGATCGATGAAGTGGTACCTGAAGTCCTGCCCATCATCAAACGCAAAGGTCTGCAGCTGCTGATTAACAACTCGCTACCGGCCAATGAGCAGCGCTACGGCGATCGCGACGCCCTGCGCCGCACCCTTTTACTGCTGATTCAGTACTCGGTGACCACCACGCCTATTGGCAAAATAACCCTGGAAGTCAGTAAAGATGAATCCGCGGACGATCGTCTGATCTTCCGTATTCTGGATACCGGCAACGGCGTTTCGGCGAACGAAATCGACAATATGCACTTCCCGTTCCTCAACGATACGCAGGCAGACCTTTACGGCAAAGCCAACGCCCTCACCTTCTGGCTCTGCGATCGCCTGACGCGCAAGCTCGGCGGACAGCTCAATATCAAAGCGCGCGAATCACTGGGTACCCGCTACTCCCTGCATCTAAAAATGGCCGCCAGCGCGGAGGAGAGTGATTCGGGTGAACATCTGCTGGATGAAGTGGTGATTATGCTTGATGTGACCGCTAATGAAGTCCGCCGTATCGTGACCCGTCAGCTGGAGAGCTGGGGAGCCACCTGCATCACCCCGGATGACAGAATCACAAGTCAACAATATGATCTCTTTTTAACGGATAATCCGTCTAATCTTACTGCTTCGGGCTTGCTTTTAAGCGATGATGAAGCCCGGGTTCATAAGATTGGTCCTGGTCAGCTCCGCGTAAACTTTAATATCAGCGCTGCGCTGCAGGAAGCTATCCTGCAATTGATTGAGCAGCAGCTTGCTGAGGAAGAGGAGCAGCCATCCTCTCCCGGGAACGAAAGTAACGCCGAACTGCATGCCAGCGGCTATTACACGCTGTTTGCTGACACGGTACCAGATGATGTTAAGAGGCTGTATAATGAACTGGCGACGGGCGATTTCGCCGCGCTGGCGCAAACCGCCCACCGCCTCAAAGGGGCATTTGCTATGCTAAATCTGGTACCCGGCAAGCAGTTATGTGAAACGCTTGAGCATCTGATTCGTGAAAAAGATGCGCAAGGCATAGAAAAATATATCAGCGACATTGACGTTTACGTCAAGAGCTTGCTGTAGCAAGGTAGCCTAATACATGAACAATATGAACGTAATTATTGCCGATGACCATCCGATCGTACTGTTCGGTATTCGTAAGTCACTTGAACAAATTGAGTGGGTGAACGTTGTTGGCGAGTTTGAAGACTCCACCGCATTAATCAACAATCTGCCTAAACTGGACGCACACGTCCTGATTACCGATTTATCGATGCCCGGTGATAAATACGGCGATGGCATTACGCTTATTAAATACATCAAGCGTCATTTCCCGGACCTGTCAATCATTGTACTGACAATGAACAACAACCCGGCGATCCTGAGCGCGGTTCTGGATCTGGACATCGAAGGGATCGTCCTGAAACAGGGTGCGCCGACCGATCTGCCTAAGGCGCTCGCCGCGCTGCAAAAAGGCAAAAAATTCACCCCGGAAAGCGTTTCGCGCCTGCTGGAAAAAATCAGCGCCGGCGGTTACGGTGACAAACGTTTGTCGCCCAAAGAGAGTGAAGTGCTGCGTCTGTTCGCCGAAGGCTTCCTGGTCACCGAGATAGCCAAAAAGCTCAACCGCAGTATCAAAACCATCAGTAGCCAGAAAAAATCGGCGATGATGAAACTCGGCGTGGAAAACGATATCGCCCTGCTCAACTACCTCTCTTCCGTTTCCCTGAGCTCGACGGACAAAGACTAACGTCTCTCTTCCCGGATAGCGCGGCGCTATCCGGGAAACGTCTTTTATTCCCTGCCCTTACGTACCCGCGCGGCGTAGACCGTTAGCGTCTGCTTGATAATATCCAGAGTGACCGGTTTTGAAAGGCAGCTGTCCATACCGGACTCCAGGCAGCGCTGCTTCTCCTCCGCCAGCGCGTTGGCGGTCACCCCAATAACCGGCAGCGTAAGCCCTAGCTGGCGAATGCGCTGGGTCAGGCGATAACCATCCATATTCGGCATGTTGACGTCGCTGAGCACGATATCAATATGCTGCTTGCTCAGGACATTCAGCGCATCGACCCCGTCATTTGCCGTCACGCACTGATAGCCCAGCGATCCCAGCTGATCGGCCAGCAGACGTCGGTTAATCGGATGATCGTCCACCACCAGAATCATCATGTCATCATTGCTGGCGGTTTGCGCATCCGCCGCGGATAGCGCAGGGCCGTTTTCCGTACTGGCCATGGCAATATGGAAGATGCGGGCCAGCAGCGGCAGCAGCTCGTGCGGCGTGGCCACGCTATGCAGCCACTCGCCGGGCGCCCGCTCCTGTGGAATACCGATATGCCGACGAGAGAAGATCACCATCGCGCCGCCGTCCCAGGCGTCATGCGTCTCGCTATCGGTCAACAGAATATCCTCCGCGCCCGGCGCTTGCCCGTCAAAATGACGGACCGGAATACCGTGATATTTCAGCAACTGCTCGACGAACAGCGCCAGCGAGCTGTTATCAATCGCCAGCCAACAGCATTTTTCCGCCAGGCCATCAATATTCGGCGACGGCGTATTTTGTACGCCATAAAGCGGGATACGAATAGTGAAGCGGCTGCCCATACCTGGCTCGGTTTCAACGGCAATATCGCCATCCATCATGCTGATAAGCTTTTCACAAATCGCCAGACCGAGTCCGGTCCCCTGGAAATTGCGCTGCACGCCGGTCCCCACCTGGAAGAACGGGTCAAACAGGCGTACGACCTCTTTCGCCGGGATCCCTTCCCCGGTATCGCGTACGCTGATGCGCAGATAATCCTCCGCCCGCTCTACGTGCAGGATAATGCAGCCGGTATCGGTAAACTTAATCGCGTTACTCAGCAGGTTTGAAATAACCTGCTGCAGGCGCATCGGATCGCCGGACATCAGCTGCGGTACGTCAGGTTCAATAAAGCAGTACAGCCCGAGATGTTTCCGCACCACCAGCGGCAGATAGTTGGCGGAAATATGGTTCATGACCTCGCGCGGCGAAAACTCCCGCGGCTCAATTTTGAGCTGTTCGGACTCAATTTTCGAGAAATCGAGGATGTCGCTAATAATTTTCAGCAGCAGGCTGGAAGAGTTGTTCATCGCCGTCACCAGACGATCGACGCCCTTCGGTAGCTCTTTGGTCTGCAATAAATCGAGGTTACCGATAATCCCGTACAGCGGCGTTCGCAGTTCGTGGCTGACGGTGGCAAGGAACATCGATTTCGACTGGCTGGCCTGCTCGGCGGCCTGGGCCATCTCCTGCAGCGACTCCTCCATTTTGACGCGCGCCGAGACATCCACCAGCACGCAAATCGCCACGTTCTCGTTACGGTAGCGCGAGTGGACAAAGCTGATTTGCAGATTGGTATTGTTGCTGGTCAGCACATCGACAAAGTTCACCTGCTGGCCGCAGATAATTTGCGTCAGCCGCTGCCGATCCTCATGGGTTAGCATATTGAGATAGTTATGCGCCAGCTCGTTACTCAGGATATTGGTGCCGTCGATCGTACGTAAAATACAGATCCCCACCGGCGCGGAGGCAACGATTTTTCGGTTGAACTGCTCGTGCTCTTCGAGGCGCTGGGCGTCGTTTTCAGCCGGAATAAAAATCCGCCGTTCATACATGCGGGCAAGCGCAAAAAGGAGCCCGCCGGTAAGCAGATTGAGCACCACGGCGTTCAGTATCAGCATCCGGATGCGTTCCAGCACCTGATCCACCGGCACCGAATAGACAATGCTCAACGATGACGGCGGCAGGCTTTTTTTCATCGCCAGCTCGCGAAAACCGGCGGTATAGCCGAACCACAGACGCTCCTGCATCCACTTCGCATCCGGTTTAATATTGCTGTCCGACCCGGCAAGCGAGATCAGCGTCTGTCCGTTATCGTCGAGAATCGTCACGTTCATCGGCAGACTGCCTGGGGTAAAGAAGCTTTCCATGCGGATGGTTTGCTCTACGCCGAGCATGGCCTGCAGGCGGTTCGCCACATAGATTGGGGTCAGCGCATAAAAATAGCCAACGCCCGGACGCACGCCCTGGCTTATCCAGAACAGATTGTTACCGCGCTCGTTTTGCGGCGCGTCGCGATACTGCTCAATACGCTGATGCAGCACTTTTAACGCCTGGTCCCGCTCCAGCGGAATATCGCGCAGGCCGAAGTTGGCCATACACAGATTGTCGCTGCCAATCATAAAAATACGATTGAGGTCGTAGGCCGTTGAGAAATTGTCGCGCCAGTAGCGCATAAACCACGCCAGTGACTGCAGCGAGTTACGCCAGGTCGTACTCATCAGCGCGCAGTCGGAATCCGGGTAGAGCGGTTCAAAATTAGGGATCGTAATATCGCCGCGCTGCACCGGCGTATCGCCGCCTTCGCTACCGTCCATCGGCCGGTTGCCGGCAACGTATTTCAGCTCTTTGATCACATCGGCCGTACGCTGTATGTAGCGCTGCGCCTGATCGGCATTGAGGTTAAATTCCTGGCGAATTTCCGATTCGCGATCGTGCAACGCATTGACGATGTAAAACACCGAAACAAAAGCGACCAGCACCCACAGCAGTATCGCCAGCGCTCTGAACAGATAGCGTGAAACCTTTAACGTGTTATGGAAAGAAGCTAGATATTTCAATGTGGCGATGCTCGGCCGTCAGGGGCTCAACAGAATGGCGTTAAGGTAACGATAAAACAACGGTCCCGCAACGGGAAAACAAAAAGGGCCGGGGAGAACCCCGACCCTTTCAGACAATTACCGCAGAGAATTACTCTTCGTCTTCGGCGATGTCATCGTCAGTATCCGCTTCCGGCGCAATATCTTCGTCGCCTTCCGCCGCGCTGCCGTCGATGGCATCCAGCTCTTCGTCATCAACCGGCTCAGCCACGCGCTGCAGGCCGACCACGTTTTCATCTTCCGCAGTACGAATCAGGATCACGCCCTGAGTGTTACGACCGACAATGCTCACCTCAGATACGCGGGTTCGTACCAGCGTGCCCGCGTCGGTGATCATCATAATCTGGTCGCAGTCATCAACCTGCACCGCGCCCACAACGGAACCGTTGCGTTCGGTCACTTTGATTGAGATAACGCCCTGGGTCGCACGCGACTTAGTGGGATACTCTTCAGCTGCGGTACGTTTACCGTAGCCATTCTGCGTAACGGTCAGGATGGCGCCTTCACCGCGCGGAACGATCAGAGAAACCACTTTGTCCTCGCCGGCCAGCTTGATGCCGCGCACGCCTGTGGCGGTACGGCCCATCGCGCGGACGGCGTCCTCTTTAAAGCGCACCACTTTACCGGCGGCGGAGAACAGCATGACTTCGTCCTGACCGGAGGTCAGATCGACGCCAATCAGCTCGTCGCCTTCGTTGAGGTTAACCGCGATAATACCGGCGGAACGCGGACGGCTGAATTCAGTCAGCGCCGTTTTCTTCACGGTACCGCTGGCGGTCGCCATAAAGACGTTCACGCCCTCTTCGTATTCGCGGACCGGCAGGATCGCGGTAATACGCTCGTTGGCTTCCAGCGGCAGCAGGTTGACGATCGGACGACCGCGCGCGCCGCGGCTGGCTTCCGGCAGCTGATAAACCTTCATCCAGTAGAGACGACCGCGGCTGGAGAAGCAGAGGATCGTATCGTGGGTGTTGGCCACCAGCAGGCGGTCGATAAAGTCTTCTTCTTTGATACGCGCCGCAGATTTACCTTTACCGCCACGACGCTGGGCTTCGTAGTCGGTCAACGGCTGATACTTCACGTAGCCCTGATGCGAAAGGGTCACGACAACATCTTCCTGGTTGATCAGGTCTTCAATGTTGATATCCGCGCTGTTAGCGGTGATCTCGGTACGGCGCGCGTCGCCGAACTGTTCACGGACCAGCTCCAGCTCTTCGCGAATAACTTCCATCAGGCGATCGGCGCTGCCCAGAATGTGCAGCAGTTCCGCGATCTGTTCCAGCAGCTCTTTGTATTCATCGAGCAGTTTTTCATGCTCAAGGCCGGTCAGCTTCTGCAAACGCAGATCCAGAATCGCCTGCGCCTGCTGTTCGGTCAGGTAGTACTGGCCGTCGCGTACGCCGAACTCGGGCTCCAGCCATTCCGGACGGGCGGCGTCATCGCCGGCGCGTTCCAGCATCGCGGAAACGTTGCCCAGATCCCATGAACGGGCGATTAAGGCAGCCTTCGCTTCCGCCGGGGTCGGCGCGCGGCGAATCAGTTCGATAATCGGATCGATGTTGGCCAGGGCAATCGCCAGCGCTTCGAGGATGTGCGCGCGATCGCGGGCTTTACGCAGTTCAAAAATCGTACGACGGGTCACCACTTCGCGGCGATGGCGCACGAACGCGGCAATAATTTCTTTCAGGTTCATGATCTTCGGCTGACCATGGTGCAGAGCAACCATGTTAATACCGAAGGAGACCTGGAGCTGGGTCTGCGAATAGAGGTTGTTCAGCACCACCTCACCCACCGCATCGCGCTTCACTTCAATCACGATGCGCATACCGTCTTTATCGGACTCGTCGCGCAGCGCGCTGATGCCTTCGACGCGTTTGTCTTTGACCAGCTCGGCGATTTTCTCAATCAGGCGCGCTTTGTTCACCTGATACGGAATTTCATGCACGATGATGGTTTCGCGGCCGGTTTTCGCGTCAGCTTCCACTTCCGCGCGCGCGCGAATGTACACTTTACCGCGACCGGTACGATAGGCCTCTTCAATGCCGCGGCGACCGTTGATGATCGCGGCGGTCGGGAAGTCCGGACCTGGGATGTGTTCCATCAGCCCTTCAATGCTGATGTCTTCATTTTCAACGTAGGCCAGACAGCCGTTGATCACTTCGGTGAGGTTGTGCGGCGGAATATTGGTCGCCATACCTACCGCGATACCTGACGAACCGTTGACTAACAGGTTCGGGATTTTGGTCGGCATAACGTCAGGGATCTTTTCCGTGCCGTCATAGTTATCGACGAAATCCACCGTCTCTTTTTCGAGGTCGGCCATCAGCTCATGGGCGATCTTCGACATACGGATTTCCGTATAACGCATCGCTGCGGCGGAGTCGCCGTCGACCGAACCAAAGTTACCCTGGCCATCTACCAGCATATAGCGCAGGGAGAATGGCTGCGCCATACGTACAATGGTGTCATACACGGCAGTATCACCATGAGGGTGGTATTTACCGATTACGTCACCAACGACACGGGCAGATTTTTTATAGGCTTTGTTCCAGTCATTGCCCAATACGTTCATGGCGTATAGTACGCGACGGTGTACCGGCTTCAGGCCATCTCGGACATCCGGCAGCGCACGGCCAACAATGACCGACATCGCATAATCCAGATAGGAGCTCTTCAGCTCTTCCTCAATGTTGACCGGTGTAATTTCTCTCGCAAGGTCGCTCATCTAACCGCTATCCCTCTACTGTATCCCGGATTCAAAGGTCGCAAATTATAACACAGCCGCGGTGATACGGGTAAACCTATACCCAATGATTTTCGCGCGGCGAAAGGCGACAGGGATAGACGGTTTATTCATCCCTGAGGCCTGATATACTCGCGGGTCTGAACTGAACAGGAGTAAAAGCGCCCATGAATGCCGAAAAACCGTCGGTGGCCCACAATGTTGATCATAATGAAATCGCTAAATTTGAAGCCGTCGCCTCGCGCTGGTGGGATTTAGAGGGCGAATTTAAGCCGTTACATCGCATCAATCCTCTACGCCTCGGCTATATCGCGGAGCGCTCCGGCGGCCTGTTTGGCAAAAAAGTACTTGATGTCGGCTGCGGCGGCGGCATCCTGGCGGAAAGCATGGCCCGGGAAGGTGCAGCGGTGACCGGTCTGGATATGGGCTTCGAACCGCTACAGGTGGCGAAACTGCACGCCCTGGAGAGCGGCATTCAGGTCGAATATGTCCAGGAAACCGTTGAAGAGCACGCGGCGAAGCATGCCGGAGAGTACGACGTCGTTACCTGCATGGAGATGCTGGAGCACGTCCCGGATCCGCAGTCGGTCGTCCACGCCTGCGCGCGGCTGGTCAAACCTGGCGGTCAGGTGTTCTTCTCAACCATTAACCGCAACGGTAAAGCGTGGCTGATGGCGGTCGTCGGCGCCGAATACATCATGAAAATGGTGCCGAAGGGAACCCACGACGTGAAGAAATTCATCAAGCCCGCGGAGCTGATCGGCTGGGTAGATGAGACAATTCTGAAAGAGCAGCATATTACCGGTCTTCATTACAATCCGTTGACCAATACCTTCAAGCTGGCGCCAGGGGTGGATGTTAACTATATGTTGCATACAACGGCGAAAAAAGCATAACGTCAGCTGTATTTCCTATGATGATTGCGCGGCATCAAGCCGCGTGATTTTTTCTTCCGATGAAGAAATCAGCACTCGATCAAATTTTCATTTTTTTTTCTGATTTATTGACATCTTCTCCAGGCCTTATGTGGCGTGGACTTGGCGATTATTACCCTTCCGCAACCTCAATTTAACGTCAAAATCAACTCTTGTACTCAAAAGAATCCTTACTAGAATACTCACCATATAGCGTTTCTTTTATCGACCACCCCCTACATATAGTATTTATCCACAGAGTTAGTCACAACGGCGTTCTGTGGATAAGTGGGGGATATTTTCTTTCACGGACAGGTATAATCCACATGAATCAGAGTCTGCTGGTGACAAAGCGTGACGGTAGCACCGAGCGCATCAATCTCGATAAAATCCACCGCGTGCTGGATTGGGCGGCAGAAGGGCTGAATAACGTATCCATCTCCCAGGTAGAACTGCGTTCCCACATTCAGTTCTATGACGGCATCAAAACCGCCGACATTCACGAAACCATTATCAAAGCCGCCGCGGACCTTATCTCCCGCGAGGCGCCAGATTACCAGTATCTCGCCGCCCGTCTGGCGATTTTCCACCTGCGTAAAAAAGCCTACGGCCAGTTTGAGCCGCCAGCGCTGTTCGACCACGTGTCGAAAATGGTGAAAAACGGCAAATACGATACTCATCTGCTGGAAGACTACACGGAAGAAGAGTTCAAGCAGATGGACTCGTTCATCGAGCACGATCGCGATATGACCTTCTCCTACGCTGCGGTTAAGCAGCTCGAAGGCAAATATCTGGTGCAGAACCGCGTCACCGGTGAGATCTATGAAAGCGCCCAGTTCCTGTACATTCTGGTTGCCGCCTGCCTGTTCTCCAACTACCCGCGCGAGACGCGTCTGGACTACATCAAGCGTTTCTATGACGCGGTGTCGACGTTCAAAATCTCGCTGCCGACGCCGATTATGTCCGGCGTGCGTACCCCGACCCGTCAGTTCAGCTCCTGCGTGCTGATCGAGTGCGGCGACAGCCTGGACTCTATTAACGCCACCTCCAGCGCCATTGTGAAATACGTCTCTCAGCGCGCCGGTATCGGCATCAACGCCGGCCGCATCCGCGCGCTGGGTAGCCCGATTCGCGGCGGTGAAGCTTTCCATACCGGCTGTATCCCGTTCTATAAGCACTTCCAGACGGCGGTGAAATCCTGCTCCCAGGGCGGCGTCCGCGGCGGTGCGGCGACCCTCTTCTACCCGATGTGGCATCTGGAAGTCGAAAGCCTGCTGGTGCTGAAAAACAACCGCGGTACCGACGCCAACCGCGTTCGTCACATGGACTACGGCGTACAGATCAACAAGCTGATGTACACCCGTCTGCTGAAAGGCGGCGATATCACCCTGTTCAGCCCGTCCGACGTCCCGGGCCTGTACGATGCGTTCTTCGCCGACCAGGACGAGTTTGAGCGCCTGTACACCCAATACGAGCAGGACGACAGCATCCGCAAGCAGCGCATTAAAGCGGTAGAACTGTTCTCGCTGATGATGCAGGAGCGCGCCTCCACCGGCCGTATCTACATCCAGAACGTGGACCACTGCAACACCCATAGCCCGTTTGACCCGGTTGTCGCGCCGGTGCGCCAGTCCAACCTGTGCCTGGAAATCGCCCTGCCGACCAAGCCGCTGGAAGATGTAAACGACGAAAACGGTGAAATTGCGCTGTGTACCCTGTCCGCTTTCAACCTCGGCGTTATCGATAGCCTTGATGAGCTGGAAGAGCTGGCGGTGCTGGCCGTTCGCGCGCTGGATGCCCTGCTGGATTACCAGGACTACCCGATCCCGGCGGCCAAACGCGGCGCGATGGGCCGTCGTACGCTGGGTATTGGGGTGATTAACTTTGCCTACTATCTGGCGAAGCACGGTAAACGCTACTCTGACGGCAGCGCTAACAACCTGACGCATAAAACGTTCGAAGCGATTCAGTACTACCTGCTGAAAGCCTCTAATGAGCTGGCTATCGAGCAAGGCGCGTGCCCGTGGTTTAACGAAACCACCTATGCGAAAGGCATTCTGCCGATCGATACCTACAAAAAAGACCTGGACGCTATCGTCAGCGAATCCCTGCATTACGACTGGGAGCAGCTTCGCGAGTCGATCAAAACGCACGGTCTGCGTAACTCCACGCTCTCCGCGCTGATGCCGTCCGAGACCTCTTCGCAGATCTCCAACGCCACCAACGGCATTGAGCCGCCGCGCGGTCACGTCAGCATCAAAGCGTCAAAAGACGGTATCCTGCGCCAGGTGGTGCCGGATTACGAAAAACTGCAGAACGGCTACGAGCTGCTGTGGGAAATGCCGAACAACGACGGTTACTTGCAGTTGGTCGGTATTATGCAGAAGTTTATCGACCAGTCGATTTCCGCTAACACCAACTACGATCCGACGCGCTTCCCGTCTGGCAAAGTGCCGATGCAGCAGCTGCTGAAAGACTTGCTCAATGCCTATAAGTTCGGCGTTAAAACGCTGTACTATCACAACACGCGCGATGGCGCGGAAGATGCCCAGGATGACCTGGCGCCGTCCATCCAGGACGACGGCTGCGAAAGCGGCGCATGTAAGATTTGATAATATTGCCCGGCGGCGCGTTGCCTGCCGGGCCTACGGTCTAATGTAGGTCGGGCTAGCGAAGCGCCGCCCGGCGTATAATTCCAGGACAGGATCCCCACTCATGGCATACACCACCTTTTCACAGACGAAAAATGACCAGCTCAAAGAGCCGATGTTCTTCGGTCAGCCGGTGAACGTCGCCCGCTACGATCAGCAAAAATATGACATCTTCGAAAAGCTGATTGAAAAACAGCTCTCCTTCTTCTGGCGTCCGGAAGAAGTTGACGTTTCCCGCGACCGTATCGACTATCAGGCGCTGCCGGAACACGAAAAACACATTTTTATCAGTAACCTGAAATATCAGACGCTGCTGGACTCCATCCAGGGCCGCAGCCCGAACGTCGCCCTGCTGCCGCTGATTTCAATTCCGGAGCTGGAAACCTGGGTGGAAACCTGGGCGTTCTCGGAGACCATACATTCGCGCTCCTACACCCATATCATCCGCAATATCGTTAACGATCCGGCGATGGTGTTTGACGATATCGTCACCAACGAGCAGATTCAGAAACGCGCGGAAGGCATTTCCAGCTATTACGATGAATTGATTGAGCTGACCAGCTACTGGCATCTGCTGGGCGAAGGCACCCACAGCGTGAACGGTAAAACCATTACCGTGAACCTGCGCGAGCTGAAAAAGAAACTCTACCTGTGCCTGATGAGCGTGAACGCGCTGGAAGCCATCCGTTTTTACGTCAGCTTCGCCTGCTCTTTCGCCTTTGCCGAGCGCAAGCTGATGGAAGGTAACGCCAAGATTATCCGTCTGATCGCTCGCGACGAAGCGCTGCACCTGACCGGCACTCAGCACATGCTGAACCTGCTGCGTTCCGGCGTCGACGATCCGGAGATGGCTTCAATCGCCGAAGAGTGCAAACAGGCGTGCTACGACCTGTTCGTGCAGGCGGCCCAGCAGGAAAAAGAGTGGGCGGATTATCTGTTCCGCGACGGTTCGATGATCGGCCTGAACAAAGATATTCTCTGCCAGTACGTTGAGTACATTACCAACATCCGCATGCAGGCGGTAGGTCTCGATCTGCCGTTCCAGACCCGCTCCAACCCGATCCCGTGGATCAACACCTGGCTGGTGTCCGATAACGTGCAGGTCGCGCCGCAGGAAGTGGAAGTCAGTTCTTACCTCGTCGGACAGATCGATTCCGAAGTCGACGCCGACGATCTGAGCAACTTCCAGCTCTGATGAAACGCATTTTTTTGAAGATTTCTGACACTCGCCTTGAGTGTCAGGATGAACATCCCTCCCTGCTGGCGGCTCTGGAATCGCACAATATCGACGTGGAGTATCAGTGCCGCGAAGGCTACTGCGGCTCCTGCCGTCTACGGCTGGTTTCGGGGCAGGTTGACTGGCTCACCGAACCGCTGGCGTTTGTCCAGCCGGGAGAGATTCTGCCCTGCTGCTGCCGGGCAAAAGGCGATATCGAAATTGAGATGTAAGCCAGTCTGAAACGCATTCCCATTCTTTACAGGGTTCGTTTTTTACGAACCCTGGGTTCGTCTTCCTTTCCCTGTTCACCTCCCCCCACTCCGCCTACTCTACCTGTATAAGCCACCGGATAAGGCCATCAGCAATGGTCGCAGCAACGCTGGCTGATGCTCTGCGTCACGACATTCATGAGGAGAGAAAAAATGGCTTCCGTCAAACAGGAAAACTGCGCCAACGGACTGAAAAAAGCATACGACGTCATCGTGGTCGGCGGGGGTTCTGCGGGTGCAGTACTCGCCGCACGTCTGAGCGAGAACCCCGATTGCCAGGTAGCGCTGCTGGAAGGCGGCCCCGTTTTTGCCCCTGATGCCTGGCCGGACGAGCTGGCGCAAAGCCACTCTGTTGGTGGCGGCGATTACGTCTGGGAGCGCGGGGTAGCAACGGGAACCGATCACACGGCCGGTCACCTGCGGGCAAAAGTACTTGGCGGCGGGTCAACGATCAATGCCGGCGCGTTTGTTCGCGCCCCCAAATCTGATTTTGACCGTTGGGTCAAGCGCGGCCTGAGCGACTGGTCGTTCGATAAGGTCTTACCCTGGTTCAAACGACTTGAAAACGCCGACTATGGCGACGATCGCTGGCATGGTCGCCACGGCCCGGTTCCGGTGCGGTTACCGGCGCTGGAAACGCTCAGCCCGGCAAGCCAGGCGTTTTATCATGCTTGCCGCGCTCACGGCTTCGCCGCCGTTGACGATATCAACGGCGCGCAGCAGCACGGCGTCGCGGTCTACCCGGTCAATGTTGTCAACGGCATCCGGCAAAATACCGCCATGGTCTACCTGACGGCAGACGTTCGCGCGCGCAAGAATCTGTCGATTGTCGGCATGACGGTCGTGGATAAAGCGTTGATTGAAGGTTCGCGCGTGAACGGCGTACAGCTGGCGGACGGAACACAGATCGCTACCGACAACGTATTCCTGTGCGCCGGCGCGGCCGGTACGCCAGCGATTCTGTTGCGCTCCGGCATTGGCCCTGCGGACGATTTACGCCATCTCGAGATCACGGTGAAACAGGATCTCCCCGTTGGGCGCAACTTGCAGGAACAACCCGTGAACGGGATCATGCTGGCAACGTCCGCTGAGCATGCCAGTTATCCCCCTATAGGCACAACGCTCTGGACGCAATCTTCGCTGGCGGCAGCCAACGAACTGGATCTCTATATCAGCAATAACCACTTCGTCGATCCTGAACTATTTCCACATGGTGCGGGTTTCCAGCTCTTTTTCACCGTGGCGCGCCCCTTTGCCCGCGGGCGTCTGACTTTGGCGAGCCGCAACCCGCTGCTCGGCCCCCGTATCGATCTCAATTTACTGGGCGACGAGCGCGACGTCACGCGAATGGTCGAAGCGGTGAAATTATCCCGGGCGCTGGTGCAGGAAGGTCCGCTACAGGCGCTGGTGATTGGCGAAGTCCCGATGGTAAAAGGCGGTACACTGGCAGAAACTGACCAGCAGATAGCAGAAGAACAGCGTAAGACGGTGAAAAGTAACCTGCACCTCAGCGCGACCGCGCCGATGGGGAACGAAAGCGATCCCATCGCCGTCGTGGACGCCTGTGGGAAAGTTTTCGGTATTGCCGGGCTGTTTGTCGTCGATGCCTCGCTGTTCCCGGACGTTCCCTCTCAGGCGACCAATCCGGATGCGATCATGGCGGCAGAATATCTCGCCAGCCGTTTTTCTGGCGCATAGAACGAGGCATAGTCAACCGCAAGACCCGAAAAAGGAGCGCCTGTGTGAACAAGTTCGTGGAGATGAGCACGTTTGTTTCGGTTGTTGAGTCTCTGAGCTTTGTCGGCGCGGCGGCAAAATTGGGGACATCAAAATCGGTAGTCAGCCAGCGCGTCAAGATGCTGGAGAAACGGCTTGGCGCCAGCTTACTGGAGCGCGGGCCACGGCTTAGCCTCACGGAGGCGGGCCTGCTATTTTATCAGGAGTGCGTGCGGCTGCTTGACGAAGTCACGCTGGCAGAAGAGGCGGTGGCCCCGTCACGCAGCGAGCTTCGGGGCGGGCTGCGGATTGCCACCTCGCATACGTTTATGACCACTCATTTATCGACGATTCTGGCCGGTTTTATCCGCGACCATCCGGGGTTGTCTCTCGATATCGCGACGGAGGATCGGCAGATCAATATGCACCAGCCCGACTTTGATATCGCCATCCGCCTCGGTCTCGTCCCGGACTCAACGCTCATCGCCCGAACGCTGGCGCGCAACCTGACCTGGCTCTGCGCCAGCCCGGACTATCTGTCGCAACGGGGCACGCCTTTGCATCCTGTTGAACTGGAGCAGCACGACGGGCTGCTATATACCCATCGCGCGCCGGGCGGCTGCTGGCAGTTGCTGCATAACGGGCAGCGTCAGACCTGGCGGGTCAAAAATCGTCTGCGTTCGGATAACGCCTTCAGCCTGCTGGAGGCCGCCAGAATGGGGCTTGGGATTGTGGTCATGCCGCTATTTTTAGGCGCTGAAGCGATAATGCGGGGAGAGCTAAAAATTGTTTTACCCGACTGGCAGCCGGAGGGTGGCAACATTGTGGCGCTGTATCGCCAGACGCGTCGCGCCTCGCCAGTGATTCAGGCGCTGGTCAACGAGGTTGCGGAAAAGCTGGGGCCAGAGCCAGAGTGGGAAAAACAGTTACGACTGGCCGGGCTGCTGCCCCTCTGGAACAGGGGCGCAAGCGCCCCTGATTAATGGCTTAGTTTTTATTGAGGAACTTCACCGCCTTATCCGGGAAATCCGTAAACAACCCGTCCACGTCCGCCTGGTTATACAGAACGTCGTAAAGCTGATTCACGTCCGCTGCATACGCTGGCAGCTGATCCGCGCGAACCGTGTATGGATGTACCTGCATGCCGCTGGCGTGCGCTTCTTTCACCATCGCCGTCAGCTTCACGTGACCCGGCGTCGAGCCTTCCGCCACCAGCATATGGTAGTCCGGGCCAATGCCGTCAGCGTACTGCGCGATCTGCGCCATCGCCCCCGGTTTGAACATCCAGTCATAGCTGTAGTTCACCCACTTGCCGTCGGCCTGCCGCTGCTGGGTCTCATTCCAGTCGGTATAGGCGATAAGCTGCACCAGATTGAGATCCATCCCCATTTTCGGCTCCAGCTCCTGCTTGATGCGCTTGAGCTCGTTGGCGTCAAAGCACTGCAGATAAACCTTATCCTGCTTGCCGGTATAGCCATATTTCTTCAGCACGTTCAGCGTGCTGGCGGCAATGTCCTTGCCTTCCTGATGGTGGAACCACGGCGCTTTGATCTCCGGGTAGATGCCGATGTTTTTGCCGGTCGAATGGTTCAGCCCCTGCACAAACTCAATCTCCTCTTCAAAGGTATGAATACGGAAATCAGATTTACCCATCGGGAAACGGCCCGGATAAGTTTGCACGTTCTTGCCATCTTTCGGCTCAAACCCTTCGGTAAACTTCAGCGACTTTATCTCGGCGAGGGTAAAGTCGATGGCGTAGAAGCGGCCATCTTGACGCGCCCGCTGCGGGAAACGCTGGGCCACGTCGGTCACCCGATCCAGATAGTGGTCATGCAGCACCACCAGCCGGTCGTCTTTCGTCATCACCAGGTCTTGCTCGAGGTAGTCCGCCCCCTGCGCGTAGGCCATCGCTTTCGCCGGCAGGGTATGTTCCGGCAGATAGCCGCTGGCGCCGCGGTGGGCGATAACGATTTTCTCCCCCGCGACGGCGCTGAAAGAGAG
>NZ_JBEAID010000012.1:0-151819 GCF_040064585.1 Klebsiella sp. CN_Kp113 | reverse complement strand
AGACCGCACGAATTGTAGCCCGGCTAAGCGCAGCGCGAGCCGGGGAGTTTATTGCGGCTTTTTGGGCCGATACTTTTCCGGTAACTCCGGCACCGGGCGTTTGTCATCGATCAGGTGGCGAATCGTCAGGATCGGGTGCCGCCAGAGCATCCGCGGCCCCGCCCAGCGCATAATCTGCTTCATCTCTTCGCGTTTCGCGGGCTGATAGCAGTGCACCGGGCACTGCTTGCAGGCGGGCTTTTCTTCGCCAAATACGCACTTATCCAGCCGCTTGTCGGCATAGCCGTTGAGCGCCTGATAGTGTTCAGCGTCGTCGCGGGCATCCGGGCAGCGGCGCTGGTAGAGCGCAATCATGCTGCTAATGGTCTTTTTTTCCCGCGCAATACGTTTGCCCGCCATCGCCTGTTCCCCCCGATAAAGATGCATTCATAATACACATTCAGAGAGGGCGATGCAGCCCCATACTCCCTGAGGATTATGCCGGTTTATCCACGTGCCCCAGCGGTTTTTCCGGGAAGCACACATCGCGCACCCGGCGCTTGAGCTCCGCCGCGTCGGGAAAACCGCCATCCTGCTTGCGCTCCCAGATTTGTACATCATCAACGGCCACCACGAAGATCCCGCCGGTTCCCGGAACCAGCGTGACCGAAGCGATATCGGTGCTAAAGCTGTGCAGCAGTTCCTGTGCCATCCAGCTGGCGCGCAGCATCCAGTTGCACTGCGAACAGTAGGTGATGGTAATCGCGGCTTTATGGCTCATCGGCTTCTCGCTGTCGGTAAAAGGGCAAATTGTAAACAACTTGCAGATTAATTGAAGATAACATGATTATTTTGTTGCAAACGATAATACCTATCATTACCATTCGCAATCAATAAGCATGGAGAAAAAACGTCCAGTAACGGAATAACCGGACACACCTGCACTCTGGAAGTAACGCGTGAGCCAATACTAATAATGATTAAGGCGTGGCTACTATGTATAACTCCACTCAATCAACAGCATGGTTCAAGAAAAGCCTGCTGGTGACTTCTTTGCTTACAGCAATTTATCAGACTTCCGCCGGGGCGGCTGATACCACCGCGAAAACCACCAGCAGCGCATCGACTGATGACAGCTCGGAACGGATGACCGTTACCGCGCCGGCGCCGTTGCTGAAAGCGGGCAGCGAACATTCGATCGGCGCTCAGGAGCTGCAGGATAAAGGGGCCAACGACTTTGGCTCGATCATGCGCTACGAGCCGCTCATTAGCGCCACCGGCGCCAGCGGCGGTTCCGGCAACGGCAAAAGCGGCTTCGACCGCGGCGGCTATACCGGCTACAATATCCGCGGCATGGAGAGCAACCGCGTCGGGATCGACGTCGACGGCATCGCCCAGCCGAACGCCACCGGACGCAGCTACGCCAGCCGCGCGGGCCTCAATACCTTCGGTATGGGCCGCGACTATATTGACCCCTATATGTACGGCAGCATCGATATTCAGTCCGGGGCGACATCAACGGAAACCGCCAACAGCGCCATCGGCGGCAACGTCTCTTTCCGCCCGAAATCCGCGGATGACTATCTGCATCCGGGCAAAACCAGCGCCTTCGGCTACCGCAGCGGCTACGACTCGTCCGATCGCAGCTGGCACAACGGCGTCACGGTCGCCGGCGGCGACGAGACCCTGCGCGGGATCTTCGTCTACAGCCGTCGCGACGGTCAGGAGACGGAAAATAACAGCGGGACCGTTGATTCCTATCCGGCAAACTGGCACTCGGACGCCTTTATGGCCTCCGGGATCTGGCAGCCGAATGACGAACATAAGTTCACCAGCACCTTCGATTATTACCATAAAACGAACCACACGCATTACGACGCCTGGGACTCCAGCGGCAACAGCGTTATCGGTACGTCAAAGCAGACCAGCCAGACCCGCCGCTGGGGCCTGAGCCTGAAAGACGACTGGACGCCGATGAACGACTATATCGACAGCGTATCGACCAAAGTCTACTACCAGCATACCGAGGCCCATGACTGGACATATATGCCGGACAGCGTCACCCGCGCGATGCAAACGGTGAGCTCCGACTACGATACCGACACCTGGGGGATTCAGAGCGCGCTGGCGAAATCGATAGGCCGTCACGATCTGAGCGCCGGTTTTAACGCCAGCACGACGAAAACCCAGCGGCCGTTAACCCAGTCGCCAACCCCGAGCGCCTATAGCCAGATTATGCAGCCGGACGCCGACAGCCGCGGCTATATCGTCGCCGGCTTCCTGCAGGACAAAATTAACTTCGACCTCGACGGCCATAACTTTGCGGTTATCCCGGGCATTCGCGTGATGCATCAGTCGACCAAACCGGAAAACGTCTCCGATTTGGCCAACAACAGCAGCGTGCTGACCGGTTCCGACGTGTCAAATCTGTACGGTAAGAACGCTGATACCCAGGCGCTGCCGTCGCTGGTGTTGCAGTACGATATCACCCCGCGCCTGATGACTTATCTGCAGTATCAGCGCGGCGCGCAGTTCCCGAACGCCAGCCAGCTATACGGTTCGTGGAACCTCGGCTCCAGCTACGCCGGACGCGCCCAGTATGCGCTGATCGGCAACACCGATCTGAAAACCGAAACCAGCGATAACGTTGAGTGGGGGATGAAGGGCGAAGTGGCGGAAGGCATCACCATGCGTACCGCGCTGTTCTACAACACCTATAAGAACTTTATCGCCTATATCCGCTACACCCGCGCCAATAATCCGACGCAGTTCACTAACGTACCGTCGAACATCTACACCATTTACCAGGCGGAAAACCGCGATAAAGCGTACATCTACGGCGGCGAAATCAGCGCTAAATTCAACTTTGGCACCTGGTTTGAAGAGGTTAACGGCCTGAGCGCCACCCTCGCTTACGGCTATAGTGAAGGGCAATCGAAATCCAGCTACAGCGGCGATAAGTACGTCGACCTCGATAGCGTCGCGCCAATGAAGGCCATCGTCGGCGTGGCGTGGGACGATCCGGCAAAAGTGTACGGCACCGCGCTGACCGCCACCTTTGTTAAGGGCAAGCGCGCCACCGCCACCAACCGCGAAAGCTATACCAACTCCGGCTCCGCGATTACCGATTCGACCAGCGAGTATATGCGCGTTCCGGGCTACGGCATGCTGGACTGGACCGCGTACTGGCAGGTCGCGAAGAACGTGCGCGTCAACGGCGGCGTGTACAACATTACCGATCGTAAATACTGGGATTATCTGAGCAGCCGCAATATCGAAACGGCGACGAACCAGGACGCCAACGACAGAGCGCTGGCGGTGATGCCTGGCCGCACCTGGCAGCTGGGCGTGAACGTCGATTTCTGACCGGCCAATAATAAGAAACCTGCTCCCCGGCCGCGCGCCGGGGAAACTCATCGTAGAGAAGGATGTGAATTATGCAAAACACCCAACCGCAACATACCCCGCTGTGGCAGCGCTATCTGTCAACGAAAGCGCAATCTTCCGCGAAATACGCCCGCGATATCGCCGCCGAAATGGGGATTAGCGAAGCCGAGCTGACCGAAGCCCGCCTGGGCTACGATGCCGTACGTCTGCAGGACGACGCCCGCGCCATTCTGACGGCGCTGGAAACCGTGGGGGAAACCAAATGCATCTGCCGCAACGAATACGCGGTGCATGAGCAGGTCGGCGAATTTACCCATCAGCATCTGAGCGGCCACGCCGGGCTGGTGCTCAATCCGCGCGCCCTCGATCTGCGCCTGTTTCTCAGCCAGTGGGCCAGCGCTTTTCGCCTGAACGACAACGGCCGCCAGAGCATCCAGTTCTTCGATCCGCACGGCGACGCGCTGCTCAAGGTTTACACCACCGGCAATACCGACATGGCGGCCTGGGATGCGCTGATTGCCGGGCATACGCAGCAATCGCCTGCCCCGCTGGCGATTCGCCCGGCCGAACCGCTGAAATATGCCGACTCCGCCGACGCGGCGGCGCTGGAAAATGAATGGCGGGCCATGACCGACGTTCACCAGTTCTTCGGCCTGCTGAGAAAATATAGCCTGTCGCGCCAGCAGGCTTTCCGCCTGGTCAGCGACGACCTCGCCTGCCGCATTGACACCCAGACGCTGCCGGGCCTGCTGGAAACCATCCGCCAGGATGGCAACGAGATCATGATTTTTGTCGGCAACCGCGGCTGCGTGCAAATCTTCACCGGCGCGCTGGAAAAGGTCGCCCCGATGCGCGGCTGGCTGAATATCTTCAACCCCGCGTTTACCCTGCATCTGCGCGAGGAGAGCGTGGATGAGATCTGGGTGACCCGCAAACCGACCTCTGACGGCCACGTCACCAGCGTCGAGCTGTTCGCCAAAGATGGCACGCAGATCGCACAGCTGTTCGGTCAACGCAGCGAAGGCCACCCGGAGCAGGCGCAGTGGCGTGCGCAGGTCGATCGTTTGACCACCGAAGGGCTACTCGCATGAAGCGCTGGCTGATATTACTTGCGGCGTTTCCGCTGTTGGCCAGCGCCGCCGCCGTGCGTTTTGGGGCGCGGGGCGGCGACGTCACGGAGGTGGTTTACGCCCTCGACGCCCAGCGGCAGCTGGTGGCAAAAGACAGCACCAGCACCTGGCCTGCCGCCGCGCAGAGCCTGCCGGATGTGGGCTATATCCGCCAGCTGAACGCCGAGGGGATCCTCTCCCTGCGGCCGACGCTGGTGCTGGCCAGCGCCCAGGCGCAGCCCTCGCTGGTGCTGAAAAAGGTTGAAGAGAATAAGGTTAAGGTGATCAACGTCCCGGGCGGCTACGACCTGCCGGCAATCGAGGCAAAAATTGGCGTGATTGCCGACGCCCTTGGTAAGCAGAGCGAAGGTAACGCCCTGCGCCAGAAGGTTCATCAGCAGATCGCGCAAATTCCGTCGCAGCCCGTGAACAAGCGGGTGCTGTTTATTCTCAGCCACGGCGGCATGAATACCATGGTGGCCGGGAAACAAACCGCGGCGGATGGCGCAATCAGGGCGGCCGGGCTGCAAAATGCCATGCAGAGCTTCGACCATTATCGCAGCATGTCGCAGGAGGGCGTTATCGCCAGTACGCCGGACCTGGTGGTGATCTCCGCCGATGGGCTGAAAGGCATGGGCGGCGAAGCCGGGCTCTGGAAGCTGCCGGGGCTGGCGCAGACGCCTGCGGGACGCCATAAACAGGTACTGGTGATAGATGATATGGCCCTGCTCGGCTTTGGTCCGCGCACCCCGCAGGCGGTGCTCACGCTGCGGCAAAAAGCGGAGCAGCTGCCCTGATGCGCTCCCACCCTGCCCGTCATCTGTGGTTAATGACGCTGCTGCTGATTGTCCTGACGCTGTTAGCCACCACCCTGGGCGCCATGCGTCTGCCGTTGGCCAGCCTGCTGCCCTCCGGCGATGAGATCCTGAGAAACATCTGGCTGACCATTCGTTTGCCGCGAGTGCTGCTGGCGCTGCTGGTCGGCGCCGCGCTGGCGCTCTCCGGCTGCGTGATGCAGGGGCTGTTTCGCAACCCCCTCGCCGATCCGGGGCTGTTAGGGATCAGCGGCGGCGCGGCGCTGGCGGTCGCCTGCTGGCTGGTGCTGCCTCTGTCGGTGCCGCTGCTCGTGGCGCTGTACGCCCCGATGCTGGCGGCGTTTATCGGCAGCATGGCGGTGATGGTGGTGATTTTTATCCTCAGCCGGGCGGGAGACGCCTCGCTTTCGCGCCTGCTGCTGGTCGGCATCGCCATTAACGCCCTGTGCGGCGCGCTGGTCGGGGTACTGGCGTGGATCAGCAACGATACCCAGCTGCGCCAGCTTTCGCTTTGGGGGATGGGCAGCCTCGGGCAGGCAGAATGGTCGACGCTGCTGGTGGCGGCCACGCTGATGATCCCGGCTTCCCTCGTGGTGTGGGCGATGGCTTCACGGCTTAACCTGCTGCAGCTGGGCGATGAAGAAGCGCACTACCTCGGCGTCAACGTTCGCGCCCTGCAGCGGCTACTGCTGCTGTGCAGCGCATTGCTGGTGGCGTCGGCGGTGGCTATCAGCGGCATTATCGGCTTTATCGGTCTGGTCGTGCCGCATTTGATGCGGATGTGGCTGGGGCCGGACCATCGCGGCCTGGTCCCCGGTTCGCTGCTGTGCGGCGCGATGTTACTGCTGCTGGCCGACACGCTGGCGCGTACCGTTGCCGCCCCCGCCGAGATGCCGGTCGGGCTGTTGACCAGCGTACTCGGCGCGCCGTGGTTTCTGTGGCTGATTTTTCGTCGGGAGAAAGGGACCCATGGATAACCGCTATAGCGCGCGTTCGCTGTCGCTGCGTCTGGGTAACCGGCAGATTATTCATGATGTTTCGCTCCAGCTCTGCGGCGGTGGAATGACGGCATTGATTGGCCCCAACGGCGCCGGTAAATCAACCCTGCTGCGCCTGTTGACCGGTTATTTAACGCCCGACGCCGGCGAACGGGTGGTGGAGGGCCGTCCGTTGGAGAGCTGGTCGGCAGAAACGCTTTCCCGCCGCCGGGCGGTGATGCTGCAGCGTACCCAGCTTCACGCCGACTGGCCGGTTGAGACGGTTATCGCCATGGGCCGTTCGCCGTGGGGCGGCGTAGCAAATGCGGAGATCATCCGCCGGGTGATGGAAGAGACCGGCTGCGATCATCTGGCCGGGAGACGCTACCCTTCCCTCTCCGGCGGCGAACAGCAGCGGGTGCAGCTGGCCCGCTGTCTGGCACAGCTGTGGCGCGATGGCGCCCCCGAGGGCTGGCTGTTTCTTGATGAGCCCACTTCGGCGCTGGATCTCTATTACCAGCAGCACCTGCTGCGCCTGCTCAAACGCCTGACCCGCAGCAGCCGGCTGCACGTCTGCATAGTGCTGCACGACCTGAACCTCGCGGCGCTGTGGGCCGACCGGATTCTGCTGCTGTATCAGGGGAAGCTGGTAGCCGAGGGCACGCCGCAGGAGGTGATCCAGCAGGCGATTATCAGCCGCTGGTACGGCGCGGAGGTCAGCATGGGGGAACATCCCGATGCGGCCGTTCCGCAGGTCTATCTGGCGCCGTGAACTGATGAAATGATTATGCCGGGCGGCGGCTAACGCCCCGCCCTGTGAAAACGTTCCTTTCTGAACAGCGAAGCCGGTATGTCTACCGGCTTCGCTGCGATTGCCAAATTAGAAGATCTGCCGATACAGCGCTTTAATCTCTTCCAGACTGGTGTCACGCGGGTTGCCGCCGGTGCACACGTCCGCCAGAGCCGCCGCCGCAAGGGCATCAATATCCTCTTCTTTCATACCGACATCGCGCAGGCGCGCCGGGATATTGACGTCGCGATTCAGCTGCGCCACCGCCTCAATGGCTGCCTGACGCGCTTCGGCAATCGGCAGGGTTGACGCCTGCTTGTTGCCGAGGGCCACCGCGATGTCGCGATATTTTTCGCCAGTATATTCGGCGTTGTAGGCCATGATATGCGGCAGCAGCACCGCGTTAGCCACGCCGTGCGGCGTACCGTAGAACGCGCCCAGCGGGTGGGCCATACCGTGGACCAGCCCCAGACCAACGTTTGAGAAGCCCATTCCGGCAATATACTGCCCCAGCGCCATCCCTTCCGCGCCCTGCGCCTCGCCCTGAACGGAAGCACGCAGCGAGCGGCCAATCACCTCGATAGCCTTCAGATGCAGCATGTCGGTGAGTTCCCATGCGCCTTTAGTGATGTAGCCTTCAATCGCATGGGTTAGCGCGTCGACGCCGGTCGCCGCCTTCAGGCTGGCCGGCATGCTGCTCATCATCTCGGCATCGATGATCGCCACTACCGGGATATCGTGCGGGTCGTAACAAACAAATTTGCGCCGATTCTGTACGTCGGTAATCACGTAGTTGATGGTGACTTCGGCTGCCGTACCGGCGGTGGTTGGGATCGCAATCATCGGCACGGCGGCGTTTTTCGTCTCCGCCCCGCCTTCGAGACTGCGGACGTCGGCGAACTCCGGGTTATTAATGATGATGCCTATCGCCTTACAGGTATCCTGCGGTGAGCCGCCGCCGATAGCGATCAGGTAGTCGGCGCCCGACTGTTTAAACGTCTCTACGCCCTGCTGCACAACCTCAATCGTGGGATTCGGGACCACCTCATCAAAAATGCTGTAAGGCAGCCCGGCTTCATCGAGAATAGCAAAAACTTTTGTTGCGACGTTAAAACGAATCAGATCCTTATCCGTGACCACCAGCGCTTTTTTGAACCCGCGTTTTTTAACTTCATCAACGATACAGCGAATCGAACCTGGGCCAAAATAAGAGGTTTCGTTTAAAATCATTCTGTAAGCCATTTGTGCTCCCTCAATTCGAGTGTTTGATAACCATAATATTTAGCCCTACAGTAACGTGACTGGCGCAGCCATTTTATTAATTCATATCAAATAACACCCTAATTGCCCGGCACGCTGTTGCAGTTAATTAACCTATCGCACATTAGTCATGAGATCTGTCCAGCATACTGGACATCAGCGAGCATCAACTTTAATGATGCCAGGGACACCAACAGTAATATATACCCGTCATACTTCAAGTTGCTTATGTGTTGGCTACGCTCATTCCCCCCAGTCACATAGTTATCTATGCTCCTGGGGGACTCACTCCCTTGCCGCCTTTAAGCAACTCGAATTATTTAGGGTATAGACCTGAGAAAGATATTATCTCATGATGGATATTATTGAACTGGATCACATTATTTTATCTTTTACTGCCGATACGCATTCGTATAGCCAAAAAGATATCTCTGCAGAAGCACAACAGAAACAGGAGGGACTCATGGCGCTTAAGCCGGCGTGCGTTAAAAACTGCCTTCGATTATTCTCTATATCTCTTTCTTATCCATCTCCTTATCTCACCGCCCGCCAACATCGAGTACATCAGATGGTCATATCGTCAACTTAACACTTTAGAAACAAAAGCATCATTTCCTCAACAAAGCGGCCATCCCAGGCCGTTGGCTATCGATTAAACATCTATAATAAGAATTATCTGTCATTATTCATAATTGCTTATCAGCCTGTCGATAGCAAAACATCTTTTTCATAAGAGTCGCGAGTTCTCATTATTAAGAATATTCTCTATCATTTGCGAGATATTATTTGTTAATAATCTAAAAACATAAAAAAAACAGTCAAGATCTCTATCTTTATTGCAAACAACATTACCTCTTGTTAATATAGCCCTTGACATATATTATTTATTATAAAAATACCATTTATGATGCTTATTAACTTTTATTCTAATCACCTGACCATACTTCTCCAACGGCAGTAGTAAATGTCTGACTTTATAAATTGACATTTCGCACCTGTCCGCTAATTCACGAGTAAGTAACCCTTCAGGTTCATGTTCTTTCAATACATAAAGAATATACTCCTGCTCTGGTACAATTACCCCGGAGAATTTATTGATGCCCATTGAACTCATCAATACTCGTAAACTTTCAACTGCAGCCACAGAATTTTGATGTGAATGCGGGGTACAGGGTGAAAATGAAATCTTCATGAGTCAGCTCCTTCTGTCATTAAGTACACGGCAGTATGGATTGCCCCTACGAAAACGGCAACATTAGCTTTAAATTTCAACTTAAACAGTACATTTATCTGAAATTCACTTTTTTTTATGATAAAAACCCTGATATAAAGAGTGAATTTTTAATTCCGTGCGGAGATAAAAATGCGGTTCGATATAGAGGGATTTATTACATTTGATACTGAGGAAGCATCGCTGGTCAATCTTTTGACCGGTGATTGTATTGAACTCTCTGCTACTTCCACTCGCCTCCTGACCAATCTGTTACAATACCGTGGGGATATTATTTCTCGCGTTGACATTTTTCAGTCGGTGTTTGAAAAATATGGCGCCAGACCTTCTAATAGCAACCTGAATCAATACATCTCAACGCTGCGTCGCAGCCTTGCGGATCTGGGCGTTGAGAAAAATGTGATTATTACGGTACCGCGAATTGGCTTTAAAATTTCTGAGGAAGTCATTATCACCAGCGACAATGATTACTCCTCCTCTTTCACTCTCCCGACGCTGGCCCCTGAACCTCCCAGGCGTAGTTTGCTGTGGCAACACCGCAAAGTCGCCATTTTATTTATCCCGATGGTGATAGCTTTGATGCTACTTTTACAGTTTTTTACCCATCAAAAACAGTCCCCTACAGCGATTTTTACTCAGGATAAATGTATTTTTTATGGCGCAGGAGCGCTACGCGTGGGGGAAATACTCAGAAATAAAAAGCTGTTCCCCTCGGGGCTCGATTGTTCTACACCCAAGAAAATTTATCTTTTCAACCGACAATTAAATCAGGAACAGGACTTAGGTATTTATATGGATATATTCATACTCAAATGCGATATAAAGTACCAGCAGTGCCACAGTTACTACTATAAGGAAATAAAAAATGCGTAAATACGCTTTTATCGCGCTGGCCTGTACGCTAACGCTGGCATTAGCTTCCATCCTGTACATTTGTTTCAACAGCCATGACGCTTTCTCCTGTAAATCACAATACGATCTTACAGAGGAAATAAATGAGAATGTTCTCCGCTCCCAGGGCTTGCTGTCCGCTGAGTTTTCCAACCATCGTCTTATAATCAACCTTGAGGGATTGCTCACCAGCGAGGGAGATAAATACATTGTCTCGCGCACCCTCTCCATCACCTTAAAAAAAAGCACCGCTGCGGGTCATCTTTTTTATATTTCTGATTCGCAAACCACTCGCCACAACGGTGATAATACGCCTGATAACATCGCGCAAAAAATCCTCTTTGGCAACCAAACTAATGATAGAATCATCTATATCAATCGCGTTAATGATGATACTATTTTATTCGGTAACCAAACGTTCCCACAATATGGTTGCCAGCGTCAAAAAACAATCATTGATTGAGATTTATCTCATTAATTTTAATTATAAAGATATCATGACGATACATTTACTACCGACGTTAGCCAGCATCGCTAATATCATTGATATGATTAACCCACGGCTAAATCTGCACCATGTCAGAACGGCGTTTATCGCATCGCATCTGGCAAATTTAGTCAATTTTTCTGCGGCCCAGCGGCGTAAAACCATTCTCGCCGCGCTTATTCATGATGTCGGCGGATTAAATGAAAAGTCGCGCCTTGAGCCGCTCAACTACATCGATAATGAACATAATAATCACGCGCTAATCGGCAGCGAGTTGCTTAACCGAATTCCGCTGTTTCGCCCGCTCAACAGAATCGTTCGCTATCATCACACCCGCTGGCGCAACGGTCTGGGGCATTATATTGAAGGTGAGCGGGTGCCCGAAGAGAGCCATTTGCTCTTCTTCGCTGACCGGCTGGATGTACTTTATTGCGAGCACCGTACCGACCATAGCGCCTTTTTAAGCAACAAGCTGGTCGACATCGTTGCTGCCGGAGCTAATATTCTTTATAAACAGGAGTATATTCAGGCCTTCAGAACGCTCTCCGCCGATGGTCATTTCTGGTCCGTCATGGCGTCCACCGATTATCGCGATTACATTAACGCGATCTCCGGCGTCCATAACGACACCCTCTCTTTACACAACCTCCGCGATATTGCCGAGCTGGTCTCTTTTATTATCGATCAATTCAGTCAGCAGACGCCCTGGCACTCCGCCGCCGTCGGGCACATTGCCGGTTATCTGGCGACAAAAATAGAAATGAGCGCGACGCAAGCGCTGAAAGTAGAAATTGGCGGGTTACTGCATAATATTTCCTGTCTGGATCATAGCCCGCCGTCAAAACGCGTTGGTGCGTCAGACAACGCCCGGCACACGCTTTATCCTATTGAAGGTATTGATGATATTTCTGAGTGGATGTCCATACAAAATGGCCCCGCGCCGCTTCAATTACACGAGGAAATCCTTAAGCCAGAAGCCGTGCTTATCGCGGTGAGCCGACGGGTGGTCCATGCGCTAAATGGACCGAAAGCGGAAGAGAAGTCGCTGGCGCAGTTAATAAAAAATAACCCGGGAGAGGAAATTCCCCCGTTTATGTTATCCCTGATTGCCCAATATTCCCCACAGATTATCCAGGTCTATCGTGCAACCGCTGGCGAAATACAGGCGTTAATGAATCGCATTGCGCAACTCACGCATTCCCTTTAGAAGCTAAGCCGGCCTAATCACAGACTCAGGCGCTCAATCCGCCGTCCAGAACCAGGGTTTGCCCGGTCATATACTGGCTCCCCTCACCGATTAAAAATGCCACCGCCTGCAGCACATCATCCGTTTCGCCCAATCGGCGTAGCGGGATCGACTGGCGCATCTCTTTCAATTTTTGCGCGGGTATCTCCTCCAGCATCTCCGTACGGATCAGGCCCGGCGCCAGGCAGTTGACCCGAATGCCGAAACGCCCGACCTCGAGCGCCAGCGAGCGCGCAATACCGCTCATCGCCGCTTTACTCGCGGCGTACGCCGTCTGCCCCACGTTGCCCTTTAACGCGCTGACCGACGACATCATCACGATAGAGCCCCGCCGCTGCGTGAGCATCGCCGGCAGCAGCACCCGGTTCCAGTTCATCATCGAGATCACATTGGTTTCCAACACCTCGCGCCAGAGCGCGGCGTCCTGATGAATATGCAGGCCATCGCGAGCTATCCCGGCATTGTGAATAATCGCTTCCGGTGCCCCCCGCTCGGCCAGTAGCGCCTGCGCAAGCTGTTCAACCCGCGACGCGTCGTTGCCGTCGCAGACGTATCCCTGCACCCGGTGGGCGGAGTTTTCGCTCGCCGCCTGGGTGGCGTTAATCGCAGCCTCATCGCGGCCGGTAAAGACCACGTTGCGGCTTTGCGCCAGGCCGGTGACCAGCGCCCGACCGATACCGCGGCTGCCGCCGGTCACCAATATCCATTGTTGCGCCATATCAGTTACCTGACTCTTTGCTGATGTGCTGACACAGTTCGCCCAGGGTGATCCCCGGATTGTGAATGAACCAGTCCGCCTCCAGGGTGATATTGAATTCACGTTTTGCCAGCACCATGAGCTCGACGTAGTCCAGGCTATCCAGTTTCAGTCGAACCAGCGGCGTATTCTCATCAATCTCATCCGGTTCCAGGTCTTTCGCATCGCAAATCATTTCACATACTTTTTGCAGAACTTCATCATAGGCAGTCATAAATTATCCTTAATTATCAATTATGCACAGGGCCAACTTTTAGCGTGACCACGTTCGTTATTATCAGGTCATCCAGCTGCGCCGCCGCGGCGATGCGCACCAGCGCCCCCTGTTCGACCTGGCCCACCACCAGCGAGGGCAGCAGCCAGAGCGACAGAGATTCGGGCCAAATCGGCGTCGCTTTGCCCGCGAGACGAGCATCAAACACCACCTCCTGGTGGGTTTGCAGCACCGGATAGCGGGTAAATATTTGCTGCAACGAGGTTTCCCCCGGCCCGAGCAGGGCCGCGATGTTCTCCTGGCGCAGCAGCGCGGGATCGCCAATCAGCTGGCGGAACAGCAAGGCATCAAGAAACTGCCACTGCGCCAGGTCGGGCCAGGCGGCGTTGAAGCAGGACTGCAGCTCGCGTAGCGTCTTTGGCGCAATCGTGCAGGGCTGTTTACCCACCAGCGATTCCGGCTCGGCCGCCGTGCTCATCTGGCAGGAGAGGCAGAGTTCACCATTCTGCGGATTGCTGACCGATGTGGCGGACAAAAGGCGATTTTTGGCTAGCCCGGGCGTTAACAGCCAGTCGGTATCGCACCATAGCGGCCTGCGCAGGCGAACCTGGCATTTTACGTAACGCTCAGGGCGGTACAGCCGGGAGTGGGCATCGCGCTTCACGTCGAGCAGCGCGCGCATTCCGTGGACGCTCAGCTGTCCCGCGCCCATCTGGCGCGCTGCCGCGAGGTCGAAGTGAATCGGGTTTTCGTCACCGGAAAACGCCGCCCACTGCTGCGCGTCGGCAAGGGTGTAGTGCAGCAGCGTCACGCGTGTTTCTCCAGCACCAGCGCGGCGTTCGCACCGCCGAAACCAAAGCTCAGATTCAGCGCCCGATGTATCTCCCCCTGACGGTGCCCTTCAGCGATATAGTCAAGATCGCACTGCGGGTCAGGCTGGGTTAAATGGGCCGTCGCAGGCAGGATCCCCGCCGCCATCGCCTGCAGGCAAACAATGGTCTCGAAGCTCCCTGCGGCGGCAATCAGATGCCCGGAGTAGGCTTTGGTGCTGGAAATCGGGATACGGTACGCCTCGTCGCCCAGCGCCTTTTTCAGCGACTGCGTTTCGTTGAGATCGTTGAGCGGCGTGGAGGTGCCGTGGGCGTTGATATAATCGAGGTCGGCAGGCTGGAGATCTGCGCCGCGCAGCGCCCAACGGATGGTCTGCTCGCGGGCTACGCAGTCCTCCGCCGGGGAGGTAAAATCCACCGCGTCGG
The DNA here is from genome assembly GCF_040064585.1 of Klebsiella sp. CN_Kp113. Lineage (NCBI taxonomy): Bacteria > Pseudomonadati > Pseudomonadota > Gammaproteobacteria > Enterobacterales > Enterobacteriaceae > Klebsiella > Klebsiella sp. CN_Kp113. The sequence goes on along the minus strand of NZ_JBEAID010000012.1, from coordinate 137,420 downwards.
AGAAATTAGCATAGCCGGTGACCTCCGCCAGGATCGTCGCCCCGCGCGCGAGGGCGCTCTCGCGCTCCTCAAGGCACAGCACCGCCCCGCCTTCCGAAAGCACGAACCCGCTGCGCTGCAGGCTGAACGGACAGCTGGCCCGCTCCGGCGACTCCGTTTCCCGGCTCAGCGCGCCGAGCACATCGATATTCCAGATCGCGCAAACGCTGTTTAGCGATTCCCCGGCGCCGGCGAGCAGCATGCTGGCACGGCCAAAGCGAATCGCATCATAGGCCTCGCCGACAGCGATAGTGCCGGTGGCGCAGGCCGCGACCGGGGTATTTTGATAGCCGCGCAAATTCCACAGCTGGCTACAGGCGGCGGTGCTCACGTTGGGCATGGAAAAAAAGCAGCTAAAGGGCGAGGAGACGCCGGTTTTCTCAAACTCGGGTACCGCCAGATAGCTTTCATCCAGCCCTGCCCAGCCGGAGCCGATGATGGCGCCGCACATTAGCGGGTCATAAAACGCCGTGGGAGCTTCGCCCGCAAAGGCCATCGCCACCGCTTCCCGCGCGGCGGCCAGCGCCAGGCGCGCGTGACGCGGCAGACGCCGACGAATCGCGGCGGGAACCCCCTTAAGACTGGGTTCATTCGCCACCTGACCGATAAAATGCGTGTGAATACCGTTCGCGGAGAGATCCACATAGCGGTAGCCGCGTCGATAATCCATGATGGCCTGCCAGCTTTCGGCGGCGCTATCGCCGAGGGGAGTCACCGCGCCATAGCCGGTTATCACCACGCGATAAGGGGAGTTACTGTGACTCATTCTGGGAAGTCCTCTGTTGCGGGTTAATGCCTCCCTGCGCCAGCCAAAGCTGCAAAGTGGCATAAAGATAGTCGTACTGGTTCTGCGCCAGGCTGTTCTGCACATCAAGCAGCGCGTCCTGGGCGTTCAGCAGAGTCTGATAATCCACCGCCCCTGAGCGATAGCGGCTCCCGGTGAGCGCCAGACGCTGCTCGCCCAGCTGCAGCGTTTGCAGCAGACGATCGCGCTGCTCGTCGGCGTTAAGCCGCTTCTCCATCGCGTTGTCCACCTCCGACAGCGCGGTATAGGCGGTGCGGCGAAAGTTCACCGCCTCCTGCTGTACCTTCACGCTGGCCTGCTCCACGGTGAGCTGTACTGTGTTCCACTGGATAAAGGGCGCGGAAACGCTGCTGCCCACGGTGCGCAGCGGGTCGTTAAACCACTGGTGAAAGAGCTGGCTTCCGGCGCTCAGCGTTCCCTGCAGCGAGAGCGTGGGATAGAAGCTCAGCCGCGCGGCGTCTGAGCCCGCCAGCGCCGCCCGCAGGCGGGATTCCGCCGCCTGCAGGTCCGGCCGGCTGGCGAGCGCGGCCAGCGGCGTGGCGTTGGCAATAGCGATATGCTGACGCACATCCAGCGCGGAGGACTCATCGGTATGCTGAGCCGGCGGTCTGTTGAGCAGCAGCGCCAGCGCGTTACGGGAAATTGCCCGCTGCTGCTTCAGGCTCAACAGCTGATTCTGCCGGCTGATGACCGTCTGCCGCGCCTGCAGCACATCGAGCAGGCCCACTTTCCCCGCTCGCTGCCAGGACTCAATCTGCGCCAGCGTCTGCCTGGCGATATTCAGACTCGCCGCCTGATACGTCATTTGCTGATTCAGCAGAGCGATGTTCCAGTACAGCTGCGCGGTGGTGTCAATCGTCGACAGGATCGTCGCCCGGTAGTCCTGCTCGCTGGCTATCGCCTCCCATTCGCTCTGCTCCCGGATCCGCGCCAGCTTGCCCCACAGATCCAGTTCATAGCTCAGGGACAGTGAGGCGCTGTAGCTCTCCTGTGAACCGCCGCTGTTGAGCGGCTTTGAGTTACTGCCGGAGCCGTTGAGGCTCGCGTCAGGGCTGATATTGGTTCGGGTGAGCCCAGCGGAAATACGCGCCTGCTTAAGGGTTAAGGCGGCAGCGGCGAGATCGTTATTGCTTTCCAGCACCTGCCCCACCACCCGCGACAGACGTTCGTCGCCGAAACGGTCCCACCAGCGCTGCGCTTTCTCCTGCGAGCGCGCGATGCTGTCTCCCTCCGTCCTCTGCCAGTTCTCCGGCACCGACAGCAGCGGGCGCTGATAATCGCTGCGGGTTAAATTCCCGCAGCCCGTCAGCAATACAATTAACGGTAATAAAGTCAGCGGTCTCATTCGCGGGCCAGCGCCTCCGTCGGGTTCAGTCGCGCCGCGCGGCGCGCTGGAAAATAGCCAAACGTCAGGCCAATCAGGGCGGAAAAACCGCAGGCCATCGCTACCGGCAGCCAGGTAAAGACCATGGAAAACTCCTGCGTCAGCAGGGCAAACAGGTTACCGGCGGCCCAGGAGCCCAATACCCCCGTCAGCCCGCCGAGCGCGCAGATCATCACCGCCTCAATTAAGAATTGATGCATGATGTCGCTGGGGCGAGCGCCGACCGAAAGCCGGATGCCAATCTCATGGGTGCGTTCGGTAACGGAAACCAGCATGATATTCATGACGCCAACGCCGCCAACCAGCAGCGAGATGGCGGCAATCGCGGTGATCAGCAGCGACATGGAGTCAGAGGTTTTTTGCAGCGCGTTGGCGAGCTGTTCGTCGGTCTGGACAAAGAAATCTTTTTTGCCGTGCTCGCGGATAAGATGCCTTTCCGCCCGCCGCGCCGCGTCCTGCGGCGACAGCGTTTCCTGAAAGCGCAGCGTGAGCGCCTCCAGCGGTTTGTCCCCGGAAATCCGCTGCAATAAAGAGGTATAGGGGATCCAGGCCGACATAAATCCGCTGACCACCTTCGGTCCCGGCTTGCTGGCGATGCCGATCACCCGCCACGGTGCGCCGGCGATTTGCACAATTTTACCCAGCGGATCTTCATTACCGGGAAACAGCGTCTCTTTGCTGGTTTCATCCAGCACCAGCACCGGTTCACGATCGTCGACATCGCGGTGGGTAAAACCGTTGCCGTGAAGGAAACGAATACCCTGCAGCGAGAAATAGTCGGCGGAAACCCCGGAAAGAATAATCGAGGAATCAAACCCCTGGCGCACCGCGGTCGTCATGCTGGAGACGATCGGCGACACCCCAAGCACCCACGACTGTTTGCCGAGGCTGGCGATATCATCCAGCGACAGCGCCCGCTCCATATCCGGACGCTTGCTGCCCCAGCCGGTGCCGGGGCGGATTTCGAGCGTGGTATTACCCAGCTTGCCAATCTCGTTCATGATGCTCTGCCGGGCGCCTTCTCCCACCGCCATGGAGGAAACCACGGACGAAATGCCGATGATAATCCCCAGCATCGACAAAAAGGCGCGCATACGATGCCCCAGCAGCGACCGCCATGCCATCCGTACCGACTCTCCGATACTGCGCGACAGCGAGGCCCGGCCGTTATCCTGTACCGCGGGCAGCCGCGGAATGCCGCGATGATCACGCGCGCCGTGGGTGCTGTCGGCGACCACCTGCCCATCGCTGATCTCGACGATCCTCTGGGCCTGCTGCGCTACCTCGCGATCGTGGGTCACGATAATCACCGTATGCCCGTCAGCGTTCAGCTGGTGCAAAACATCCATCAGCGCCCGGCCGCTGACGCTATCCAGCGCCCCAGTGGGTTCATCGGCGAGAATAATCTGCGCGCCGTTGATCAGCGCCCGACAGACGCTGACCCGCTGCTGCTGGCCGCCGGAAAGCTGCGCGGGTTTATGCGCCAGGCGCGCGTCAATGCCCAGCTTTTCCGCCAGCAGCGTAATGCGCGCCTGGCGCTCAGCGGCGGGCATCGCGGTATAGAGCGCAGGGATGGCAATATTCTCTTCCGCCGTCAAATAAGGCATCAGGTGATAGCGCTGAAAAATAAATCCCAGCCAGCGGCTGCGCAGCTCCGCCAGCGCCGCGCTGTCGGCCTGATGGGCGGCGATGCCGTTGATATATACTTCACCGCTGCTGGGTTTATCCAGACAACCGATAATATTCATCAGCGTCGATTTACCCGAGCCGGAAGCGCCCATAATCGCCACCATCTCGCCGGGCATAATGGTCAGAGAGATGGATTTCAGCACCGGAATCAGTTGCGTCCCGGCAACAAAATGACGCGTGACGTTGTTCAGCAAGATTAACGGCTCAGCCATCAGACGGACCCCGCATCCTGCGGGATCACCACCCGCTCGCCGGGCTGTAATCCTTCAAGAACCTGCGCATACTGGCGGTCGTTAATCCCGATGCGGATGGTGCGCTCCTCGCTGCCGTTCTCCTTTTGCACCACGACCAGGTAGCGCTCATCCCCGAGCGAACGCCCCAGCGCGGCAACCGGCACGCGCAGCGCATCTTTCACCTGCGCGATGCGGATAAACACCTGGGCGGTCATCGAGGTTTTCAGCAATCGCTGGCGATTATCCACCTCGAAGGTGCCGTTATAGTAAATGGCGCTGCTCTGCTGGTTACCGGCAGACGCGCCGGCGTTTTGTTCCTCCAGCGCCTCCTGCGGCGCGGGCTGGACATAGCCAAGCTCCCCTTCATAACGGCTTTGCGGGTCGGCAATGACGTAAAACCATAGCGGCTGTCCCGGATGGATTTTCTGGATATCGGCTTCGGAAATGCGGGTTTGGACCTGGACTTTATCGAGATCGGCGAGCACCAGAATCGTAGGCGCAATTTGCGAGGAGACGATGGTTCGCCCTTCACGGGTCACGATGCCCAGCACTTCGCCATCCATAGGCGCGAGAATGCGGGTATAGCCGAGGTTGGCGTTGGCGGTCTGCACGCTCATTTCCGCCTGCACAATCTGCGCCTCATTCACCGCTATCTGCTGAACCTGCGCGGCATACTGCGCCTGCGCCTGTTCGAGATCGCTGCTCACGCCGGAGCCGTCGCGGCTCATGGCCTGCTCGCGCGCCAGCGCTTTACGGTACTGCACCAGCGTGGCCTCAGAGGCCTGCTTTTGCGCTCTGGCGCTGGCCAGCTGCGCGGTAGCGTTGCGTAAGTCGGAAAGCTGCAGCGTCGGGTCGATTTCGGCTAACAGCTGCCCTTTGCGCACCCGCTCGCCCTGGCGCACGTACAGCTTACGCAGCTGGCCGCTGACCTGCGCGCCGACGCTCACCTGGACGGCAGGTTTGATAATCCCGCTCGCCAGCACGACCTTTTCGATATCCCCGCGATCGAGCGTAACGGTATCAATCGACTCGGCCTGTGCCGGAAATGAGCGCTGATAGTAGACGGCGGCAACAATGGCCAGCATAGCGACCAGCGCAAACAGCCACGTTTTACGGCGGCGTAAAAATGCTCTTCTCATTGGTCCACCTCTCCCTGTGTGATATCGCGCAGCTTGCCTTCCTTCAGGCGATAAACCCGCGTGAAGTGATGCAGGATCTGCTCGCTGTGGGTCACGACGATCAGCGTCTTGCCCTGTTCGCGGCAGTGCTGGCACAGCGCGAGGATCGCCGTTTCCGCGGTTTCATCATCAAGATTGGCGGTCGGTTCGTCGAACAGCAGTATGGGCCGGGTGCTGTAGAGCGCCCGCGCCAGCATCAGCCGCTGACGCTGGCCTAAAGAGAGCGCCGAGTGGCTCTCGCGGATCAGCGCCTCCATTCCTCCCGGCAGCGCCTGAACCACCGGCCCCAGCGCCATTTTTTCGACCAGCGCCTCCACTCGCCCACGGTCGCTGTCGCTGTACCACGGATCAAACAGGGTGATGTTTTGCAGCACCGAGGCGTTGAACAGGATGTCTTCCTGACTCTGTAGCCATACCTGCGACGCCAGCTGCTGCGCGCTCACCTCATCGTTGTTCAGCAAAATTCGCCCATGCTGCGCGGAAAAAAGCCCTGCCATCAGCCGCAGCAGGGTGCTTTTTCCGGCGCCGGAGTCGCCCACGATCGCCAGCCGATCGCCGGGCTCCAGGATGAGATCAACGGCATTGAGTACCGGACGCTGCGGGTTGTAATGAAAGCTCACCTGTTCGAACGTCAGCCGCGGAACCGCTTCACCGCTGAGCGGAGCAAACTGGGGCGCAACAGGCTCATGGCGGGTGAACAGGCCCTGCGCGCGGGTATCGATCACGTGCAGCTGTGATTTACGGATCACGGCATAAAATATCCGCGTGACGTAGGAGGTAAAAATCTGTCGTAAAAAGCTGTAGGCAAAAAAGTCGCCCAGCGAGATAAGCTTTGCGTGCACCAGCGGCAGCACCACCAGCATGAAAACCACCATCTCAAGGCTGCCGGTCAGCTGGTACAGTCCCTCTTTGACCTGCTGATAGACTTTCTGCCGCTGGAGGCAGGTGAAAAGGTCATGAGACAGACGGGCAAACTGCGCTTTACGCTGCGTTTCCAGCCCGGCGGTCTTGATGGTTAACACGCCCTGAAGCGTTTCCATAAAAAAGTCATTCAGCGTCGCGCTTTTCAGCTGCAGCTGCTGCGTATACCAGCGGTCGCGAAAAATGGCCCAGACGCTGATCAGCCCCATCGCCACAATACCCACGGCGGAAATCAGCGCCAGCACCGGGGAGATCCAGAACATAATGCCGATCGCGATAACGCAGATGATCCAGTCCGAGCGGAGCCCGTTATCCAGTTCGATTTTTTGCAGCATCCCGCCCTGCCAGGCGATAAAACGGCTGAAAACGTCCCCTGGCGCGCGTTTTTCAAAAAAACGCAGCGGATTATTCAGCAGGCGGGAAAAACCGATATCGCTCTTAAGCAGGACAAAGCGGCGAATAAATCGCTCGCTAATCACCCTGACGCCCAGCGCCAGCAGCGTGGATACAACAAAGGCGAGGATGAACCATAAATAAGGAAACTGCGTATTCTGAACGTCAGAGAAGGCCTGGTTGATCGCCCGGCTGACCATCGTCGGCATTAAAAACAGGGTGAGCGACACCAGGAAGGTTAAGAGCATCAGCTTATAAATGCCCGGTACCGCCGCGGTCTCCTTCAGGCTCATCGCCCGCGGCATCTCCTGCTGCGCGCCGGCAATAACCGGGTCCGGGCCGGCAATCGCGCCGGGCGACTCTTCAAGGATCAGCGCATAGCCGCTAATCTCTTTTTTTAATGCCGAGAAAGGCAGCCACTGCTGGCCAATCGCCGGATTCATGACGCAGACGTAATCCCCTTTTCGCCAGGCCAGCAGAACATAGTGGCTGGCGCCGTAGTGCAAAATGGACGGGAACGGCAGCGCATGAAGCTCAGCGTGATCGAACAATACCGGCGCGGTGGCAATGCCGATCTGCTGCAGGATAACGGATAAATCGCTCAACGATGTCCCATGATCGGATGCCGGGAAAATTTCCCGCAAAGCCGGCAGCGAGCACGGAATATTCTGGGTTTGCGCCAGCATCGCAATACAGGAGAGGCCGCATTCATTGGTCTCTTCCTGGAAAACCATATCAGGAATAATCTTTTTCATGATGATGCATCAGTGATTAATAAAATAGAGCGAATGGCTGTGCCACAAAAGCCAATCCTGCGGATAATCGCGCAGGGTGTTTTCAATCATCGTTGGTAGCTTTGCCGCGACCTCTTTTGGCGACAGCGGGGAATAGATCTTTATTTTTATCCCGTGCTGATAATAGAGGTGATAAAAAACCACCTTCGCCGATACGATGCGAGAAAACCGCTGTACTCCGCTATGTAATTTCGCCGGGCGGCCAAATAGCCGGCAGCTTATTTTCCCGGACTGCGCTTCCGGGGTCTGCACGGTGTAATCGGCTGGAATGTCGGGGAAAATAATCATATTTTCCCGCCCTGCCGATACATTGGTCATTAACGCCATAAGCTCGCTAGCCAGCGATGTATTATCCTGGTGGATTGAGCAATAAGAGAGCGCGACGCCGCCCATTTTACGGCTGGCGACGGTGTAGCTTTCCGCGCTGGAAGAGACCACTACGCTGGCTTTGCCCGGCGTCACGCCGGCCCCGACCATCGCCGCCAAGATATCGGAAACGCAGTGCAGCGGCGCAAGGACGACCGGCGTCTTTTGCGCCGCCAGGGGAGCGACAACGGCGTCAAGCTCTCGCGTGCATGCCTGCATCTGGGCCAGGGTGGCCGGGTGCTGTCCCCAGGTCGCCCCTATCTCCAGCAGCTGGCGGCGCATGGCTATCCATCCGGCATTGATTCGGCCCTCGACGCCCGTCAGGCAGCGGTAGTTTTGCGTCGCCACGGCGCTGCGGCCACGGTACTGTCTGCCCAGCAGCCGCAGCCGACACAGCGCGCGAACCGCCAGCAGCAGCAGCGGCATCGGGGTAAAACACATGACTCTACGCACCGCTTTTTGGCCGTAGCCGGTAAAAGGCCGGTAGCGCCAACTCAGCTGCGCGGACCATTTTCTTACGCTGAAGACGCTCCAGACGATGAGAAAGCGCGCCACGCTTACTCCTTATCCTGGGTTAACAGCTGGCGTAAATAGTCGGCAAATTCAGGAAACTGACGATCCTTCGCCACTACGTATTTCTTATTCACAATAAACAGCGGCGTCGCGTTAATGTCATAAAGCTCGGTGATTTTCGCCATATATTCCAGACGCTCGGCGACGGCCTGACTTTGGCGTAGCTGATGGTATTTATCGACATCAATACTATTCTTTTTCAGCCAGCCATTAAGCGTTTCCTCATCGGCTAAATTAATCCCGCGGGTCATTACCGCGTTAAATGCCTGGTCGCGCGTCTGGCGCTCAATACCCATGACTTCAAGGGTCGCAAAAACCGGCGCAAAGACCGCCAGGCCGTTATTCTCGCCAGTAATATGGATAACTTCAAAGGTGCTATCCGCGGGTAGCGTGGCGGCGAATTTTTCGATCTCTTCCTCGTTCGATGCGCAGTAGTGACAGCCATAGGACATCACTTCAATAATGCTTTTCTCATTTTTTATTGGGCTACTGGCAACGGTTGCGCTGTCAATTTCTCGCAGGGCGGAAGGCTGACTGCTATCCAGTGAAAATGTATTAAACACAAATATGTGATAGCACAGCACGGTAATTAGCGACGAAATTAACGCCACCAGAAACGTATAGCCAACGGCGGTAATAGGTTTTATCTTCATTTGATACCAGGCTCGCGAAAATAGCGGAGAAATACATGGAGGGTTCCCCCTCCATGTATCACATCAGTGATTAATAACGGGCGCTATTTGGCACGACGCACATGCTGTCCGGCGCATCTTTCATGCTAACGGTTGAACCGTGCTTATCCGTACAGGTGGTCACTTGTTTACAGGTAGAAACACCGCCAACGACCACTGTCTCGTAAGAGCTTGTGCAAGTTTCCTTGCAGCAGCCGCCAATAATAGTTGACGCTTCAATCATACTTAATTTTTGCATTTGTTAGATCCTTAACTATTTATATTGAAATGTATTTTTCTTACACTTACCTACTGGCTTAGCTATCTGCCAGTAATTCTGTCGATGTTAGACTTTGTACGCTGTTATACGCAGGGGGTGGCGACGATACATTTGAAAATATTAAACAGCTCTACGTTATTTTTAGCATTTAACTTTTTCATCAGGCCCCGTTTGCAGCGGCTCAGTCGACGAACATCAATTTTTTGCTCAGAGGAAATTTGCGACAATGACTTCCCTTTGAATATTTCTTCCATTAACCACCAGTCATCGCTGGAGATACTGTTATTAAAATCCCGGGCTAACCACTTCTGTCGGGTATAATTAATTAGCGAGCGGCTATAAAATATTTTCTTTGCCACCATCGAATCAGCGCCTTCAATGAATTTGAAAAAATTCTCCAGCGATTCATTTTTTAATAACCAGCTCGCCTCCGGGAGCAGCGAATGCAGCGCAAAAAACAGAGAAATATTATTTTCTCCTAATAAAATCACCAGCTGCTGATTTTCCCGGCAGTAGTACTCTTTAATGGTGTATAGCGCATTAAAGCGTTCGTCCGGCAAACTGTCGACATCGCAGAGCACCCAGCGCAGCTCCTCTTTCTGCTTCGGCAGACGCAGCGTATTAATCAGCTGAGAGAACTGATCGAGCCTTGAGAAAGCGCAGTCGCCGTCATGCGCGGCAAGATCGTCAACCAAAGAACGTACGCCTTCTGAGAAAAAGATATTTTTATCGTAGAGAAAGAAACGGCGGCTCATTTATCATCATCCTTGATCTATTCTACTGGTAATTAAGGGTGTAATACGCTGTTGCCTGGAAGGCACCGGTCTGCAAGGTTTTGTTACTCAAGGCGTCCGGTTCCCCTTCAACAAAAGCTTTAAAATTTAACTGCATGGTGGCATCGGAAATGGCGACCGCGGTTGTTGGCGTATTGAGTGAAATCGCCGTGCCGTTACTCTCTTCAAAACCAATGCCAATACCGCTGGCGGAATTTGGCGCTACCGGCGTAATCGCCAGACGGTCGCTCATATTGGCATTTTCCGTCCCGCTAAAGGTTACGGTAACGGAATTAAAAACATCGGTACTGCAATCCTTAAGCTCAATCACAAACGCTTTGGGCTGTGATTTGCTCTCCGCATAGAGCGTACGGGTTGAAATCTGGCCAAAATCCACGGCGATATTTTTGGATGAAGGAACGATACTGCAGCCATGGGCCGCGACGGTGCCTTTGAAGGTTAAGTCGCCGCCGATCAGTTCCCCGCTGGCGTACGCCGGCGTGGCCGCCGAAAGTAAGCCCAGAAGTACCATAGATGCGATAAATTGACGCATGCTGCCCCCTTACTGAAACTCAGCGACCACGGTGGCCGATGCCTGGAAATCCCCTTCGAGAACATTGGTCCCGGCATTGGCAATCGGCGCGGCGGTGAGATTCCAGGTTCCCTGATTATTATTAAAACCCGGCACGTCATAAAATCTATTCGCGGCCACTAAACTGCCGCCTGAATCTTTCAGAATAATGCCAAGATTGGATCGATCGACGGCGCCGGTGGTCCCTAAATAATCGCTATTAAAACTGGCGGTATTGGCCTGCTGAATGCCCAGGCGAATATTTAAATTACCGTTCGCGAAACTTCCCCCTTCGCATTTCACCTGAATCGGCACGGGCCGGCTGTAATTATTGCCATTTAGCAGCGAACCCGAACTGGGGATGGTATCAAAATCAACGACGATCGGTGTACCTGAGTTGACAATGCATTTATCCGGAACGGTAATGACCCCGGAATTAATCGAGACAATCGACATTGGAGTGCTGCCCATTCCTGAGCTGTAATTCCCCAGGCGGCCGTAAAGCTTGGCGATTTCTGTACCCAGCAGGTTAACGCCGTTGACAATAGGCTTAGTAATCATAAACGTTACCCGCCCCTTGGCGCCGGACTCAAAGTTATTAAATTGGGTGGTTGGCGGAACGCATTTATTCTGAAAAGCGTTATTCGATTCATTATAAAAAGGCACCGCAAAATAATCCATGCGCTGACCACGGATATAAATTTCAATTTTAACATCCATATAATCATTGAGCTTTAAATAGCCCGGCGCGCTTCCCTGCTGCATCAGCGAGGCGGTCGCAGAGTAATAAATCGCCTGATTTTCCATGGGAATGGTACAGCTGGCTATACCAGAATATTGCCCGCCCAATGAAAACTCATAAGGAATCGTTGCCCCTATGCTGTTATTGGTAATATCCTGATTGACCACGTCAATATTATACATTTTAGGTCCGCCGACCGGCGTAATTTCCCCTTCAATCGCCGCGCTGGCGTCAAGGGATAGTAAGCCGCCGCAGAGTAAAAGCGTGACGCAAGATTTTCGTCCGATAACCATCGTCGTCATCAGAGATACTCCATTTTTAAACGTAGCAGTCCGCTAAAGTTGCCCGCGGTCACGTTTCGTCCGGTTGACTCCAGCACGGCAATAAACGTCAGGCTGCTATCGCCGGTTTTCACAATAAACGGCGGCTGCGTTTGATTAATATCCAGCGCCCGTTCTTTAACATCCAGCAGGCGAATACCGGCTCCTGAGATGCTGCCGGTCAGGCGCAGCAGCTGGCGATTATGTTCATCCGATTCGCCGATAAAAGTGAGCTGAACCGCCTGCTCGCCGGTGGTGTAGAGATGCTTGCTGTTGCCCGTCGTCCGTGAGGCGATGCTGTCGCGCGCCTGCGAGGCGCCTTTCAGGCAATCTCTGAGTTCGACGCGAACCAGCACCGGCTGACTCCGGTCGCCGGCCTGATGAAAACGGCGGGCGCTGATTTCACCCATCTCGATAATCTGCAGGCGGCTCTGCGGCGCCAGCACGCAAGGCGAGGCATAAACGGAGCCATTGAATATCACGTTACCGCCATCTTCCCCCTGATGATCCCGGTTATAGTGCTGTGGCTGTAGCGGAATATCAGCGTCGGCCAGCGCTGGCATACTGATACCGAATACAAACAGTGCTAATAGCGATAGACGCGTTTTCATCATCAGGTTCCTCTTTAATTACCCTTGCTGCGATGGCGGCAGCGCTTTACAGGTATTTCCTTCGCAGCGATATTTCAGCTCCGGATGACCGCCATAATCATTCACATACATCATGGCGAAATCTCGCACGCTGCCGTCGGTTACGCTGAACTCCATGCTGGACTTCGGCGCAATCATAATCCCCGGAAACTTAGTGATTTTTTCACCCTTAACGCGGGACAAGCTAATAATGGTGATGTAATAGGGCGTCGGGTTTTGCGCGGTCATCTTATTGCCGCTCTTTTGAAAGACGACCTGGTCCTGCCAAATCTCGCTTTTGCTTTTGGGAATAATGGCCGTCGGGCGGTAAAATAATTTAATCCGCGACTGCATGGCTAACTGCAGGACATTCGCTTTATCCGGCTTGGGCGGGATTTCGCGCACGCTTAAATAAAACAGGCTTTCCCGATCCTGCGGCAGCTGGTTAATACCGTCAGTTTTGGTGACCCGCGCCACCCCTTTTTGCCCGCCGTTAATCCGCTGTAAAGGCGGCAGCACCACCAGCGGAGAGGTAATCTTGTTGCCCTTGCTGTCCTCAACCCACGATTGCGCGAGGAAAGGAATATCCGGGCTGGTGTTGGTTAAATTCGCGCTCGCCGAACTGTCTTTACCGGTGATGATCAGACGCGTGCGATCCAGCGAACCCCCTGCCTGAGCGGTACCGCCTACCGCCGCCAGCATCACAACGCCCATCCAGCAGAATTTGTTGCTTGTTATGCTCATTTTTGGCCTTTTATTACTGTCACTGTCATTTACACGGCAATAGCGCGGCTGTCGAACGACGCACGATGGTCGGCGGGATGGCAATCTGGCACTGCTTTTTCCCGCTCCACACTACGCTTAGCAGCTCCTGAGGATTAACCCCCGCCAGCCATCCCTGGCCACCTTCCATAATCATGGAGACGCTCACGCCATCGCCGTTGATAACCTCCGCGCCGAACGGTGGATAGGTACCGTCAGCCAGGCGAATAATCCCCATCATTTTTTCGCCCTTCGCCATGCCAAAGGTCTGATAGCCAATGGCGCCTTCGGTCAGCGTGGCAGTGCTGATGGCCTTTGCCGGTTCGATGGATTCCGACATCGCATCGACATCAACACGGGTATCAAAGCTGTTGTAGCTCACGATGTCCGGAATAACGGCAATACCGAAATTGTTGGTTCTTGATTTACCGTCATTGAGCGGAACGTCGCCGATACCGTTGGTATTCACCATCACGCGCGCCGTGTTGAGCGTCGCGCCGCTGTTGTGGATCGCCGCCCCGTGCCGGGTAGCGGTAAAGCCGCCGCGCAGGGTGCTGCTCAGGGAAACGTAGTGATCCTGCTGATAGCTGGCGTTGCTGTTGATTTCGGCATACTGCGAGCGGCGCTGATAGTAGCCGTCGACGTTGGCATAGCCGCTCTGGCTCGCCCCGGCACGCAGTCGCCACAGGTTGTTGTAGTCGCTGCTGTCGGTGTACGAGAGCATCGGGCTGGTTTTGCCGTTATTGGTCTGTACGTCGAGACCGCTCCATTTGCTATCGCCAACGGGAATGGAAAGCGAGAAAGCAATAGAGTCGTCTTTACGCCCTTCGTAATCGGAACGGTAGGCCGAAATATTGGTGGTGATCCCGCGAATATTACAGACGTTAAACGAGCGCCCTAACGAGATGCCGTAGCGATCCTGGCTGCTTCGATTCCAGTAATTCTGGTGGGTATAGGTCAGAAAGACGGTGGTCGCTTTGCCTGGCTCATCGGCCCAGAACGTTTTATTCCCGGTGATGGTATAGACTTCTTTTTCACGGCCAAGGCTGTCGTAACCCTCGTAACGCTCGTTGAGATATTGCGAGAAAGAGCGGAAATCTTCCTGAGAGAAGCGATAGCCGGCGAAGGTAATTGAACTGTTATATTCGTCGAACGTTTTCGCATAGCTCAGCTTAAACGAGGTGCCTTTAAGCCGCTTCTGGTTTGACTGCTGGCTGTAGGATTCGGTGGCGTCCAGCGAGAGCGCGCCCAGTACGCTGAGATCGCGGCCAATACCGGCGGAGACCGCGGTATATTCCGCCCCTGCGCTTTGTAAACCACCGTACAGCGACCAGGCGTTGGTTATCCCCCAGGAGAAATCACCGGAAGCGAAACCTGGCCCCTGAATTTTATGGTTATAGCGGGACGGCGCGCCGACAGCCACGTTGTAACGCACGTAGCCGGGACGCGTAAGGTAAGGAATGTTGGCGGTGTTAACCTGGAACGTCGAAATGGAACCGTCCTGCTCCTCCACCTGAACATCCAGCGTACCGCGCACCGAGCTGCGTAAATCCTGAATGTTAAACGGCCCGGCGGGAACCGTCGTTTCATAAATAATGCGCCCGCTCTGCTTCACCGTCACTTTGGCGTTGGTCTTGGCCAGGCCGCGAATTTCCGGCGCGTAGCCCTGCAGGTTTGGCGGCAGCTGACGCTCATCGCTGGCGAGATTAAGCCCGGTAAAGCGCACGGTGTCGAAGACCTGAGAATCAAGGTAGATCTCCCCTGCCGTCAGCTTTGCCGCCATCATCGGCAGCGGACGGTAGGCGTAGATCTGATTCATGTCGAAATCAAATTGATGCGTCGCGCTGTAATAGCTGGTCTGATATTCGCCGCGCAAACGCCAGCCGCCGAGGTTAAACCCTGTCTGGCCGTATCCGCTCAGGGTGGTGTAATCTTCATGCATATCAAGCTGGCGGGTATATTGCCCGGTCAGACTGTAGTCGAGCAAAAAACCACCGATGCCCTGGTCCCAGCGCTCCGGCGGCGTCCAGTTCGGATCGTTGTATTTCATCCACGCCTGCGGGACGGTGATGTCCAGCACCCCGGCGTAGTTGCTGAGCGTAGCGCCAGGAAGGCTCAGCAGGTCATAGCAATCGGCAAACGGCTGTGCGACCTTTTTCTGCGCTTCTTCTTTCAACGCCAATCTGGCAAGAATTTCGCCGTTAATGCAGGCCTGGGTATGCTTCTGGTCCTTAGAAGCCAGATAGCGAACCTTTTGCTGCCCCACCGCCTGGCCATTTATTTTAATATCTAATAAGTACTCGCCCGGCGGGACATAGTTGTCGGTGGCGAAACGGGTTAAATCGATATTGTCGCGATCGGCGGCATCCAGTACGTCGGTATTGAATTCCACGTCGGTTGAGGCACAAGCCATAGAAGCACAGCAGAAAAAAAGCATCTGAGAGAGGATTATTTTTATTTTTAGTTCTGCTGACATGACTATTCATCCCGAATCATTCAGTAAAATATCGTGCGCGGTAAACAAGCTACAACAGCAATAGCTGGCTTGCGTCTAGTTGTAATCCATATAAAAACGAGTGACGGCGTAAAAATCCCCAGCCTTAATATGTTGCTGAACAGGAACCAGCGAAGCGGTGAATTTCAGCGTATTATTCTCATCACTTAGCAGATATCCCGAGGAGGGTTCTCCAAAAGTTAAAACTTCCCCACGGCGATCGCGAATCTGTATACCAAACCCCTTTCCTTCCCCATCCGGAATTAATACGGTCGGGTCCTGCGATGACGCATTGCCGGTAAAAGTAATCGTGGCATAAGCACCGGGCGTTGATTGATTTTCGCTGCCGTAAGACGCGCAGCCCACTAAGCGCACCAGAAAAGGCCGGACGAGCTTACCTTCTTGATCCATATTAATATCGCGAGCGGATATGTTGCCGAAATCCACCCATAGCTCCCGCGAGCTGGGATCAATATCGCAGGCGGCAGCAACCAGCTCCCCCGAAAGCGCCAGCTGTCCGGGCGTAAAATTAGTACTCGAAGCATGTCCGGAAAAGAGTAATACCGATACGAATAGCGCCATCAGTCTCTTTTTCTCTGTATCCTTAACCATACTCAGAATTCCATATTATCGGGTACACCATCCAATATCGCGGGGAGGAACCTCCCCGCGAGCGATAACTCAAAATCGATTATTGATAATCGATAGTGAAATTGATCGTTGACTGGAATGCACCCGCGGTTACGGTAGGGGTAGAACCGCCCGATGCCGCTTCCGCTTTCAGGAAGGCCACGAAAGGAATGGTGTTAGTACCATCGACCAGGGTGACCGGCGTGGTCTGCGCGCCCCAGGTCACAGTCTGGCTAGCGCTATCTTTCAGGCCGATACCTGCACCAGATGCGGTACCAGAAGTAAAGGCAGCCAGAGTAGGATCGTTCGGGTTAACCGAAGTCGGGGTATAGGAAACAACGGCGCTGCTGGCGATGGTGGTATCGCAATACTGCAGCTCGATGTTTTTGGTTTCAGTTGCCTGACCCCCGCCTTGCAGCAGGGAAACTGGAACCTGACCAAAATCAACGGTTACCGGGCTGGACGACGGCGCTAAACCACACGCGGTATTCACCAGCTCACCCTGAAGCTCAATCTGACCATTAGTGGTATCAGCCAGTGCAGACATTGAGCCGAGAGCAGCAGTTAATGCCACAGCCATAGCAACTTTATTCAGTTTCATAGAAAATTCCTGCGTTATAAATTTTTATCCTAAAGAGTAAGGAGCTATAAAATTGCTGAGTTATACTCTCATAACAATTTGCAGCCCTCCGCATCACCGAAAAATCCGTTTCAATAATTAGACTATTAATTAATATTAATAATTTAATTAAAGCCAGATCCCCTGGTCGACAAAAATACTAACAAATCATTTTTTAGGTAAAAAGAGATACATTTACAAAGGAATTAAAAAAAGATTTAACCTCGCGAACAATGCTACCATAGGAAATTAACTCGCAGAATGCTGAGATATATCCTAAAAACAAATTACGACAGGTAATTAATAGAGGATAAACGAAAGATGTCGATGGTAAGAGAATTGTAACACAGATCACATTTCATTAACAAAAACCCTTTTCTGCTACACGCAACGGTGAAAAGTAGACGGAATAAAGGAAATAACGCGAGGCGTACGACGCCGGTGAAAACGGATGTCTCCCCGTCTACACCATCGACCTGCATTCGCCAGTATAGCCTTTTCCGCTGCGACCTCCCCCTGCGGCATACCGCCGCTGCTTCTTGTTTTCCTGACCTGAAGACTCCGTTATCATGCGGCTCATGAGTCAATAAACAGAAATGCACAGTTTCACGGGAACCGATGAGCGATAGCGCGACGTCATGAAAACAATAAACTCCGCTAACTCATTAAAACTGGATTTGACCCTATATATCTTGACGCCCCCCCTCCGATGATGCAGCAGTACCCTTTATCAAGGGTTAACCTGTTCAAATTGAGGAATAAAGTAATTGCTAAGTAAGTTCTGGCTTACTGATGGTATACATTTTTGGGAATATGAGTGCGGTTTGATAGAAGCAGGTAACTAACTCTTCAAAAGAGCAAAAAAACCACATATTGGTTATTTACTCACCTTCGTTCAATAGATACACTATTTATAGGGAGTTACAACGACATAAGGAAAAAGTACATGGCTATTCCGGGTAATATGTGGCTCTATGACGATGGTGGAGCACTAATCAAAGGCGGTTGTGATGTTGCAGACAGAGAATTCAGTATAGAGTTTAAAGGGTTTCACCATAATCTTTCTATTCCCACTGATAATGCTACTGGCAAACCTACCGGCACTCGTCAGCACTCACCAATGATCATCGTTAAAGAATTCGACTATTCCAGCCCATACCTCTACAAAGCAGTTGCTACTGGTCAGAACCTGAAATCTGCTGAAATCAAATGGTATAAAATCAGCGATGCTGGTCAGGAAGTGGAATACTTCAATATGCTACTTGAAGGAGTTCGAATCGTATCAATATCACCTACAATGGCTTCCCCAGAAGACAAGAACAACAACCATCTTGAATCCGTGGAGCTAAGGTATGAGAAAATCACCTGGAAACATTGTGATGGAAACATAATTTTCACCGATGCATGGAATGAACGGCAAACAGCCTAATAGGTGATTGAATGGATACGACAGAAGAACTAAACGGAACCTACTTCTACCACGGACAATCGAACCTGTCAGCAGGTGAACTATTTGATGTGATTTTCCTTGAGCATTTTTGTGATGAACTTGGAATTGGCATTGAGTCAGGTGCTGCTATCCTCGCCGGGCAACCGTGGTTAAAAACCAGAACGAAACCGGGAGAGGCAATAAAAGGGACAAGTGTTATTTCCAGGTATGGGAGAATGCTTTTACGAAATGCACGAACTCCTTTTGGTATTAGAGTTCCTACACCAGTTGGTGTAAGAATGCGAAAAACAAATAATCTTGCCGCAGTCATAGCACGATATGTTCCGTGGTTAGGCTGGATTGGTCTTGTCAATTCGATTTACCAAATATCAAGGAAAACTCAGGCAAAATACAACCTAATAGCACGCCCTAAAGATCGTATACAATGGACATCCTTTTGATGGATACAATTCAACAAGAGGTGTTAGCACTCTTCCGTGAAGAGATCCCCGGATATTTAGACAGCAATTGGAAAGAAATCCCTTTAGAACTTGATTCTGATTTATTTGAAGCTCCCGGTGATGACCTGCATGAAGCTTTGAATAAATTTGAAAAAAATTTTAATGTAGATTTATCAGAAGTTAAATGGTCGTATTATTTTCCTTGGGAGAATACTCCATTACTAACACGGTGGTTTAAATTAAAAAGGGAAGATGTAGAAAGGAGTCGTAAACCTTTAACTGTAAAAATGTTTGCCGAATCAGCAAAAGCAGGAAAATGGCTTTATGACTGAGTGGACGATGGTGTTATTTATTTTAAAAACAGGAAATATAGATGAAAACATTACACACTTAAAGAAGACAAAGATTCTGGAGATTTTTATCTTTTTGCAAGAGATATGCACCGAAAGGCGCAGAATATTAATGCACTCTGGTTTCAAAAAATACATGCAAAAAATGTATAAATCAGGCAATAAAGGGAACCGTTTCTCATGTGTCACTGAACAACAATTCAACTTACGATGAAAAATAATAAATTTCATCTATAATCATCAACCGACCATTGGCGAATATCACATCATGGATAAAAAAATTAAATTAGGTATGGAGATAGTGTTATTTGTAGCTGCTCTTGTAGGAATATGCGCCTACTTCTTTCCCAAAACTCCAGATGCGCACAAGAGTGATGACATCATTGGCATATGGACATCAGATTATTCATATGATAGTGCAGGAATTACAATTAGGGTAAATGGAGAGACATCATACTTTTCTAATGGAAAATACAATGTTAATGCTGATATGTCTTTTCAACCAGATAGCACAACTATCATAACCTTTGCTATTAATGGTGCTGGGGATTGGAATATTCATAATAAATAACTAATAACAACACTTAATACTTTGAAGTCTATTCCCGCAAAAATGGTTTATAAAGGGAAGGTGTTGGGATCTCAAGATTTTGATATGATGGAAAGAATTTCCAATCAAAAACTTAAGACCATAGAAGATTTCACAGCGCCTGGAGCAAGTCAGTCTTACATTATAAAAAATGATGACCATGACAAAAAGTTATTAGAAGCTATAAATCCCTTTGGCAAAAACTTCAACATAGAGATGTATAGAAAAAAGTAGGATCTTTCATGAGACTGTAATTTAAATTGTGTATCTGCCTGTTTTTGATATGTTCATCCCAACAATGGAGACAGGCAAATTATGGACGAAAACAAACTTAAGGCGCTGACTGCTGAACTGGCCAAAGGCCTCAAAACCAAAGCTGACTTAAACCAGTTTTCCCGTATGCTGACGGATTTAACCCTCGAAACAGCACCCAATGCTGAACCCTGGCATGAGAAAAACGCGCCCAAAAAAGGCTTTAATACACGCAATGGCTACTCGTCAAAAACCCTGCTTTGCGATAGTGAGCAAACACATCATTAATAATGAGTTATGAAGCCTCTGTTTCTCGCTTAACCCTATTGGGATTTCTTTTGGTAGCGATCATGGTCTGAACCAATACCCTGGCGGCTTCACGGGCTTGATCGAGCCTCGGATAACCAGAAACATTTCCTACTTTCACTTTTAGGACCGAACTCGGTTTCTTATCTTCTTTCACATCACGAGCATCGGAAGGCACTCTTCTCTGGATTACATATGTTTTTTTCGTCAAACTTACCTTCACCCCGAATCCCACAGGAGCGTCCCTGTGATCATCAAAGACTGTGTAAGGTTTTTGGTCAGGGTAACTTCGAAAACAATTTTTCCTGGATCACTAAGAGCAGGCTTCAAAATTATGATTAACTTATTGATAATAAAAGATTGATTCAGGGTTGTTCTCTAAGCACCACCATTTGTAGCTCAAGAATGATTAGAGGGTAACTTATCGCGTTCTGAGCTACAAGTGAGCTACAAATTTGTGGGTTCATGTGAGTTTAACAGGGGTTTAAATGTGCCACATGAGTACTCGAAAGAATTAAAAAATGAGTAAAATCAATATGAATGAAGAAATTGATAAGGACTTCTCTAGCCACACCCCGATGATGCAGCAGTATCTCAAGCTGAAAGCCCAGCACCCGGAGATTCTGCTGTTTTACCGGATGGGTGATTTTTACGAACTGTTCTATGACGATGCGAAACGCGCATCGCAGCTGCTGGATATCTCGCTGACGAAGCGCGGCGCTTCCGCGGGCGAACCGATTCCGATGGCCGGGATCCCCCATCACGCGGTTGAGAACTATCTGGCTAAGCTGGTTAATCAGGGCGAGTCGGTGGCCATTTGCGAACAGATTGGCGATCCGGCAACCACCAAAGGGCCGGTTGAACGCAAAGTCGTCCGCATTGTGACACCGGGTACCATCAGCGATGAAGCGCTGCTGCAGGAACGCCAGGACAATCTGCTGGCCGCCATCTGGCAGGACAGTAAAGGTTTTGGCTACGCCACCCTCGATATCAGCTCCGGACGTTTTCGCCTGAGCGAACCCGCTGACCGCGAAACGATGGCGGCGGAGCTCCAGCGCACCAACCCCGCCGAGCTGCTGTACGCGGAGGATTTTGCCGAGTCGTCGCTGATTGAGGGCCGCCGCGGCCTGCGCCGCCGTCCGCTGTGGGAATTTGAAATCGACACCGCGCGCCAGCAGCTCAATCTCCAGTTTGGCACGCGCGATCTGGTTGGTTTCGGCGTTGAAAACGCCCCGCGCGGCCTGTGCGCCGCCGGCTGCCTGCTGCAATACGTCAAAGACACCCAGCGCACGTCATTGCCGCATATCCGCTCCATCACGATGGAGCGCCAGCAGGACAGCATCATTATGGATGCGGCCACCCGCCGCAATCTGGAGATCACCCAGAACCTGGCCGGCGGCTTTGATAATACGCTGGCCTCGGTGCTCGACTGCACCGTGACCCCAATGGGCAGCCGTATGCTTAAGCGCTGGCTGCATATGCCGGCGCGCGACACCGCCGTGCTGGTAGAGCGCCAGCAGACCATCGGCGCGCTGCAGGAACATTACACCGAGCTGCAGCCGGTACTGCGCCAGGTCGGCGACCTCGAACGTATTCTGGCGCGCCTGGCGCTGCGCACCGCCCGCCCTCGCGATTTAGCGCGTATGCGTCACGCTTTCCAGCAGCTGCCGGCACTGCGCGCGATGCTGGGGGACGTCGACTGTGCGCCAGTACAGCGGCTCCGGGAAAAGATGGGGGAATTTAGCGAGCTGCGTGAACTGCTGGAACGGGCGATTATCGATGCGCCGCCGGTACTGGTTCGCGACGGCGGCGTTATCGCCCCCGGCTATAACGCGGAACTCGATGAGTGGCGCGGCCTGGCCGATGGCGCGACCGATTACCTCGACAGACTGGAAGTTCGCGAGCGCGAGCGTCTGGGGCTGGACACGCTGAAGGTAGGCTACAACGCCGTCCACGGCTACTACATCCAGATTAGCCGCGGTCAGAGCCAGCATGCGCCGATCCACTACGTCCGTCGCCAGACCCTCAAGAACGCCGAGCGCTATATTATTCCTGAGCTGAAGGAGTATGAAGACAAAGTGCTGACCTCCAAAGGGAAGGCGCTGGCGCTGGAAAAGCAGCTGTACGATGAACTTTTCGATATGCTGCTGCCGCATCTTGGCGACCTGCAGCAGAGCGCCAGCGCGCTGGCGGAGCTCGATGTGCTGGTGAACCTCGCCGAGCGCGCGGAAACCCTCAACTACTGCTGCCCGACTTTTAGCGATAAGCCGGGTATTCGTATCAGCGAAGGCCGCCATCCGGTGGTTGAGCAGGTTCTGAAAGAGCCGTTCATCGCTAACCCGCTGCACCTCGCCCCGCAGCGGAGAATGCTGATTATCACCGGCCCGAATATGGGCGGTAAAAGTACCTATATGCGTCAGACCGCGCTGATCGCCCTGCTGGCGTATATCGGCAGCTACGTTCCGGCGGAAAAAGTCGACATCGGCCCCATCGATCGTATTTTCACCCGCGTCGGCGCGGCGGATGACCTGGCCAGCGGCCGCTCAACCTTTATGGTAGAGATGACCGAAACCGCCAATATTCTGCATAACGCCACCGAGCATAGCCTTGTGCTGATGGATGAAATCGGTCGTGGCACCTCGACCTACGATGGCCTGTCGCTGGCGTGGGCCTGCGCGGAAAATCTGGCGAACAAGATTAAAGCCCTGACCCTGTTTGCCACCCACTACTTCGAGCTGACCCAGCTGCCGGAGAAAATGGAAGGCGTGGCCAACGTCCATCTTGATGCTCTGGAGCACGGCGACACCATCGCCTTCATGCACAGCGTGCAGGATGGCGCGGCCAGTAAGAGCTACGGTCTGGCGGTTGCCGCGCTGGCCGGTGTGCCGAAAGAGGTGATTAAACGCGCGCGGCAGAAGCTGCGCGAGCTGGAAAGCATTGCGCCGAGCGCTGCCGCCACGCAGGTGGACGGTACCCAGATGTCGCTGCTTTCCGCTCCGGAAGAGACCTCGCCCGCGGTTGAAGCGCTGGAGAATCTTGACCCGGATTCGCTGACTCCGCGCCAGGCGCTGGAGTGGATCTATCGCCTGAAGAGCCTGGTGTAGTTCTCGTTTAACGTGAAAAAACGGCAGCGCCCTGCGGTGCTGCCGTTTTAACAAATGCAAACTGGGTGCGAGAGGATGCATCCTGACAACCAATACGCGGGGTTGCCCCCGCGCTGATGCTATTTCTTCGATTCGTAAGCGAGAACAGCTTTAAACTCCATACTACGCTCTTTAATACTGAGTTCGCACAGCGAGCTGCGCACCAAAAGCGTAAATCCCAGTACCGTAATACACAGTACGACGATTGCCACAAGGGCATATTTTGTTAGCATGTCTTGCCTCCCTGCAAAGAAGAGACTAACATCTGAATTGTTCAGGTTCATTCGTCAGCCTCAGTTGATAGAAATATCTCCTGGGGCTTTCGTCTATCTGAATCCTTGTCAATGCTCAAAGCCAGATAGCCTCAAGCACCCGCCGCTATTCTATATTTTCCCGGCCGCGAAGCTTATCGGTAATTTATCAAACCCGTTGATTTTATTATAAACTGGAAGATGGCTCGCAAACGTATCTGCTCTATTAACCTTTTATGCAATTTGAAAATTTAATTAATAAATATTTTGCATTGATTAACTAAATATAAAAAGGCCCGACTAAGCGGACCCCGTTGATTTTAGCGTTTATCTTCCGCCAGCAGCGGCGGAATATGCGGCACCATTGGCGCGTCATCGATATCCTTTTGGGTCATGCGGAACGCTTCCGGATAATGTTCCCGGCTGGTGCGGCGTAGCGGTTCAGTATTCCGCCAGGTGTAGAAACAGTGCTGGCACTGAAATACCGTCCAGACATCTTTTACCGGCGATGTTGCCAGCACTTCAATATGTTCATCGGCGCAGCGTGGACAAATCATCTTCTTCTCCTTATTTACGTTTGGCCAGCATGGCGGTCAGTTTTTCAGCCCAGGCTTTGGTTTCAGGAAGATCCTGTACCGGCTGGCTGTAGTGGCCGCGCAGATCGGGCGCAACCGGCGTGGTGGCGTCGATAATCAGTTTGTCGGTGATCCCCGCCGGGCTGGAGCCTGGATCAAGCTCCAGGACCGACATATTCGGCAGCTGCACCAGGTCACCCGCCGGGTTGACCTTCGACGACAGCGCCCACATCACCTGCGGCAGGTTGAACGGGTCGACGTCTTCATCAACCATGATCACCATCTTCACGTAGCCCAGGCCGTGCGGCGTGGTCATCGCCCGCAGACCCACCGCGCGGGCAAAGCCGCCGTAGCGTTTTTTGGTGGAGATAATCGCCAGCAGGCCGTGGGTGTACATCGCGTTGACGGCCTGCACCTCCGGGAACTCAGCCTTCAGCTGCTGATACAGCGGTACGCAGGTGGCCGGGCCCATCAGGTAGTCGATCTCGGTCCACGGCATACCGAGATAGAGGGACTCGAAAATCGGCTTGCTGCGGTAGGAAACCTTATCGATACGCACCACCGTCATATTACGGCCGCCCGAGTAGTGGCCGGTAAATTCGCCGAACGGGCCTTCAATTTCGCGCTTGCGGCTTTCAATCACCCCTTCGAGGATCACCTCTGACCCCCACGGTACGTCGAAGCCGGTCAGCGGCGCGGTGGCGATTGGGTACGGGCTTTCACGCAGCGCGCCGGCCATCTCATATTCCGACTGATCGTATTTCAGCGGCGTGGCGCCCATCAGGGTGATAATCGGATCGTTACCCAGGGTAATGGCGATCGGCAGGTCTTCACCGCGCTCTTCCGCTTTGTGCAGATGCAGAGCGATATCGTGCATAGGTACCGGCTGCAGGCCGAGTTTACGTTTGCCCTTCACCTCCATACGGTAAATGCCGACGTTTTGCTTACCAAAATTGTCCGGGTCGAGAGGATCGCGAGAAACCACGCAGGCTTTGTCGAGATAAAAGCCGCCGTCGCCGTCATTGAGACGGAACAGGGGCAGAATATCGAACAGATTAATCGCCTCGCCGTCGACGGTATTTTCCGCCCACGCCGGGTTTGCCCGCCGCTCCGGCGTCACCGGAAATTTATCCCAACGACGAATAAATTCGTCGATCTGATTTTTCACCGGCGTATTCGGCGGCAGCCCCAGCGAGATAGCGTGGTTCTGCCAGGAACCGATGGTGTTCATTGCCACGCGCGCATCGGTAAAACCGCGAATATTGTCAAACCACAGCGCGGGAGCGCCATCGCCGATGCGCCCGGTCGCGTTTGCCGCCGCGGCCAGATCCGGCTCCGCGTTCACTTCTTCGCTAATTTTCAGCAGTTGCCCCTGGTCGTCCAGCGCCTGCAAAAAGCTGCGCAAATCATCAAAAGCCATTATTCATTCTCCTGTGATACATTCTCTACCGCCCGCAACCCGCTCCAGCGGCGCGCTTTGTGATACTCCAGACCGAACTGATCCAGCACCCGCGTGACAACGTGGTCAGTGACGTCCTCAATGGTTTTGGGATGGTTGTAATAAGCGGGCATGGGCGGCACCATCGCCACCCCCATGCGTGACAGGGCCAGCATGTTTTCCAGATGGATCGTGCTCAACGGCATTTCACGCGGCACCAGCACCAGCTTACGCCCCTCTTTCAGCACCACGTCCGCGGCCCGCCCCACCAGCCCCTCGGCATAACCGGCACGGATACCCGCCAGCGTTTTCATACTGCAGGGGATAACGATCATGCCGTCGGTACGAAACGAACCCGATGAGATGACGGCGGCCTGGTCCGCCGGACTGTGCGAGAAATCGGCCAGCGCAGCCACTTCACGGGCGCTGTAAGGCGTTTCCAGCTCAATGGTGGTTTTGGCCCACTTTGACATCACCAGATGCGTTTCCACTTCCGGCATCTCTCGAAGCGCTTTGAGCAGCGCCACGCCCAGCGGAGCGCCCGTCGCTCCGGTCATCCCTACGATTAGCTTCATCATCGCCTCACAATTGTTCGTATACGAACGTTTTTATTAAAACTACTCTTGATGAGCTTTTCGTGCAAGTGCGTTCGTCCACGGCCGCATTTTTCATCAAAACAGGAAAAATGCTAAAACGCCTTGCGAACGGCTATCATAGAACCGACGGTTTGATTACGGAGTTGTCATGGAGTTAAAAAACGAGGCGTTTCACCTGCTACGCCAGCTTTTTCAGCAGCACACCGCCCGCTGGCAGCTTGAACTGCCGGACCTCACCAAACCGCAGTATGCGGTGATGCGTTCCATTGCCGAACATCCCGGCATTGAACAGGTGACGCTAACGGAAGCGGCGGTCAGCACGAAAGCGACGCTGGCGGAGATGCTGAGCCGAATGGAGAGCCGCGGTCTGGTTCGTCGCGAACACGATCCGGCGGACAAACGCCGTCGGTTTGTCTATTTAACCGCAGAAGGCGAAGCGCTACTGGCAAGCTCAATGCCGCTGGGTAACGCCGTTGATGAAGAATTTTTAGGTCGGCTGAACGATGAAGAGCGCCAGCAGTTTTCGCAAATCATCCACAAGCTGATAGCGCGAGAACCCAATTAACCCAGGCGCTCGCGGAGAAAATCAATAAACGCCCGGACCCTGACGGGAACGTGCTGCGCGTCCGGGTAAACTGCGTACACCCCCTGGCGCGGAAAGCTAAACGCCGGCATCACCTTCACCAGCGCGCTGTCTGCCAGCGCAGCGGCCACCAGCCATTCGGGCAGCAGCGCGATGCCGCTGCCCGCTAGCGCAAAGGCCATCAGCGCGCTGGCGCTATCTGCCGACAGCCGCGGCGCCTGTTTAATCTCGAAGGCGATGCTCTCCTCATCGGGCCCGGTAAGCGGCCAGCGGAGCGGTGCGGTCAGACGTTCATGAATAATCCACGCCGCGTGGGCCAGCTCCTCAAGCGTCTTTACAGGATGCTGCGCCAGCCATGATGGGGCAGCAACCGGGACGATAGCAAAACGCGATATCAGCGCCGCGCGGTAGCGCGAATCCGCCAGCGTCCCGAGGCGAATCGCCACGTCAAACCGTTCGGAGATTAAATCCGCGTGGTGAGAAAAAGAAACATGGCGCACGCGGAGCGCTGGATGCCGCTGGCTGAACTCCGCCAGCGCCGGGATAATCACCTGCGCGCCATATTCTGGCGTCGTTGTGATCCGCAGTTCACCGCTCAACCCCACGTGGCTGCCCCGGACGTCGTCCTGCAGGTTTTCCGCCGCTTTCAGCAGCGCGACCCCGCGATGATAGAAGAGCGAACCGGCTTCCGTCAGCGTCAGCCGACGGGTCGATCGCAACAGCAGCGTAACCCCCAGCTCGCTCTCCAGCTGGCGAATGTTGAAACTCACCACCGCCTTGGTCTGCCCCAGCGCCGTCGCCGCCGCGGTAAAACTTCCGCTATCGACCACCGCTACAAACATGTTCATCCGCTGCAGGTTCAGCATCGCGCCGCCAATTGTCAAAAAATTTCAGACAGTATATCTCCGAATGTCGTGTTTATTCGCCCTGACGCTGAGGTTTACAGTAGCGGCCTTCACGGGGGGTTTAATCAATGACGTATCGCAGCAAGGTCGCAACCGTTTTTCTGCTGGGTTTCTTTCTCGACTTAATCAATATGTTCATCGCCAGCGTCGCCTTTCCGGCGATGAGCCGGACGCTGCACGCGTCGGTGGGCGAACTGGCGTGGGTCAGCAATGGCTATATTGCCGGGCTCACGCTGGTACTGCCGTTTAGCGCCTGGCTCAGCCAGCAGTTTGGTACCCGGCGGGTATTCCTGCTTTCGCTCAGCATATTTAGCTTTGGGGCTCTGGCTGCAGGAATGGCCGACTCGTTGACCAGCCTTGTCATGTGGCGCGCCCTGCAGGGGATGGGCGGCGGACTATTGATTCCGCTAGGCCAGTCGCTAACCTGGCAACAGTTCAGGCCTCACGAGCGGGCGAAACTTTCCGCCGCGGTGATGCTGGTCGGGCTGCTGGCGCCGGCGTGCTCGCCGGCGATCGGCGGGGTGCTGGTGCAATCGCTCAGCTGGCGCTGGGTTTTCTTTGCCAGCCTGCCGATCGCGCTGCTGACGTTCGGACTGGCAGCGCTGTGGATTAAGGATGAGAGACGCGTCGCGCGGCCGGGGGGACTCCTGCGTCTCTCACTACTGCGCGATCCGCTGCTGCGCTTTTCAATGCTGGTCTATCTCTGCGTGCCGGGGACTTTTATTGGCATCAATGTCGTCGGGATGTTTTATTTACAAAGCGTGACGGGGATGTCGCCCTCCGCCATCGGCGCCCTGATGCTTCCGTGGTCGCTGGCCTCGTTTGTGGCGATCGCGACGACCGGCCGCTATTTCAATCGTCTCGGCCCCCGCCCGCTTATCGCGGTCGGCTGCCTTCTCCAGGCAGTCGGGATCGTCACCCTGGCTGGCGTCAATGCCCATACCGCCAGCAGTATGCTAATCGCGGCATTTATATTCATGGGCGCAGGCGGCAGCCTGTGCAGCAGTACGGCCCAGAGCAGCGCGTTTCTGAATGTGGCGAACGGCGATATGCCGGACGCCAGCGCGCTGTGGAATCTTAACCGCCAGCTCAGTTTCCTGATGGGATCTGCGCTACTGGCAGCCTTACTGAGCGCCTTTTTGCTTTACTGGCCAACGCCGCAGGCGTGGCGTGGCGTATTTATCGCCGCCGCCGCGTTGACCCTGGCGCCGCTGCTGGGCTGCCTTACCTTCGATAACCGGGCGATAATCATGCGCCTGCACGGTAAAATGGAGAACAAATGAATCGCTATATTGCGGAAGTTATTGCGGCCCACGTGGCTATAGAAAACTGGCTGAATCAGGGGGACGGGAGCGCCGACGCGCTGATGCGTCGCTTTAGCCCGGACTTTACCATGATCCCGATAAACGGTATGCGCATGGATCATCAGGCGGTCAGCGCCTTTTTTCACGGGGCTCGCGCCAGCCGTCCGGGCTTAAAGATTGTCGTCGATAGTGCCGCCATACTTGCCGAATGGCGCGATGGCGCAGCGGTGAGCTACCGGGAAACACACGCGCTCCCAGGCAAAGCGGAAACCGCGCGCTGGTCGACGGTTCTTTTCCGTCTGCAGGAAGAGAAAATCATCTGGCGGCACCTCCACGAGACGGCGATCGCGTAAGCGACGGAGGCCCAAAAAAGAAAAAGGCCCAATCAAAACGATTGAGCCTTTTTTAAGAAAGGTGTCTTACTCGCGGAACAGCGCTTCGATGTTCAGCCCCTGACTTTGCAGGATCTCCCGCAGACGGCGAAGACCTTCTACCTGGATCTGACGCACGCGTTCGCGGGTCAGGCCAATTTCGCGGCCCACATCCTCAAGCGTCGCGGCTTCATAGCCGAGCAGACCAAAGCGACGAGCCAGCACTTCACGCTGCTTGGCGTTCAGTTCGAACAGCCATTTGACGATGCTTTGTTTCATATCATCGTCCTGCGTGGTGTCTTCCGGGCCGTTGTCTTTTTCATCGGCCAGAATATCCAGCAGCGCTTTTTCCGAGTCGCCGCCCAGCGGTGTATCCACCGAGGTAATGCGCTCGTTCAGACGCAGCATCCGGCTCACGTCATCAACTGGCTTATCCAGCTGTTCGGCTATCTCTTCCGCGCTTGGCTCGTGGTCCAGCTTATGGGACAACTCGCGTGCGGTACGCAGATAAACGTTCAGCTCTTTGACGATATGGATAGGTAAACGAATGGTACGGGTTTGGTTCATAATCGCCCGTTCAATCGTTTGGCGAATCCACCAAGTCGCGTAAGTCGAAAAACGGAACCCACGTTCCGGGTCAAACTTCTCAACTGCGCGAATCAGCCCCAGGTTACCTTCTTCAATCAGATCCAGCAGAGCCAGACCGCGATTGCCGTAACGGCGGGCTATCTTGACGACCAGACGCAGGTTACTTTCGATCATCCGGCGGCGTGACGCAACGTCACCACGCAGCGCGCGACGCGCAAAATAAACCTCTTCTTCGGCCGTCAGCAGTGGGGAATAACCAATCTCTCCAAGATAAAGCTGCGTCGCATCGAGCACCCGTTGGGTTGCTCCCTGCGAAAGAAGCTCTTCCTCAGCCAGATCGCTATCACTGGGTTCCTCTTCAACTAAGGCTTTCTCATCAAAAACCTCGACTCCGTTCTCATCAAATTCCGCGTCTTCATTTAAATCATGAACTTTCAGCGTATTCTGACTCATAAAGATGGCTCCTACCCGTGATCCCTGAGCAAAGCACCTTCCGCTAAACATCACTTAAAAGACGCCCGGACGAGAACCTTTTCTGCCCCGGTAAAGCAGGCATTCTGGCCGCCCTGGCGCCTCTTTTAGCGATACTGAGCTTATCCGTACTTTGCCAAATTATCGCTGCGGTAAATACTGCAGCGGGTTGACGGATTTCCCCTTGTAACGAATTTCAAAATGCAAACGTGTAGAACTTGTACCTGTGCTACCCATGGTAGCGATTTTCTGCCCCGCCTTGATATCTTGTTGCTCTTTTACCAGCATCGTATCGTTATGTGCGTAGGCGCTCAGGTAATCATCGTTGTGTTTGATGATAATAAGATTACCGTAACCGCGCAGTGCGTTACCGGCATAGACGACGCGCCCATCTGCGGTCGCGACAATAGCCTGTCCTTTACTGCCTGCAATATCAATACCTTTATTGCCACCTTCGGCACCACTAAAGTTCTCGATAACCTTGCCATCAGTCGGCCAGCGCCATGAAGAGATCGGCGAACTGGTTGACGTACTGCTTGCAGTCGATTGGGTTGTGCTGACAGCCGGGGCCGTAACAGGCGCGACGGTTGTTGTCGTCGTCGCAGGCTTGTTATTCGGCAACATCTTATTAGCACTCTGTTCACCTGAAGATTCAGAATACGTAATAGTTGGTTGGGACGCAACCACCGCGGTGGATTTTTGTGCAGAATTTGCGGTTAACATCCCGCCGCTGCTGGCCTTCACGCTGGCCTGGGCGACAGGGTTATCTCCGGTGATTGGCTGACCGGACGCGTTACCAACCTGCAGCGTCTGACCCACGTTCAGACCGTACGGCGCCGGGATATTATTACGCTGCGCCAGGTCGCGGAAGTCGTTCCCGGTGACCCACGCAATATAGAATAGCGTGTCGCCGCGTTTAACAGTATAGGTACTGCCGCCGGTATAGCTACCTTTCGGAATATCCCCATACTTACGGTTGTAGACAATTTTGCCGTTCACCGTTTGTACCGGCTCCTGAGCCATCGGCTGAACCTGAGCGGGCTGCGTCTGCACCGGCTGCGTTTGTACCGGGCGCGCCTGCGGAACGTTATTGGATGGAGGCGTGATCAGCATTCCGGAATTCGTGCTGGAAGACGAAGTCCCGCCAGCCGAGCTGACCGGCGCAGGCGGATTGTTGGAGCTGCTGCAGCCTGCCAGCCACAGTGACACCAGTGATAAAGCCGCAATGCGGCTTAAGGTAAAATTTGGGCTTCCCGCGCTCATTTATCCCCCAGGAATATGTTAACTACCAATATCTTGCTCACCGGACGGCGCCCGGCCAGGACACGAAAAATGCGTCCACCCTATGCCTAAATGCAGGCAAAAAAACCTGGAATAATCCGGGTTCAGGCTAACTCCCCCTTCACGAGGGGAACAAAGCGCACGGCTTCGACAGTATCAATGACAAACTCGTTGCCGCGCCGACGGATCCGCTTCAGGAACTGATGCTCTTCGCCAACCGGCAGCACCAGTACGCCGCCATCGTCCAGCTGCGCCAGCAGCGCGGCCGGAATTTCCGGCGGCGCGGCGGTAACGATAATCGCGTCGAACGGCGCACGCGCCTGCCAACCCTGCCATCCATCGCCGTGACGGGTTGAAACATTATGTAAATCAAGTTGTTTAAGACGACGGCGCGCGTGCCACTGCAAACTCTTAATTCGCTCAACCGAGCAAACGTGATGCACCAGATGCGCCAGAATCGCCGTCTGATAGCCAGAGCCGGTGCCGATTTCCAGCACCCGGGACTCCGGCGTTAGCGTCAGAAGCTCGGTCATCCGCGCCACCATGTAGGGTTGCGAGATGGTTTGCCCCTGACCAATCGGCAGCGCCGTGTTTTCCCACGCCTTATGTTCAAAGGCTTCATCAACAAACTTTTCTCGCGGCACCATGGCGATCGCGTTCAGCACGCGCTCGTCAATAATGCCCTGCGTGCGGAGCTGATTGAGAAGACTTTCAACACGTTTACTTACCATTGCGTATCAACTCCAACGCGATCCAGCCAGCCGCTAACCACCTCATGCGCGCCGTGGGCGGTTAAATCGACGTGTAGCGGCGTGACCGACACATAGCCTTCATCCACGGCGGCAAAGTCGGTATCCGGCCCGGCGTCGTACTTTTCGCCCGGCGGTCCGATCCAGTACAGCGTATTGCCGCGCGGATCTTTTTGCGGGATCACCTGGTCGGAAGGATGACGACTGCCGCAGCGGGTCACGCGGATACCTTTGATCTGCTCAAGAGGCAGATCCGGCACGTTGATATTGAGAATGCGCCCGGTGCGCAGCGGCTCGCGGCTTAAAGCGCGCAGAATAGAGCAGGTGACCGCAGCGGCGGTATCGTAATGCTGATAGCCGTTTAGCGAGACGGCCAGCGCCGGAAAGCCCAGATGACGGCCTTCCATCGCGGCGGCAACGGTGCCGGAATAGATGACGTCGTCACCGAGGTTGGGTCCGGCGTTAATGCCGGAAACCACGATATCCGGACGCGGCCGCATCAGGGCGTTGACCCCGAGATAAACACAGTCCGTCGGCGTGCCCATCTGTACGGCGATATCGCCGTTATCAAAAGTGAAAGTGCGAAGCGAAGATTCCAGCGTCAGGGAGTTCGACGCTCCGCTGCGGTTACGATCGGGTGCAACTATCTGAACCTCAGCGAATTCCCGTAAGGCCTTTGCCAGGGTCTGAATGCCCGGCGCATGAATCCCATCATCGTTACTCAGCAATATTCGCATAGTCACCCGTTGTATTGATAAGCTCCCTTACTACGCTGGTGGCGAAGCTGCCCGCGGGCAGCCAGAAACGCAGTTCAACGGTAACGTCATCCCACCAGTTCCAGCTCATCTGCTGGGGATAAAGCAGCATCGCCCGGCGGGCGGCCTCTACTTTTTCACGCACCAGCAGCGCCTGTAGCTGCGTCTCTTCGACCACTGCCGCCTGCTCGGCGGCCAGCGCATCCCGTTGGCTTCCCCAGTCGCCGCTGCCCACAAGCGCAGCGGTAATCATCAGCTCGCGGTTATCTACCCGCGCCTGGAGTTCCGTCAGTTCTTCAGAGGCCGCAACGAACCAGCTTCCGCGCCCCGCTAATTGTAGCGCATCGCCATCAACAACCTGATTAAATTCCGGTTTTTTTAATCTAATACCAACCTGTTGATTAAACAATGCGCTGCGGGCCGCCGACAACCAAAAACTGCGTTTATTGCGATCGCGCACCGGCGCGCCGCTCTCGGCCCAGCGCAGCGCCCCCAGCAGATTACTGCCGCCGATACCGAAGCGCTGGGCGCCAAAATAGTTGGGTACGCCATGCTCAGCAATCGCCTGTAAACGCGTTTCGACATCGTCGCGATCGCTGATTTCGCGCAGCACCAGCGTAAACTGGTTCCCCTTCAGCGCCCCGAGGCGCAGCTTGCGCTTATGGCGCGCGTACTCCAGTACCTGACAGCCTTCAAGCTGAAATTTGCTCAGGTCGGGCATCTCTTTGCCCGGCACTCGGGCGCACAGCCACTGTTCAGTCACCGCGTGTTTGTCCTTCTGCCCGGCAAAGCTCACTTCACGCGCATGAATTTTAAGGAATTTTGCCAGCGCGTCAGCAACAAAACGTGTATTGCAGCCGTTTTTCAGAATACGCACCAGCACATGCTCGCCTTCGCCGTCAGGCGCAAAGCCGAGATCCTCAACCACCACGAAGTCCTCCGGGTTGGCTTTTAGCAGCCCCTGGCTCAGCGGTTTTCCATGCAGATAAGTGAGTTCGTCAAAAGCGATCATTTCTCCGCCTTACGCAGCAGCGCCACCGCTTCACAGGCAATGCCTTCGCCGCGACCGGTAAAGCCCAGCTTTTCCGTGGTGGTGGCTTTGACGTTAACATCGTCCATATGGCAACCGAGATCTTCGGCAATAAAGATGCGCATCTGGGGAATATGCGGCAGCATTTTTGGCGCCTGGGCGATAATGGTGACGTCAACGTTGCCAAGGGTATAGCCTTTCGCCTGAATCCGCCGCCACGCTTCGCGCAGCAGTTCGCGGCTGTCGGCGCCCTTAAAGGCCGGGTCCGTATCCGGGAACAGCTTGCCGATGTCGCCCAGCGCCGCCGCGCCAAGCAGCGCATCGGTCAGCGCGTGCAGCGCGACGTCGCCGTCGGAGTGGGCCAGCAGCCCTTTCTCGTAGGGTACGCGCACGCCGCCGATGATGATTGGGCCTTCACCGCCAAAAGCGTGTACGTCAAAACCGTGTCCAATTCGCATTAAGCCTTCTCCTGGTGTCGGGAACGGGTAAGGTAAAATTCGGCCAGCGCCAGGTCTTCCGGGCGCGTCACTTTAATATTATCAGCTCGTCCGGCGACCAGTTCAGGATGAAAGCCGCAGTACTCCAGCGCCGAGGCTTCGTCGGTGATGGTCGCCCCTTCATTAAGCGCCCGCGTCAGGCAATCAACAAGCAGTTCGCGAGGGAAAAATTGCGGCGTCAGCGCGTGCCATAAATCGTTACGTTCAACGGTATGGGCGATGGCAGCCCTGCCCGGCTCCGCGCGCTTCATCGTGTCGCGAACCGGAGCGGCCAGAATGCCGCCCGTACGGCTGGTTTGGCATAGCTGAAGCAGGCGGCTGAGATCGTCCTGGTGCAGGCAGGGGCGCGCGGCATCGTGCACCAGCACCCAGTCGGCTTCGCCAAGAACCTTCAGGCCAGCGAGAACGGAGTCCGCGCGTTCCGTGCCGCCATCAACAACGGTGATTTGGGAGTGGTTCGCCAACGGCAGTTGGCTGAAGCGAACGTCGCCCGGGCTGACGGCAATCACCACCCGCTGTATAAGGGGGTTTGCCAGCAGCGCGGCGACCGCGTGCTCGAGAATCGTTTTGTTACCGATTGAGAGATATTGTTTAGGGCATTCCGTTTGCATGCGGCGGCCAAAACCGGCTGCCGGCACCACGGCGCAAACGCCCGGAAAAGTGGCTGCCATGTTGTAATCCTGGGCCTGTTTATCGATTATTCTGCTGTTGCCCCGCGGCCTGGTTGCGTTTTGACGCATCCGGCACCAGACGATAAAACGTTTCGCCCGGGCGGGTCATACTGAGTTCATTGCGCGCGCGCTCTTCGATAGCTTCCTGACCGCCGTTGAGGTCGTCAATTTCGGCGAACAGCTGATCGTTGCGTGCTTTTAATTTAGCGTTCGTTGCCTGCTGCGCGGAGACATCGTCGTTAACCCGGCTATAGTCGTGCAGACCATTTTTGCCGAACCATAGCGAGTACTGCAGCCAGACCAGCAAAGCCAATAACAGCAGCGTTAGTTTACCCATCCTGCCCCCTGAAAAACGGCATCATCATCCCATAACTCGCCCGAGTTCTCTACTCTGGCGCGCGGACGACGCCGCGTAACGCGGGGACTGTACCACATTTTTACCGTTGATACCCAGGCTAGATTCATTCGTAGAAAGGACTACCCCAGTAGCCAGAGGAACAGCAGACCGAACATCAGTCCGACGGTTAAAATCGTCGCGCAGACGCTGTACTGAAGTTTGCCGTCCATCAGCGAATGCAGCGCGATGCCAACCACGACGGCAACCGGCATTAATGCCAGGAAGAACGGCCAGGTATAGAGGAAGACAAATAGCGTGTTACTGCCATAGATCAGGAAGGGAATACCCAGCGCCAGCAGCCATGAAATAAAGCCAACGGCAGCGCCCGACAGAGACCAGGTGGTCTCGTCGCTGACTGCCGGCGGCGGTTCTGAACGAATAATACTGATGTTCTGGGTATTGCGCATATCGAATCCTGTTGACCTGGCGATCGGCATCCTGTGATGATGCCGCTGCCGTTTCAGGATCTGATAATATCGCTCTGTCGTAGCAGGTCTAATAATTGGTGCACCAAATTTGTTACCAATTGTTCACCGTCGAGGTGAATTTCGGCGCGCTCCGGGGATTCATACACTGAATCAATTCCGGTAAAGTTGCGCAGCTCCCCGGCCCGTGCCTTCTTGTACAGCCCTTTCGGATCCCGCGCTTCGCAGATCGCCAGCGGTGTATCGACAAAGACTTCAATAAAGCGCCCTTCGCCCAAACGTTCGCGCACCATCTGCCGCTCTGCGCGATGCGGTGATATAAACGCAGTCAATACTACCAGCCCGGCATCCACCATCAGCTTCGCCACTTCACCCACCCGGCGAATGTTTTCTTTGCGGTCGTCGTCGCTGAAGCCAAGATCGCTGCACAGGCCGTGACGCACGTTATCGCCATCCAGTAAATAGGTGCTCACGCCGAGCCGATGCAGCGCCTCTTCCAGCGCGCCGGCAACGGTGGATTTCCCCGAGCCCGAAAGCCCGGTGAACCACAGTACCACGCCGCGATGGCCATGATGCTGCTCGCGCTGCGCCTGCGTGACAGGATGTGCGTGCCAGACGACGTTTTCGTCATGTCGGGCCATTACTTGCCTCCCAGCAGGTCGCGGGCGTCCCAGTGCGGGAAGTGCTTGCGAATAAGCTGGTTCAGCTCAAGCTCAAACGCGCTGTATTGCGAAGCGCCTGCCTGAGCCTGCTCGTTCGGTTCGCGTACCATCCCTGCGCCAACGGTCACGTTGGTCAAACGATCGATAAAAATCAGGCCCCCGGTGACCGGGTTATCCTGGTATTTATCGAGTACCAGCGGCTCGTCGAAAGTCAGATCCACCAGCCCAATGCCGTTGAGCGGCAGCGATTCCACTTCGCGCTGGGTCAGGTTGTTAATATCAACCTGGTAGCGTACGCCATCCACGCGGGCGCGGGTTTTCTTACCGGCGATTTTAATGTCATAGCTCTGGCCAGGCGTTAGGGCCTGCTCCGCCATCCATACCACATCAACGCTGGCGCTTTGTACCGCAGGCAGAGAGACCGTCGCGTCCACCAGCAGGTCACCGCGGCTGATATCAATTTCATCCTTCAGCACGAGAGTGATAGCCTCCCCGGCCGCCGCTTCCGGCAGATCGCCGTCAAAGGTGACGATGCGCGCCACGGTGGATTCCACCCCCGACGGCAGCACTTTCAGGCGCTGTCCTACGCTCACGCTGCCGGCGGCAACCGTACCGGAGAATCCGCGGAAGTCGAGGTTCGGGCGGTTGACGTACTGCACCGGGAAGCGCAGCGGCTGGCTTTCCACCACGCGCTGAATCTCAACGGTTTCCAGCACTTCCAGCAGCGTCGGGCCGCTGTACCACGGCATTTTATCGCTCTGGCTGGCGACGTTGTCCCCTTCAAGCGCGGAAAGCGGGACAAAGCGAATGTCGAGATCGCCTGGCAGCTGTTCAGCAAAGGTCAGATACGCTTCACGGATGGTGTTAAAGGTCTCTTCGCTAAAATCGACGAGGTCCATTTTGTTCACCGCCACCACCAGGTGTTTGATCCCCAGCAGCGTGGAGATAAAGCTGTGACGACGGGTTTGATCGAGCACGCCTTTGCGCGCGTCGATCAGCAGGATCGCCAGGTCGCAGGTTGACGCGCCGGTCGCCATGTTGCGGGTATACTGTTCGTGTCCCGGGGTGTCGGCGATAATAAATTTGCGCTTCTCGGTTGAGAAGTAACGATAGGCGACGTCAATGGTAATGCCCTGCTCACGCTCGGCCTGCAGACCGTCCACCAGCAGCGCCAGATCGAGTTTTTCGCCCTGGGTACCATGACGTTTGCTGTCGTTATGCAGCGAAGAGAGCTGATCTTCGTAAATCTGACGGGTATCGTGCAGCAGGCGGCCAATCAGCGTACTTTTGCCGTCGTCGACGCTGCCGCAGGTCAAAAAGCGCAGCAGGCTTTTGTGCTGCTGGGCATGCAGGTAGGCTTCAACGCCGCCTTCATTGGCAATTTGTTGTGCAATAGTCGTATTCATGGCGGCTCCTTAGAAAT
Organism: Klebsiella sp. CN_Kp113; assembly: GCF_040064585.1. Taxonomy (NCBI): domain Bacteria; kingdom Pseudomonadati; phylum Pseudomonadota; class Gammaproteobacteria; order Enterobacterales; family Enterobacteriaceae; genus Klebsiella; species Klebsiella sp. CN_Kp113. Next base: position 99,052 of record NZ_JBEAID010000012.1, on the reverse strand, counting down.
AACCCTGACGTTTCTTCAGCTCCATGGAGCCTGCCTGGTCGCGGTCAATCACGCGCCCCTGTCGTTCGCTGGTGGTCGAGACCAGCATCTCTTCGATGATCTCCGGCAGCGTTTGCGCATTGGACTCCACCGCGCCGGTCAGCGGCCAGCAGCCGAGGGTGCGGAAGCGTACCATCTGTTTTTTGATCATCTCGCCGGGCTGTAAATTGATGCGATCGTCATCGATCATCATCAGCATCCCGTCGCGCTCCAGCACCGGACGCTCCGCCGCCAGGTACAGCGGAACAATTTCAATATTTTCCAGATAGATGTACTGCCAGATGTCCAGCTCGGTCCAGTTGGAGAGCGGGAACACGCGGATACTTTCGCCCTTGTTAATCTGGCCGTTATAGTTGTGCCACAGCTCCGGGCGCTGGTTTTTCGGATCCCAGCGGTGGAAGCGGTCGCGGAAGGAGTAAATACGCTCTTTAGCGCGGGATTTCTCTTCATCGCGACGGGCGCCGCCGAACGCGGCATCGAAGCCGTATTTGTTCAGCGCCTGCTTGAGGCCTTCGGTTTTCATGATATCGGTATGCTTGGCGCTGCCGTGCACGAACGGGTTAATCCCCATCGCCACCCCTTCCGGGTTTTTGTGCACCAGCAGCTCACAGCCGTAGGCTTTAGCGGTACGGTCACGGAACTCGTACATTTCGCGGAATTTCCAGCCGGTATCGACGTGCAGCAGCGGGAACGGCAGGGTGCCTGGATAAAACGCTTTACGCGCCAGATGCAGCATCACGCTGGAGTCTTTGCCGATGGAGTACATCATCACCGGGTTAGAGAATTCGGCGGCCACCTCACGAATGATATGGATGCTTTCCGCCTCCAGTTGCCGCAGGTGAGTAAGTCGTTTTTGGTCCATAACCGTTCCTTAAGCCAGATTTACTACAGAAGCCTTGAAGGCGTCTGAGGATGAGGTGTGTTGAAACCAGGCGAGCTGTTGATGTAATTGCACCACTTCACCCACCACCAGCAGCGCGGGCATCGGGGCGTCTTTCGCCAGGTTTTCAAGCTGTTGTAATGTGCCGGTCTTCGTTTGCTGATCGGCGCGAGTGCCGCGCGAGATTACCGCCACCGGGGTATCGCCTCCGCGGCCGTTGGCGATCAGCTGAGCGCTGATTTCCGCCGCTTTCAGGCTACCCATATAAATGGCCAGGGTCTGGCCGCTTTGCGCCAGCCGCGCCCAGTCGAGCGGCGAATTTTCAGCGCCAAAGTGCCCGGTAATAAAGGTTACGCTCTGGGCATAATCACGATGCGTCAGCGGAATACCGGCATAAGCCGTTACGCCCGCCGCCGCCGTGACGCCCGGGACGACCTGAAACGGAATGCCCGCTGCGGCTGCGGCCTGCAGCTCTTCACCGCCGCGGCCAAAAATAAACGGGTCGCCGCCCTTCAGGCGAATCACCGTTTTGCCCGTTTTCGCCGCTTCCAGCAGCAGGCGGTTGATCTCCTGCTGCGGTACAGATACGCCGGCGGCGCTTTTGCCGACGCAGATTGTCTCCGCGTCCCGGCGCACCAGTTCACGTACTTCCGGGGTGACCAGGTTGTCGTAAAACACCACATCCGCCTGCTGAAGGGCCTGCAGGCCGCGCAGGGTCAGCAATCCGGCATCGCCTGGCCCTGCCCCGACGAGAATAATTTCACCAGGGCGTTTTTCCGGCTGAAGAAGTTCATCTTCCAGCGCTTTTTCCGCTTCATCTTTATTGCCCGCCAGCATCAGGCTGGCAAAGCGACCGGTAAACACGCGCTCCCAAAAGCGGCGGCGTTCGGCGGTGGTTTTCAGATGGGTTTTAATATGGTGACGCCAGTAGCTCGCCGTTTCAGCCAGCCGACCCAGGTTGGTGGGCAGCAGCGCTTCGATTTTTTCGCGCAAAATCCGCGACAGCACCGGCGCTTTTCCGCTGGAAGAGATAGCCACCAGCAGTGGAGAACGATCGACAATGGATGGAAAGACAAACGAGCACAGCGCCTGATTATCCACGACGTTGACCAGCCGATAGCGCGCGTTAGCCGCGACATAAACGCGTTGGTTCAGCTCGTCATCTTCCGTGGCGGCAATCACCAGGAATACGTCGTCAAGCTGCTGCTCTTCGAATACGGTTGCCCGCCACTGAATTTCCTCGCGCTCGACCTTTTCGGCAAGTTCCGGTATCAACGTTTCGGCGACAATTTGCACCTTCGCTTCAGCACGCAGCAAAAACGTAATCTTACGCGCGGCTATCTCGCCGCCGCCGATCACCAGCACGGGTCTGTCTTTCACTTCGGCAAATATCGGCAAGTATTCCACTGCGCAACAACTCTCTTACAATCAGCAATAGAGCGACTATAGGGTGCGGTTTAGAGCAAATGAAATTACGAAATGGAATGAGTTGTTACTCAAAAGAATAACGACCTGGGAAAGCAAATATCAAAAAGTGCTTAACACGCGGTTTTTCCACCATTTAAGAGCGATTGAAATTGTTTAACCCCGGTCACAGTTTCATACTACGCGGGTGAAATTGTTTTAAGTGCTAAAGGACCCCCTATGTTTTCCGCATTGTGCCGTCGCCTGCTCCCCCTGGCGTTGAGCGCAGGTTTTGTCTTCTCCGCCGCCCCGGCATTCAGCGCCCCGGGCGAAACCGCCAATGCCCAGGCTCGTCATATCGCCACCTTTTATCCCGGAAGAATGACCGGCACGCCGGCCGAGATGCTGTCGGCCGATTATCTCCGCCAGCAGTTCGCCAAGATGGGCTACCAGAGCGATGTGCGCAGCTTCAATACCCGCTACGTCTATACCGATAGCAATCAGCGTAAAAACTGGCATAACGCCACCGGCAGTACGGTGATCGCCGCTCATGAAGGCCAATCACGCCAGCAGATTATTATCATGGCGCACCTGGATACCTACGCGCCGCAGAGCGATAAAGATGTTGAAAACAACCTCGGCGGCCTGACCCTGCAGGGGATAGACGACAACGCGATGGGTCTCGGCGTCATGCTGGAACTTGCTGAACAGTTAAAGAACGTTCCTACCCGTTACGGTATTCGCTTCGTCGCCACCAGCGGTGAAGAAGAAGGCCGGCTGGGTGCGCAGAATCTGCTTAAGCGCATGAGCGACGCGGAAAAGAAAAACACCCTGCTGGTGATTAATCTCGATAACCTGGTCGTGGGCGATAAGCTGTACTTTAATAGCGGCCGCAGCACGCCAGCATCGGTGCGCAAGCTCACCCGCGACCGGGCGCTGGCTATCGCCCGTAGCCACGGCATAGCGGCCTTCACCAATCCAGGGATGAACCGGGACTTCCCGAAAGGCACCGGCTGCTGCAACGACGCCAGCGTTTTTGATAGCGCCGGGATCCCGGTACTGTCGGTGGAAGCGACCAACTGGTCATTAGGTAAGAAAGACGGTTATCAGCAGCGGAGCAAATCACGCAGCTTCCCGCAGGGCACGAGCTGGCATGACGTACAGCTGGATAACCTACAGTATATTGATAAAGCGCTGCCGGGGCGTATTGAGCATCGCGGACGCGATGTGATGAAAGTGATGCTACCGCTGGTGAAAGAGCTGGCGAAGGCGGAGAAGAGACCCGCCTCAAAATAGACTAACGATAAAATCCGGCAACAAGGACTGTCGCCATGATGCGTTTTCATTTTTTAATACCGCTAGCACTTCTCCGGGAGTGCTTTTTTAACAATCCTCGCTCAATCAGCAGGCGGTATGTCTCTCGCCGTCTCCACAGCCAGAAGTCATTCAGCTTGCTGGTCAACCTGCGGGGAAAAGGGGTTTTCCTGTACCGTTGGCTGGGCACCGTCTGAACACACCGCTACAATCCGCGTAACCGATCCGTTGGATTTACGTTAGAGCGCTTCGAAAATATCTTCAGAATACCCGGAAGGCACATCCCTATCAGAATCAATCCTCCCCCGAAAATAACATTGGCGGAAAACGTTTCATGCAATAACCAGAGTGCGAATAGTGCGGAAAACACCGGCTCCAGATTGTAAATCAGAACGGCTCGCGTTGGCGTTGAATACCGCTGGAAATGCGCCTGAACCCAAAAAGCAATGACAGTAGAAAAGACTGCCGTTATCCCTAGCGCGATGACAAGCTTGCTACTCCAGTTACGAGGGAGAATCTCACCTCCGCTGATGTGCTGTAGTCCCAGAAAGATTACGGCCATCGTAGAGATCTGTAAAAACGTTAGTGTCATATTATTATGACGCGCGCAGAAACGATCGAGCGCAATAATATGTATGGCGGTGAACAACGATCCAATAACGACCAACCCATCTCCCAGATGGAGCTGCCATCCCTGGATATCGGCCATCAGATATAAACCCGCAAGACCAAACAATGTCGCTAATATCGCGTCAAAAGAGGGGCGTTTCCCCATCAATGGTCCCGTGAGCAATAACACCCAAATGACACTGAGCCCCGCAAGAAAACCGGTATTTGAGGCCGTTGTTAACTGAAGACCATAAATAAGGAACACAAATGAAGTTCCCAATAGCAGACCCAGTAGTAGACCAGACAGAAATGTTTGTCGCGATAATGTTCCCAATCCTCTCAAGCTGAACGGCAGCAAAAAGAAGGCCGAAAGCAGAAAGCGTAGCCCTAACACCATCATTACCGGATAGGTATTGACCACCATTTTCATAACCGGAAAACCAATCCCCCAACCCGCCGCGACAACGGCCAGCAATAGCTCGGCAACCCAGCGTTTTGGCACTCTGGGCTTCATTTAATCCCCCCCAGGCGCTGTGCTGTACCGGCAAGCAACTCCACTGCTGTTTTAAGTTCTTCACGCTCCGTCATATGGCTAAAGCTCATGCGAATTGCCCCTTGAAGCAAGGCATCATCCAGCCCCATAGCGCTTAAAACATGGCTGGGTTTTTGTTCCGTTGAATGACAGGCTGAGGCACTACTGAGCGCAACTTTCATTTTGAGTTTTTTCAGAAGCATACTGGACTTAATGCCAGGCAAAGAGAAGTTCACGGTATTAGGCAGGCTTTGCGTCCTACAGCCATTTATCACAACGTCCGGCATTATTGATTCGAGGAGATCGATAAAATAACTCTTCATCTCTTTTTGAAACGCAATGCGCTGCGGATATGAGGAGATAAACAGCTCAGCAGCCTTTGCCATTCCAGCAATAGCCGGAAGATTCACTGTGCCGCTACGGATGCCTGACTCCTGACCTCCTCCATGAATGAGTGGCGAGTGCCGGAGGATGTCAGGCCGTGAGCTGTAGAGTGCGCCGACGCCTTTGGGGCCATAGAATTTATGAGCTGAAAAACTGACAAAATCAGGGCTGGACTGTGTCACCGAGAAGGGGAGTTTCCCCACGAGCTGGGCGGCATCGCTATGGAATAATATACCGTGCTGGCGCGCTATAATTCCAATTTGATCCAGAGGCTGTAGAACACCAGTTTCATTATTCGCTGCCATGACAGAAATTAGTCGAGTTTCTGGACGGATAGCCTCTTTTAGAGCCTCAATGGAGACGCGTCCCAGACGATCGACAGGCAGAAAAGTAATGTCGACACCGTGTCGCCTGACATACTCACAAACTTTTAGCAGGCATTCGTGCTCGATCGAACTGGTAATGATATGAACCTTGCCGGTGTGTAAGAAGTAATCAGACACCGCTCGAATAACCGTGTTATTTGCTTCAGAAGCACCAGAATTGAAAGTGATAAATTCCGCATTAGCCCCAATCATTTGTGCCACAATGGCCCTGCATTCTTCTAAATAATTTTGCGCTCTGATCCCTTCATAATGACTGACAGAAGATGCATTGGCGAAGTATTCGTCAAAGCAGTGTATAACAGTAGCGCGGACTTCAGGAGCCATGTTGGTTGTTGCGTTATTATCCAGATAAATCATGTTTATATCCACTTCCTGTTAGACAACCATAGGGTCTGCTTTTATAGACGATACGGCACTGTATTCCATTTTAGCGATGTGGCCTTCATCATCGCCAAAAAATATATTAGCGATGGTGAGATTATGATTTTGCGGTTTTTGCATAACAGTTAATGCGGTGCGGCCTTGTACCACCTTATTGTGATCTGAAAAATCAGACCAGTCGATGATCACAAAGTCACGGGCTTCTGTAAATCGCTGTTTAAGTTTGAAAAGTATATCTTTATAGTGTTGGAAAATGATAGCTGGACATTTAGCAGTAAAAACGTCACCATTTTTTCTTGCTAAGACAAAAGGAATGACATCAGGGACTGATAACTTTATTTCAGTATGAGATCCATTTTCAGTAATCAATAATCCTTCCGTATTGTCCTTGAGTTTCTTTTTTATACTTTCGATGGACCGATTTTTACTGGTTCGCTCGGAAAAAAGCATTAATTTATCGCGTTTGATGAGAGTATTTTTTTGGATAAAAAATTCAATTTCCTCAGGAAGTTCTCCAGCCGTTTGCGGTTCTGATATCTTTTCGAGTTGAGGGAGAGTACAGCTATCTTCAGAACAGGCAATCCCGAGATCGTCTACCAGAATACCGTAAACGAGTTTGATATTTTTTTGATATTTACTGATAAGTTTTTTTCCGAAAGCAACGGCATCAGATAGCGTGTTAAGCGCAAACTCGTCTGCGCCAAATTGCCGATTGAAATGACCGCCTTCGAGGTAGACAACGAGCTTACCGGCACTTGTGGCGTAACTATTTTCGACTATAACTTCCAGGGAAGAATGATAATCACCTTTAGGTACTATTTCCTTTTCTAATGACATGACGCTACCTTGCGCTTTATTTAAGAAAAAACTCCCCAGCAACAGCCAGTAAAAATGGGGAAATCGAGGCGTTCAGAAAATATTGTGGTATTCGAATGATGAGAGAAAATCCGAAATATATTCTTTCTGCATTCGCCCTGACTCAAAAATATAAATACAATTTGTGGCCTGTGTCAAGCAAGGTACAAATGAGAACCTCAATCACAACGGATAATTATGAGATAATATCGTAATGAAACATAAATCACTTATATTCTTAATGGGTATAGTTTAAAAGACCAGGAATAATAGTTCATGATCGATGGAGATTTTGTCAAAGCAGATTTGTAGTTGCAGAAAAATCCATGACGCCGGGAGGCTGAAAATCGAGGCAAATCCCGGCAGCCCATCTTTCAGCCTTCCACGCAGACAAGGACGAGGCCCGGCGACAAGTCAGCGGTTATATTCTGGTGAATGACCATAGCGCCAGGCTTCACCATGACAACAGTGTGCTGAAGCCGGAAGAATTAGATAGCAGATACCCTTTTTACTGTAAAATCGTCGCCAATATGGCTTACCAGGTCAAAAAAGGGTTCTGCTGTTTTAGCCGGATGTTGTGGAAATCCCACAGGGCTACATTAGCCTTCGTGCAGCCCGCACTCTCTTTTCAGACCAAAGAAGCGCGTTTCTTCCTCCGCCATCCCCGGCTCCCATTTCCGGGTGGTGTGGGTATCCCCCACAGACAAATAGCCCTGATCCCACAGCGGGTGATACTTCAGGCCGTGCTTTTGCAGATACTGATAGACGGTACGATTATCCCAGTCGATGATCGGCAGCACCTTAAACACGCCGCGCTGGATCGCCAGCACCGGCAGGTGGGCGCGGCTGCCAGACTGCTCGCGGCGCAGGCCCGCAAACCAGGTTTGCGCATTCAGCTCTTCCAGCGCCCGGTTCATCGGCTCGACCTTGTTAATATCATTGTACTTTTCAATACCCTCAACGCCCTGCTCCCACAGCTTACCGTAGCGCGCCTCCTGCCAGGCGGCGCTCTCCTTCGCCCGATAGATCTTCAGGTTCAGATTGAGTTTGTCCGTTAACTCGTCGATAAACTGGTAGGTTTCCGGGAACAGATAGCCGGTATCGGTCAGAATGACCGGAATATCCGGGCGCACCTGATTGACCAGATGCAGGCTCACCGCCGCCTGAATACCAAAGCTCGAAGAGAGCACATATTCGCCCGGCAGGTTTTCCAGCGCCCACGCGACGCGCGCTTCCGCGCTCAGCTTTTCCAGCTGGCTATTGGTTTCCGCCAGCTGCAAAACACGATCGACCTTCGGTAATGCGTTCAGCGCGTTTAGATCGAGTACGGACATAAGAACCTCGCTTGCCTGTTTCGCCGGGCGGTACTGCGTTTGCCCGGCCTACAAAACCCACAGGCCCGGATCGCTGCTCGCCACCGGGCACCTGGATGTTATTCCCAGAAATCACGGGCTGGGTCGAGCACCGGGCGAATGATGCCCGCACGCACCGTAAAGTCGCCGAAGCCTTCACCCGCTTCGCGCTCTTTCGCCCAGCGCCCTACCAGTTCGTCGATCGAATCGAGAATTTCCGACTCGGTAATATTTTCCCGATACATACGCGGAATACGCGTCCCGCTGCGGTTGCCGCCAAGGTGCAGGTTATAGCGGCCCGGCGCTTTACCGACCAGCCCCACTTCCGCCAGCATCGCGCGGCCGCAGCCGTTCGGGCAGCCGGTAACGCGGGTAACGATATGCTCGTCGCCAACGCCATGTTTGCTCATCACCGCCTCGACTTTATCGATAAACGACGGGAGGAAACGCTCGGCTTCCGCCATCGCCAGCGGGCAGGTCGGGAACGACACGCAGGCCATAGAGTTTTCGCGCTGCGGCGTGACGGCGTTCATCAGGCCGTGATCGCGGGCCAGCTTCTCGATCTTCGCCTTCTGATCTTCCGGTACGCTGGCAATAATCAGGTTCTGGTTCGCCGTAATGCGGAATTCGCCTTTGTGGATCTTCGCAATCTTCAGCAGGCCGGTTTTCAGCGGACGACCCGGATAATCAAGGATACGACCATTTTCAATAAACAGCGTCAGATGCCAGTTATTGTCGATACCCTTCACCCAGCCGATACGATCGCCGCGGCCGGTGAATTCGTACGGACGGATCGGCTCAAACTTGATGCCCGCCCGACGTTCCACTTCCGCCTTAAAGGTCTCAACGCCAACGCGTTCGAGGGTGTATTTGGTTTTCGCATTTTTACGATCGGTACGGTTACCCCAGTCGCGCTGGGTCGTGACCACCGCTTCCGCCACCGCCAGAGTGTGCTCCAGCGGCAGATAGCCAAACTCGCTCGCCGTACGGGCGTAGGTTTTCTTATTGCCGTGCTCAATCGATAAACCGCCGCCGACCAGCAGGTTGAAACCGACCAGCTTGCCGTTTTCAGCGATGGCCACGAAGTTCATATCGTTCGCGTGCAGATCGATATCGTTCTGCGGCGGGATCACTACGGTCGTTTTGAACTTACGCGGCAGATAGGTCTGACCGAGGATCGGCTCTTCATCGGTGGTGGCGACTTTCTTCTGATCCAGCCAGATCTCGGCGTAGGCGCGCGTGCGCGGCAGCAGGTGCTCGGAGATCTTCTTCGCCCATTCGTAGGCTTCAGTATGCAGCTGGGACTCGTACGGGTTAGAGGTACACAGCACGTTACGGTTCATATCGTTGGCGGTGGCCAACGCGTCCAGCCCGACCGAATGCAGCATCTGGTGCACCGGCTTGACGTTCTTCTTCAGAATGCCGTGGAACTGGAAGGTCTGACGGTTGGTCAGACGGATACTGCCGTAGATGGTGTTATCGGCGGCGAATTTATCGATCGCCTGCCACTGTTTGGTGGTGATCACCCCGCCCGGCAGGCGGCAGCGCAGCAGCATCGCGTGACGCGGCTCCAGCTTCTGCGCCGCGCGCTCGGCGCGGATATCGCGGTCATCCTGCTGGTACATACCGTGAAAACGGATCAGCAGAAAGTTATCGCCTTTAAAACCGCCGGTCAGGCCGTCGTTCAAATCTTCCGCAATGGTGCCGCGCAGGTAGTTGCTTTCGAGCTTCATGCGCTCGGCGTCAGTCAGTTTACCTTCGACCACCAGCGGGCCTGGATGTTTTTCGCTCATTAGTAGACATCTCGCTGATAACGGCGCTCAACGCGCAGCTCACTTAAAAATTCGTCCGCCGCTTCGGCGTCCATCGCGCCGTATTCGGCAATCACTTCCAGCAACGTCTGCTCAACGTCTTTTGCCATACGATTGGCATCGCCGCAGACATAAATATGGGCGCCGTCGTTAATCCAGCGCCACAGTTCGGCCCCCTGCTCGCGCAGCTTGTCCTGAACGTAGACTTTTTGTTGTTGATCGCGGGACCAGGCCAGGTCGATGCGGCTCAGCACGCCTTCTTTGACGTAGCTTTGCCACTCCACCTGATAAAGGAAATCTTCGGTAAAGTGCGGGTTGCCGAAGAACAGCCAGTTCTTCCCTTCCGCGCCTTCCGCCGCGCGCTGCTGCATAAAAGCGCGGAACGGCGCGATGCCGGTGCCGGGGCCAATCATGATCACCGGCGTCTGCGGGTTAGCGGGCAGACGGAAGTTATCGTTATGCTCGATGAAGATGCGCACTTCGCCATCTTCTTCGACGCGGTCAGCCAGGAAGCTGGAAGCGCCACCGGCCCGGGCGCGGCCTTCGATGTCATAACGCACCACGCCAACGGTGACGTGGACTTCGCTTTCCACTTCCGCCTGCGAAGAAGCGATCGAGTACAGTCGCGGGGTCAGCGGGCGCAGCAGGTCGACCAGCGCCTGTGCATCCAGCTGCGCCGGGGAGAAACGCACCATATCGACAATCGGCGTGGTCGCGGCGTAATGCTGGAGCTGTGCCTTATCGCCCACCAGCGGCAGCAGGGATTCGCTGCGGGTTAAGGTGGCATAATTTTCCACGATGTTACCGGTGTTGACCGTCAGCTCGAAGTGCCACTCCAGCGCTTTGGCGAGCGGCAGCGTTTTGCCGTCAACCGTGACCGGCTCCTCGCCCGTCAGCCACAGCAGCTCTACCAGCTCTTTCACCAGAGCCGGATCGTTCTGGTACCAGACGCCCAGCGCATCGCCCGGTTGATAGCGCAGGCCGGAGTCGCCGAGGTCGATTTCAATATGGCGCACATCTTTTTCAGAATCGCGACCGGTAATTTTTTGATTCACCGCCAGCGTCGCGGTCAGCGGCGCTTCTTTGGTATAGGGGCTGGTGTGGATCTCGTTCACCGATCCGCTGGCAATCAGCTGAGACGGGACGGCGGCAGGGGCGCGCGCTTTCAGCGCCTCAACCACCCGAGCGCGCCATTCGGCGGCGGCGGCCTGATACTCTACATCAGCATCAACCCGGTCGAGCAGGCGTTCACCGCCCAGTTCGGCCAGCTTATTATCAAAATCTTTGCCGGACTGGCAGAAGAATTCATAGGAGGTATCGCCGAGGCCAAACACGGCAAATGCGGTATCGGTCAGCTTCGGCGCTTTCTTCGAAAACAGGAATTTATGCAGCGCGACGGCTTCTTCCGGCGGCTCACCTTCACCCTGCGTTGACGTCACCACGACCAGCAGCTTTTCGGAGGCAATTTGTTTGAATTTATAGTCGCCTGCGTTGACCAGCTTCACGTTCAGCTGCGCGGCCTGCAGATCGTCGCGCAGCGCTTCAGCGACGCGGCGGGCGTTGCCGGTTTGCGATGCCGAAATCAGGGTAATGGACGGTACTTCAGCCGCCTGGGCTGGCGCAACAACCGCCGCGCCGGGCTGCTGGTTCAGCACCCCCCAAAAATAGCCGGAAACCCAGGCCAGCTGGGTGGGCGTGAAGTCAGTCGTGGCCGCCTGAAGGCGCGCCATTTGCTCCGGACTCAGCGGTAGCAAATTGGAAGGTGGGGCCTGTGTCGTCATGCGTTGTTATGTTCCAGTAAGCAAAGCTGTGATTCACGCCCTGTCAGCGTGATAAACAGAAGATAATGTATTTACTCTAAATAATTCGAGTTGCAGGCAGCGACACAGCGCCCATCAGGGCAAAGCCCAAGGCTGGGCCGAGTTATTGCCAACGCACATGCGGCTCGAAGTATGACGAGTGAGTAGGTTAACGGTGCAAATAGTAACAACTAAATAAAGGATGGAAATAACAAATAACCAAATGGACTAACCTGTTTTAGTTATAGTTATTAACAACAAAATCGATTAAATAAGCCCATGAAATATAGGCAATTAATTTGAACAGGCTGGATGAATGTGGCTATTTTCCGCTCAGGGCCGTTTTAGTTAATGCGAAAAAATGTGCTTTCCGGTACCCTACGGCGGTTTTTTGCCATATTGAGAAGAAAAGATGTCCACCACGCTGTTTAAAGATTTCACCTTTGAAGCCGCTCACCACCTGCCGCACGTGCCGGAAGGTCATAAGTGCGGTCGCCTGCACGGCCACTCTTTTATGGTGCGCCTGGAGATTACCGGTGAAGTCGATCCCCATACCGGGTGGATCATGGATTTTGCCGAGCTGAAGGCCGCGTTTAAACCCATCTACGATCGCCTCGACCATTACTACCTGAACGATATTCCCGGGCTGTCCAATCCGACCAGCGAAGTGCTGGCAAAATGGATCTGGGAGCAGATGAAACCGCGGGTACCGCTGCTGAGCGCGGTGATGATCAAAGAAACCTGCACCGCGGGCTGCGTCTATCGCGGCGAGTGATAGTGCCTTTAGCTGAATAAGACCCTGATAGCCCTGCGCTATCAGGGTTTTTTATATCACGCGATATTGAGGTACTTGTGCGTCTGCATCGATAAGCGCCAGTTGCGGGCGATACAGGTTTCGATGCACAGGCGCGTCGCGTCATCTTTCTGGCTAATCGGCTGAAGCGCGATAATACGCGGCTTTTCATCGGCCAGCGTTGCCAGCAGCTCATCCAGCGCTTCGATATCGCGCACGCGTCCAACCGGATGTTTAATTTCATCAGCCCGCTGTAGCGCCTGAGAGAGTACGTCATAGCCGCCGCGCATGTTCACCTTTGGCGACACCGTCACCCAGGTATGCGGCGTGCAGCGCACTTCATGGGTGCCGCTGGTTTCAATCTGGCAGCTAAATCCGTTTTGCTCCAGTAAAGAGGTTAACGGCGTTAAATCATGAATGCAGGGCTCGCCGCCGGTAATGACCACGTGGCGGGCCGTCCAGCCCTGACGCCCGATGATAGCCAGCAGATCTTCGCTGCTCGCCGGGCCCCATTTATCGCTCTCTTTGGTTTTTGCCAGAATGCTGAACAGCGACACTTCCCGATCGGCAAGCTTATCCCAGGTATGTTTGGTATCGCACCAGGCGCAACCAACCGGGCATCCCTGTAAACGAATAAAAATGGCGGGAACGCCGGTGAAGTAACCTTCGCCTTGCAAGGTCTGGAACATCTCGTTAATCGGGTACTGCATAATCATCTCTGCTTAGGGTTGTGAGCGCGCATTATCGCAGATTTGCCCGCGCAGATCTTGTCCCGCGCTGCGCCGCGTGGTGGGTAGAACCTAAACCTTAATGATAAACCTCCGGCAGCTGGCCGATTCCATTATCCCGCACCGGCTGATTTAATTAGCCTGATAATCATCAGGCGACTATTAAGCGGCACGGCTAAAATTTTTGGTGTAACAAAACATGTATAATTTTGAAAGCCAAAAATAAAATAACAAACTTAAAAATAATAAATTTCAACGATGTACAAATGGATACACGAAATAATGAATTTATTGTCATAGCTTAGGGTCAAATTCGATCCACGACGCTAAATTATCTTAAAATAACCTTAATAAACCGCACCTTATGTTCATTTTCCATTTAATATCCGTTTAATTTTCCGCGCCTAGAATCCAGTCAACCAACCATAATGAGACTGCATTCATGAATACATTATTAATTACTGGCGCGACCGGTTTTCTCGGTGGAGCAGTGTTAGAAAGCATTCTGAATAAAAAGAATGCGCCTAATCTATTACTGTTAGTTCGTGCAGATAATAGTGTAGCTGCCGTAGAACGGGTAAAGGAAAACCTGCGAAAATTCAATATTAGCGAAGAGAGATTAACGGCCCTGACGCCCGGCAACATTCTGCTGGGGGATCTGGCCAATCCGCAGCCCTTTCTCGACGACCCGCGCCTGAATCAGGTTACCCACGTGCTCAACTGCGCCGCCGTCGCCTCATTTGGTAATAATCCGCTTATCTGGAAGGTCAACGTCGAAGGCACGCTGCAGTTTGCCCGGCGGATGGCTCAGGTCGGCGGCCTTGAGCGCTTTCTGCACGTGGGCACCGCGATGTCCTGCTCGCCAGACCCCGATTCGCTGGTAGCGGAAAGCACGGCGTTTCGTGAACGCGCCGAGCATCTGGTCGAGTACACCCACTCTAAATCAACAATTGAGCGTCTCATGCGGCAGGAGTGCCCAACGCTACCGCTGGCGATCGCCCGTCCCTCTATTGTTGTTGGCCACACTCATCACGGCTGTCAGCCCTCCAGCAGCATCTTCTGGGTGTTCAGCATGGGGCTGATGCTGCAAAAATTTATGTGTTCGATGGAAGACCGCATCGATGTAATCCCCGTCGATTACTGCGCCGATGCGCTGCTGATGCTGCTTACCAGCCCGCTGGCGCGCGGAGAGGTGGTGCATATTTCCGCGGGAGAGGAAAACAGCGTAAGGTTTGCGGATATCGATAACGCGATGGCCTCCGCCCTCGAGCAGGCGCCGGTCGGCGATAAATACGCGCAGGTCAGCTATGAAACGCTGGTCAAAATGCGCCGTGAGCTGAAGGCTATTTTTGGCCCCTGCAACGAACGGCTGATGCTAAAAGCCATGCGCCTGTACGGCGCCTTCGCCACGCTTAACGTACGATTCAGCAACGACAAGCTGCTCAGCATGGGTATGCCAAAACCGCCGCGCTTTACCGATTACATTGACCGCTGCGTACAGACCACGCGCGGGCTTTCTATCCCGCAGCAAATGGCGGTAGATTTTAAGTAGCCGCTTTTGCAGGTATAAAAAAAGCCAGCCCGAAGGCTGGCTTTTTCATATCAGATTAAGACAGGCTTATGCCTGACCTTTGATCTCTTTACGACCGTTGTACGGTGCTTTTTCGCCCAGCGCTTCTTCGATACGAATCAGCTGGTTGTATTTAGCAACGCGGTCAGAACGGCTCATAGAACCAGTTTTGATCTGGCCTGCAGCGGTACCCACAGCCAGGTCAGCGATGGTCGCATCTTCAGTTTCGCCAGAACGGTGAGAGATAACGGCAGTGTAGCCAGCGTCTTTCGCCATTTTGATCGCAGCCAGAGTTTCGGTCAGAGAACCAATCTGGTTGAATTTGATCAGGATGGAGTTAACGATGCCTTTCTCGATGCCTTCTTTCAGGATCTTGGTGTTGGTTACGAACAGATCGTCACCAACCAGCTGGATTTTGTCGCCCAGTACTTTAGTCTGGTATGCGAAACCGTCCCAGTCAGATTCGTCCAGGCCATCTTCGATGGAGACGATCGGGTACTGTTTGGTCAGCTCTTCCAGGAAGTGGGTGAATTCTTCAGAGGTGAACGCTTTGTTGCCTTCGCCGGCCAGAACGTATTTACCGTCTTTGTAGAATTCAGAAGCCGCGCAGTCCATCGCCAGGGTGATGTCTTTGCCCAGCTCGTAGCCAGCAGCTTTAACCGCTTCAGCGATAACAGCCAGCGCTTCAGCGTTGGAGCCCAGGTTCGGCGCGTAGCCGCCTTCGTCACCAACAGCGGTGTTCATACCTTTAGCTTTCAGAACTTTAGCCAGGTTGTGGAACACTTCAGAACCCATACGTACGGCTTCTTTCAGGGATTTAGCGCCAACCGGCTGAATCATAAATTCCTGGATGTCGACGTTGTTGTCAGCGTGCTCGCCGCCGTTGATGATGTTCATCATCGGAACCGGCATGGAGTATTTGCCCGGGGTACCGTTCAGCTCAGCGATGTGCTCGTACAGCGGCTGACCTTTAGAAGCAGCGGCAGCTTTGGCGTTAGCCAGAGAGACGGCCAGGATGGCGTTCGCACCGAAGTTAGATTTGTTTTCAGTACCGTCCAGGTCGATCATGATTTTGTCGATGCCAGCCTGATCTTTGGCATCTTTGCCAAGGATTGCCTGAGCGATCGGGCCGTTAACCGCGCCAACAGCTTTCAGTACGCCTTTACCCATGAAACGGGATTTGTCGCCATCGCGCAGTTCCAGCGCTTCGCGGGAGCCAGTAGAAGCACCTGACGGAGCAGCTGCCATACCGACGAAACCACCTTCCAGGTGTACTTCGGCTTCAACAGTCGGGTTACCACGGGAGTCGATGATTTCACGACCGATGACTTTAACGATTTTGGACATTAGGTTTTCCTCAGTACAAGTTAAACTAAAACTCCAGACAAACAATGCACCCGGATGGGTGCATTGCCGTTCTAACTCTTTTACTTCGCCTGACGCTTCTGGTACTCGCCTGCGGCTTTCACAAAGCCAGCAAACAGCGGATGGCCATCACGCGGCGTCGAAGTAAACTCCGGATGGAACTGACAGGCGACGAACCACGGATGGTTAGGCACCTCGATGATCTCGACCAACTGATCATCCCCGGAACGGCCCGCAATACGCAGGCCCGCATTTTCAATCGGCTTCAGCAACATATTGTTGACTTCGTAGCGGTGACGATGGCGTTCGGTAATGGTTGGCTCGCCGTACAGCTGGCGCACCAGGCTATCTTCAGCCAGCTGGCACTGCTGCGCGCCGAGGCGCATCGTGCCGCCGAGATCGCTCTTATCAGAGCGGACTTCGACATTACCGTCTTCATCACGCCATTCGGTAATCAGGGCCACGACCGGGTACTTACAGTCTGGCACAAATTCCGTTGAGTTGGCGTTTTCCATCCCCGCTACGTTGCGCGCGAACTCAATCAGCGCAACCTGCATCCCCAGGCAAATGCCCAGGTATGGAATGTTGTTTTCACGCGCGTAGCGCGCGGTGGCAATCTTACCTTCAACCCCGCGATAGCCGAAGCCACCAGGAATCAGGATTGCGTCTAAATTCTTCAGAATTTCGACGCCGCGCGTTTCCACATCCTGCGAATCAATCAGCTTGATGTTGACGGTGACGCGATTTTTCAGACCGCCGTGTTTCAGCGCTTCAATCACCGATTTGTAGGCGTCCGGCAGTTCAATGTACTTGCCGACCATACCAATGGTGACTTCACCTGCCGGGTTCGCTTCTTCGTAGATAACCTGTTCCCATTCGGCCAGGTTCGCTTCCGGACAGTTTAAGCTGAATCGTTTACAAATATAATCGTCCAGACCCTGAGATTTCAACAGGCCCGGGATTTTATAAATGGAATCGACATCTTTCATCGAAATAACGGCTTTTTCCGGCACATTGCAGAACAATGCAATTTTGGCACGTTCGTTCGCCGGAATAGCGCGATCGGAGCGGCAGACCAGAATGTCAGGCTGAATACCGATGGAGAGCAGTTCTTTAACGGAGTGCTGGGTCGGCTTGGTTTTGACTTCACCCGCGGCGGCCATGTACGGCACCAGGGTCAGGTGCATAAACAGCGCGTTTTCACGACCGATATCCACCGCCAGCTGGCGAATCGCTTCAAGGAACGGCAGCGATTCAATATCGCCAACGGTGCCGCCGATTTCAACCAGCACCACATCATGGCCTTCACCGCCGGCCAGCACGCGCTCTTTGATCGCGTTGGTGATGTGCGGAATAACCTGAACGGTGGCACCCAGATAGTCGCCGCGACGCTCTTTGCGCAGGACGTCAGAGTAAATACGACCCGTGGTGAAGTTGTTGCGACGGGTCATCTTGGTGCGAATGAAACGCTCGTAGTGACCCAGGTCCAGATCGGTTTCAGCGCCGTCTTCAGTAACGAACACTTCCCCGTGTTGGATTGGGCTCATGGTGCCCGGATCGACGTTGATGTACGGATCCAGTTTCATCATGGTCACGTTAAGCCCGCGGGCTTCGAGAATGGCTGCGAGGGAAGCTGCGGCAATGCCTTTACCCAGAGAGGATACGACCCCGCCGGTCACAAAAATATAGTTCGTTGTCATGCTGAACCTGAGAAGTTAGGTTTAAAAGACGATAGAATAACCAGGACGGGAAAGCAGTATACCCGATCATGACTGACGCCACAAACTTTCATTATCCCTCCTTTTCATCAGGCCCACACAAACGCAGGGAGTGAGAAAATAGCCGCTTTTGGCGAAATGTTTTTGACGTAAATCAAGCGCTTGTTATTTAAAAAATCACACAAATAGCGCTTGATCACGAAAACTCTTTAGAGATCAGTTTCCTGGCGTTTTACTTCCTGCCACACCAGCTCCATGGTATCGAGGTCAACGCCGGTCATTTCCAGGCCGCGCGCGGCGACAATCCGCTCAACTTCGCGGAACCTGCGCTCAAACTTCAGGTTGGCTTTTTGCAGCGCAACTTCGGCTTTTACCCCTAAATGGCGGGATAAATTGACCGTCGCAAACAGCAGGTCGCCCACTTCCTCCTCCAGTTTAGCTTCATCCACCACGGCCTGCTGCGCTTCGTGCATCACTTCATCTATTTCTTCGTGCACTTTATCCAGCACCGGCCCCAGAGAGGTCCAGTCAAAGCCTACCGCCGAGCAGCGTTTCTGGATTTTATGCGCGCGCATCAGCGCCGGAAGGCTATGCGGGATGTCGTCCAGCGCGGAGTGCTGGGACTTTTCCGCTCGCTCAGCGCTTTTGATCTGTTCCCAGCGGGCCAGCACTTCGCTGCTGCTACCGGCGCTCGCCTCGCCGAAAATATGCGGATGACGGCGCTCCAGCTTGTCGCTGATGGCGGCGCAGATATCGTTAAAATCAAAGCGCCCCTCTTCCTGCGCCATCTGAGCGTAGAAGACGACCTGGAACAACAGGTCGCCCAGCTCACCGCGCAGATCGTCAAAATCTTCGCGGGCGATAGCGTCGAGCACTTCATAGGTTTCTTCAAGGGTATACGGCGCGATGGTGGCAAAGGTCTGCTCTTTGTCCCACGGGCAGCCGTTTTCCGGATCGCGCAGACGCCGCATAATGCCGAGCAGGCGTTCGATTTGAGTCATAAGTCTGTCCTGATAAAAAAATGCCGGGTGGCGGTAGCGCCTGACCCGGCTGACATAAGCGTGGGAGTTTATCCGCCGTGCAGACGACGGGCGTCGATGACGTCAGGTACCTGATTCAGCTTCGCCAGTACGCGCCCCAGCACCTGCAGGTTGTAGATCTCAATGGTCATATCGATCGTCGCCATCTGCTGTTTAGTATCGCTGCGGCTGGCAACGCCCAGCACGTTGACCTTCTCATTGGCGAGAATGGTGGTGATGTCGCGCAGCAGGCCGCTACGATCGTTGGCCTGGACGCGCACCACCAGCGAGTAGCCCGCCGAGTAGCTCTCTCCCCACACCGCGTCAACGATGCGCTCGGGAGCATGAGACTGTAGCTCCGCGAGCTGATCGCAATCCGCGCGGTGCACCGAGATCCCGCGGCCCTGGGTGATAAAGCCCACGATCTCGTCGCCGGGAATCGGCTGACAGCAGCGCGCAATGTGGTGCATCAGATTGCCGACGCCCTCCACCACCACGCGACCATTGTCTTTGCTGCGATTCTGCGGAGCGTGGGTTTTCTGCTGCAGCTGCTTTAACGCCGCCGCATCCTGCTCCGCCGCGCTGGGTTTATTAAACTGCGCCTGCAGGAAATTAACCATCTGGTTGAGGCGAATATCGCCCCCGCCAATCGCCGCCAGCAGTTCGTCCTGCTCGTTAAAGTTGTAGCGCGGCAGCAGATGCTTTTCCGCGTCCTTCAGGCTGATACCCAGATGCTCGAGCTCATCATCAAGGATCTGTCGCCCGGCAAGAATATTCTTGTCGCGATCCTGCTTGCGGAACCAGGCGTGAATTTTGGAACGCCCGCGGCTGGTGGTGACGTAGCCAAGGTTCGGGTTCAGCCAGTCGCGGCTGGGGTTGGGCTGCTTCTGGGTGATGATTTCAATCTGGTCACCCATCTGCAGCTGATAGGTGAACGGCACAATACGCCCGCCGATTTTCGCCCCGATGCAGCGGTGGCCGACATCGCTGTGTATATGGTAGGCAAAATCGAGCGGCGTCGAACCCGAAGGCAAATCCACCACGTCGCCCTTCGGCGTAAAGACATAAACCCGGTCATCAAAGACCTGGCTACGCACCTCATCCAGCATCTCGCCGGAATCGGCCATCTCTTCCTGCCAGGCGATCAGTTTACGCAGCCAGGCAATGCGATCTTCATAGCCGCGCCCGCCGCTGGCCGCTGCGCTGGCGCCCTCTTTATACTTCCAGTGCGCGGCCACGCCCAGCTCGGCATCTTCATGCATCTGGCGGGTACGGATCTGAATTTCAATGGTTTTTCCGCCGGGGCCAAGCACGACGGTATGAATTGACTGGTAGCCATTAGGCTTGGGATTGGCGACGTAATCATCGAACTCATCCGGCAGATGGCGGTAATGAGTATGCACGATCCCCAGCGCGGCATAGCAGTCCTGCAGGCGCTCGGCGACAATACGCACCGCCCGCACGTCAAACAGCTCGTCGAAGGCGAGATGTTTTTTCTGCATTTTGCGCCAGATGCTGTAGATATGCTTGGGACGCCCGTAGACCTCAGCCTTGACGCCCTCGGTTTTCATTTCCGTGCGTAAATGGCTGACGAATTCATCAATATAATGTTCACGATCGATGCGCCGCTCGTGTAACAGCTTAGCGATTCGCTTATATTCCGCCGGATGCAGATAGCGGAAGCAGTAATCTTCAAGCTCCCACTTCAGCTGGCCGATCCCCAGGCGGTTGGCCAGCGGCGCGTAAATATTGGTACACTCTTTTGCCGCCAGTACGCGCTCATCTTCCGGCGCATCTTTCACTTCACGCAGATGGGCGATGCGCTCGGCGATTTTAATCACCACGCAGCGGAAGTCATCGACCATCGCCAGCAGCATGCGGCGAATGTTGTCCACCTGTTCAGAGGAGACCGAATCCGTATGGGTGGCTTTAAGCTGGCGTATCGCGGCCATGTCCCGCACGCCGTGGATCAGGGTGACGACCGATTTCCCGACGCTCTCCTGCATGATCTCTTCGCTGACGACGTTGCCGTCCGCCAGCGGGAAAAGCATCGCCGCGCGCAGCGTATCGATATCCATGCTCAACATGGAGAGAATTTCCACCATCTCCACGCCGCGCCATAGCAGGAGATCGGCCTGCAGATGCCCCTGCGTTTTCTCTCGACAATAATCCCAGGTTTCGGCTAAGCGTTCACACGACTGCTGGCTGGAAATTCCCAGACTCGCGATCCATTTCTTCGGGTCAAATTCACCAGCTTTATTTAAATGTGCACTTCTTACCGCAACCATTGTCCTCTCCTTAAGGGACCGCCTGCCGAAGTCGGCAAGCCTCAACTTTTACACTTCATCCTTCAAACCGCGTCAACGCTGGCGTTCGTCTTTTATCTCAGTCACCTGCTTCTGAGGATGCCGCTTCACTGCGATTTGAATGATTCTTGTGCTCAAACAACACCATTGATTCCAGATGTCCGGTATGCGGGAACATATCGAGCATCGCCAGGCGTTGAATGGTATATCCCGCCTGCAATAAAACGTCGCTATCGCGCGCCAGGGTCGCCGGGTTACATGAAACATACACCACCCGACGCGGCGCTAATTTTATAATATGTAACATAACGCCCGCCGCGCCGGCGCGCGCCGGGTCGAGCAAGACCTTATCAAAACCGTGCTTCGCCCACGCCTGGCGGGTGACGTCCTCTTCCAGGTTCTCATGGAAGAAAGTCACATTATGCAACCCGTTCAACGCCGCGTTCTCCTGGCCCTTCGCCACCAGCGCGGGAACCCCTTCAACGCCAACCACCTGCGCCGCACGCTTCGCCAGCGGCAGGGTAAAGTTGCCCATGCCGCAAAAGAGGTCCAGCACGCGATCCTGAGGCTGGATATCCAGCCATTCCAGCGCCGTACGCACCATCAGTTGGTTTACGCCATCGTTCACCTGGATAAAATCGCGCGGACTGAACACTAAGCGTAGACCGTCCGAGGTATACCAGGGGGCTTCCCCGCGAATATGTTCCAGTATCTCGCTTTGCGGGGCGAGGTACAGGGAAAGACCGTGAGATTGCGAAAAACGTTCCAGCTTTTCTTTATCTGCCGCGGGAAGCGCCGCCGTATGGCGCAATACCATCAGCGGGCCGTTATCCGCCTGCACCAGCTCAACGTGGCCAAGCTGACGCACCGATTTCAATTCGCTAAGACATTCACGTACCGCGGGCAATAGCGCACCAAGAGTGGGCACCAAAACGGGGCACTGCACCACATCGACGATCTCGCTGGCGTTAGCCTTGCGGAAGCCCATCTGTAATTGTTGGGACTTTGGCTGATAATTCAAGCTCAGACGCGCCCGGCGGCGATAGCCCCACGGCGAAGCGGCTATAATGTCATCAACGTCGCGCTTCATCAGCCTCGCGAGCGCGGCGCGTTTGCTCTGCTGCTGCAGTTCAATGCTGGCGTGCTGCTGCTGGCACCCGCCGCAGATGCCAAAATGCGGGCAGCGCGGCGCCTGCCGCTGCGGGCTATCGCTAAGACGGCGTTTAACCTGGGCGCGGGCGTACTGTTTTTTATCTTCGACCACAACAACGTCAGCCTGCTCCTGTGGCAATAAACCGCTGATAAACAGCGCCTTACCCTGATGACGCGCAACGCCCTGGCCGAAGGGGTCAAGGTCATTTACTGTAACGGTTATGATCTGGCGCGTCGTCACACGCCGTTTTGCAGAGTAGAATTGCGCCATCGTAGAGATTTGTCTCAATTAAATATACTGACTCTGGATAAGAGTTCGGTCAGGATGAGCCAGAGTAACAACGCACCAGCCTCCTGAAAGATGATGTGTATATTCTCCCATAATGGAACCGCATGACCAACTACAGCCTTCGTGCCCGCATGATGATTCTTATTCTGGCGCCTACCGTTCTGATCGGTCTGCTGCTCAGTATTTTCTTCGTCGCACACCGCTATAACGACCTACAGCGCCAGCTGGAGGATGCCGGCGCCAGTATTATCGAACCGCTGGCGGTCTCCAGTGAATATGGCATGAATTTGCAAAACCGCGAGTCAATCGGGCAGCTCATCAGCGTACTGCACCGCCGCCACTCCGATATTGTGCGCGCCATTTCCATCTACGACTCGCACAACAGGCTGTTCGTCACCTCTAACTTTCAGCTCGATCCCGGCGAACTTCAGCTGCCAAAAGGGGAACCCTTTCCCCGCCGCCTGAGCGTGGTGCGCCACGGCGATTTGATGATTTTGCGTACCCCTATTATCTCGGAAAGCTATTCACCGGATGAATCGCCGGGAAGCGATGCCAAGATGCCGGATAATATGCTGGGCTACGTGGCGCTTGAGATGGATCTCAAATCGGTGCGGCTACAGCAGTACAAAGAGATCTTTATCTCCAGCGTGATGATGCTGTTCTGTATCGGTATTGCGCTGATCTTCGGCTGGCGGCTGATGCGCGACGTGACCGGGCCGATCCGCAATATGGTGAATACCGTTGACCGCATCCGCCGGGGCCAGCTTGATAGCCGCGTCGAAGGCTTTATGCTCGGCGAGCTGGATATGCTGAAAAACGGTATCAACTCCATGGCTATGTCGCTGGCGGCCTACCACGAAGAGATGCAGCATAACGTCGATCAGGCGACATCGGATCTGCGGGAAACGCTTGAACAGATGGAAATCCAGAACGTCGAGCTGGACCTGGCGAAAAAACGCGCGCAGGAAGCGGCGCGAATCAAATCCGAATTCCTCGCCAACATGTCCCATGAACTGCGCACGCCGCTCAACGGCGTCATTGGCTTTACCCGCCTGACGCTGAAGACCGACTTAAACACCACCCAGCGCGATCACCTGACGACCATTGAGCGTTCCGCGAATAATCTGCTGGCCATCATTAACGATGTTCTGGACTTCTCTAAGCTCGAAGCCGGGAAGCTTATTCTGGAGAGTATTCCGTTCCTGCTGCGCACTTCGCTGGACGAGGTGGTCACGCTGCTGGCGCACTCGGCGCACGATAAGGGGCTGGAGCTGACGCTGAATATCAAAAACGATGTGCCGGATAACGTCATTGGCGACCCGCTGCGCCTGCAGCAAATTATTACCAACCTGATGGGCAACGCCATCAAGTTTACCGAACACGGCAATATCGACGTGCTGGTGGAACAGCGCGCCATCAGCAACTCAAGAGTACAAATCGAAGTCCAGATCCACGATACCGGTATCGGGATTCCTGAACGCGATCAGTCGCGTCTGTTCCAGGCGTTCCGCCAGGCCGACGCCAGCATCTCCCGTCGCCACGGCGGAACCGGACTTGGGCTGGTCATCACCCAGCGGCTGGTGAAAGAGATGGGCGGCGATATCTCCTTCCATAGCCAGCCTAATCGCGGCTCGACGTTCTGGTTCCATATCAGCCTCGACCTCAACCCCAACGCGGTTCCCGACAGCGTGCCAACCCAGTGCCTGGCGGGTAAAAAGCTGGCCTATATCGAGGCCAACGCGGCGGCGGCGCAGTGTACGATGGAGCTACTGGCGACAACGCCGCTGGAGGTGGTTTACAGTCCGACGATGACCGCCCTACCGGATGCTCACTACGATATCCTGCTGGCCGGCATTCCCGTATCAATACGCGACCTGAGCCAGCATCGCGATAAGCTGGAAAGAGCCAGCAAGCTTGCCGATCATCTGGTGCTGGCCCTGCCGTGCCACGCCCAGGTCAGCGCCGAAACGCTGCGCCAGGACGGCATTGCCGCCTGTTTGCTTAAGCCATTGACCTCAACGCGCTTACTGCCAGCGCTGACGGCCTCCTGCCAGACGCAGCCGACGGTTCTGCCGCCGCGTTCCGATAGTAAGAAGCTTCCGATGACGGTCATGGCCGTTGATGACAATCCGGCGAATCTCAAGCTTATCGGCGCCCTGCTGGAGGATTTAGTCCAGCACGTTATCCTCTGCGACAGCGGCCAGCACGCCGTCGAGCGGGCCAGAGAAACGCAGCAGGATCTGATTCTGATGGATATTCAGATGCCGGAGATGGATGGGATCCGCGCCTGCGAACTGATTCACCAGCTCCCTCATCAACAGCAAACGCCGGTGATCGCCGTGACCGCCCACGCCCTGGAAGGGCAGCGAGAGAAATTACTCAGCGCGGGGATGAACGACTATCTGGCGAAACCCATTGAGGAGGATAAGCTCTACAGCCTGCTGCTGCGCTACCAGCCGGGAAAGACGCTACCGCCGCAGGTCGCCGCGGAGCCTGTTGAGCCGCCCGTTAACCATGACATCACCCTCGACTGGCAGCTGGCGCTGCGTCAGGCGGCGATGAAACCGGATCTGGCGCGGGAAATGCTGCAGATGCTGCTCGCCTTTATGCCGGAGGTGCGTAACAAGGTAGAAGAACAGCTGGTGGGAGAACAGCCGGAAGGCGTGCTGGATCTTATTCATAAGCTTCACGGCAGCTGTAGCTATAGCGGCGTGCCGCGGCTGAAAAAACTGTGTCACACCCTTGAGAGCCAGCTACGCGCGGGCACCGCCGCCGAGGAGATGGAGCCGGAGTTTCTGGAGCTGCTGGATGAAATGGACAACGTCGCGCGCGAAGCCTGTAAGCTGTTGGGGATTTAGAGGATATAAAACGCGAGCCCCGGTCTGCGCTTCGCGACCGGGGGAAAACCTATAATAGCCGGCCCATTTTCAGCACGGCGGCGACGTTTCTCGCCGTCATACGCACGTTTTCGGCGGCATTTTCCAGTGCTTGCTCCAGGGTGCAAACGGAATAAATCACGCTGAATACCGCATCCAGGCCGTGCTGATGCACGACGCCGACGTCAGCCGTCAGGCTCCCGGCAATGCCGATGACCGGCAGGTTGTAGCGTTTTGCCACCCTCGCCACGCCAACCGGCACTTTGCCGTGAACCGTCTGGCTATCGATACGCCCTTCGCCGGTGATCACCAGGTCCGCATCCGCCACGATATCGGCAAGATGGAGCGCATCGGTCACAATCTCAATGCCCGGCCGCAGCTTTGCGCCGCAAAAGGCGTACAGGCCCGCGCCCATTCCCCCCGCCGCGCCGCCGCCTTCAAGATGCAGCACATCAAGTTCTAAATCGCGATGGATAATATCGGCAAAATGGGCCAGCGCGTTGTCCAGGCAGGGGATCATCTCCGCCGTCGCCCCTTTCTGCGGCCCAAATACCGCCGTCGCACCCTGTGGTCCCGTCAGCAGGTTGGTAACATCGCAAGCGACGTCAATACGACAGCCGGCCAGGCGTTTATCAAGTTCGCTAACGTCGATGCGCGCGAGGCTCTCCAGCGCGCGTCCGCCGGCGGCAATCTGCTGGTTATCTTTGGTCAGCAGTTTCGCCCCCAGCGCCTGTACCATCCCGGCGCCGCCGTCGTTCGTCGCGCTGCCGCCGATGCCGATAATAATTTGGCTCACTCCGGCATCCAGCGCATGGCGAATCAGCTCGCCGGTCCCCCATGAAGTGGTCAGCAAAGGATTTCGCCGCGCCGGCGGTACGCTCTCCAGGCCGCTTGCCGCCGCCATTTCAATAAACGCGCACTGCCTGTCGCCCGACAGGCCATAAAAGGCCTCCACGGGTTCACCGAGCGGACCGGTGACGGTGACCGCAATCCGGCATCCCTGGGTCGCGGCAACCATGGCTTCAACGGTTCCTTCGCCACCGTCGGCAACCGGCAGCTTGACGTACTCCGCATCGGCGTAAATTTCCCGAAAACCTTGTTCTATCGCGGTTGCGACATCCAGCGCACTCAGGCTCTCCTTGTATGAATCCGGTGCGATCACTATCTTCATATGCTGTCCTTAAAATGAACGATTACCCGACGCCGTGCAGGAAACCGGTCCCCGAAGGGACCGGTATTTCTTTAGCGCACCATGCACGGACGCTTGTTATCAAACGTCCAGTTCGGGATCAAATACTGCATGCCCATCGCGTCATCGCGCGCGCCCAGGCCGTGTTTCTGGTACAGCTCATGGGCTTTCATCACCCGATCCATATCGAGCTCCACGCCCAGACCCGGTTTCGCCGGTACCTGTACCATCCCGCCTTTAATTTCAAAGGGCTCTTTGGTCAGACGCTGGTTACCCTCCTGCCAGATCCAGTGGGTGTCGATGGCGGTAATTTTACCCGGCGCTGCCGCTGCCACGTGGGTAAACATCGCCAGCGAGATATCAAAGTGGTTGTTAGAGTGCGAGCCCCAGGTCAGGCCAAACTCGTGGCACATCTGCGCCACGCGGACGGAACCCTGCATGGTCCAGAAGTGCGGATCCGCCAGCGGGATATCGACGGACTGCAGCGACAGCGTGTGGCCCATCTGACGCCAGTCGGTCGCGATCATATTGGTCGCCGTCGGCAGGCCGGTGGCGCGGCGGAACTCCGCCATCACTTCGCGTCCGGAGAAGCCCTGTTCTGCGCCGCACGGATCTTCCGCATAGGCCAGAGAGCCTTTCAGGTATTTGCCAATTTTGATCGCTTCATCCAGCGACCACGCGCCGTTCGGATCGAGGGTCACGCGCGCCTGCGGGAAGCGCTTCGCCAGCGCAACGATGGACTCCGCTTCCTCTTCCCCGGCCAGTACGCCGCCTTTCAGTTTAAAGTCATTAAAGCCATATTTCTCATACGCCGCTTCCGCCAGGCGCACCACCGCATCCGGGGTCATCGCTTCATCATGACGCAGGCGATACCAGTCGCATTTGTCATCGGGCTGGCTCTGATACGGCAGCGGCGTGGCTTTACGGTTACCGACGAAGAACAGGTAGCCGAGCATTTCCACTTCGCTGCGCTGTTGGCCATCGCCCAGCAGAGACGCCACGTTCACGCCCAGATGCTGGCCCAGCAGGTCAAGCATCGCCGCTTCGATCCCGGTCACTACGTGAATTGTGGTACGCAGATCGAAGGTCTGCAAACCGCGTCCACCGGCGTCGCGGTCGGCGAAAGTATTGCGCACGGCGGTCAGCACGTTTTTGTATTCACCCAGCGTCTTACCGACCACCAGCGGGATCGCGTCCTCCAGGGTGGTGCGGATTTTCTCTCCGCCGGGGATTTCACCGACGCCGGTATGGCCGGAATTATCTTTGATCACCACGATATTGCGCGTGAAGAACGGGGCGTGCGCGCCGCTCAGGTTCATCAGCATGCTGTCGTGGCCCGCGACCGGAATGACCTGCATAGAAGAAACAACGGGGGTCGAAAATTGTGCGCTCATAATTTAGTCCTTATTCAAATCAGTGACGGCCGAAAACGGGGCGTTTACGGTCAAAAGTCCATCCGGGGATCAGGTACTGCATTGGGCCTGCGTCATTACGCGCGCCGCCGGGCAGCTTTTTATACGCCTCATGCGCTTTCTGTACCTGCTCCCAGTCCAGCTCAACGCCAAGTCCTGGCGCGTCCGGAACAGCAATTTTTCCGTGCTTAATCTCCAGCGGATTTTTGGTCAGGCGGCAATCTCCCTCCTGCCAAATCCAGTGGGTATCGATGGCCGTGGGGTTACCCGGCGCCGCCGCGCCGACGTGGGTGAACATGGCCAGTGAAATATCAAAGTGGTTATTGGAATGACAGCCCCAGGTCAGGCCCCAGTCATCGCACAGCTGCGCCACGCGCACCGCGCCGGACAGGGTCCAGAAGTGCGGATCGGCCAGCGGAATATCCACGGCGTTCAGCATCACCGCATGGCCCATTTCGCGCCAGTTGGTGGCGATCATGTTAGTTGCCACCGGCAAACCGGTGGCGCGGCGGAATTCCGCCATCACTTCGCGGCCGGAAAAGCCCTGCTCGGCGCCGCAGGGGTCTTCGGCGTAGGTCAGCACATCGTTCAGCCCTTTGCACAGGGCGATGGCTTCATCCAGCAGCCAGGCGCCGTTAGGGTCGACCGTAATGCGCGCATCCGGGAAACGCTTCTTCAGCGCGCGGGCGGTTTCGATCTCCTGCTCGCCGGGCAGCACGCCGCCCTTGAGTTTGAAATCTTTAAAGCCGTAGCGATCCTGCGCGGCTTCCGCCAGCCGCACCACCGCCTCGCTGTTCAGCGCTTCCTGATGACGCAGGCGATACCACGCGTGGCTGCCCGGCGTGCTTTCCAGATAGGGCAGATCGGTCTTCGTACGATCGCCCACGTAGAACAGGTAGCCCAGCACGGTCACCGCATCGCGCTGCTTGCCCGGCCCCAGCAGTTCGCAAACCGGCACGTTGAGCGCCTTGCCCAGCAGATCCAGCAGCGCAGCCTCCAGCGCCGCCACCGCGTTCACCCGCAGTTCGAACGTCCAGGCGCCTTTACCAAAGGTGTCAAAATCCGCGGCCTGGTTGCCTTTATGCACCTGCTGAACCACTTTATTCAGGCGGGCGATTTCCTGCCCCAAAACCATCGGGATCGCCTCCACCAGCGTCTGATAAATCACCTCGCCGCCGGGCGCTTCGCCGACGCCGGTATTGCCGGCGCTGTCGGTCAGCACCACGATATTACGGGTAAAGTACGCGTTATGGGCACCGCCGATATTGAGCAGCATACTGTCCTGCCCGGCAACCGGGATAACCTTCATGTCGGTGATAACGGGGCTCGATTGCGTTGTCATGATGATTGTCCTGCCACAGGTTTCAGTTCAATACGCTTAATATCGCCGACCAGAACCAGATAGCTCAGCACCGCCACCAGCGCATGGACGCCCACATAAATCAGCGCGCCGTTAAACGAACCGGTGGTGCCAACGATGTAGCCAATCGCAATTGGCGTCACGATGCCGGAGATATTGCCGAACATGTTGAACAGACCGCCGCTCAGTCCGCTGATCTCTTTCGGTGCCGTATCAGCCATGACCGCCCAGCCCAGCGCGCCGATGCCTTTACCGAAGAAGGCCAGCGCCATAAAGCCGATAATCATCCACTCCACGTTGACGTAGTTACAGAACACCATCACCATCGACAGCAGCATCCCCATCACGATCGGCGTTTTACGCGCGATGTTCAGCGAGCCGGTACGACGCATCAGCCAGTCGGAAATAATCCCGCCGAGCACGCCGCCCGCGAAGCCGCAGATAGCCGGCACCGAAGCGACAAAACCGGCTTTCAGAATGGACATGCCGCGCGCCTGCACCAGATAAACCGGGAACCAGGTGATAAAGAAATAGGTTAAAGCGTTAATGCAGTACTGTCCGATATAGACGCCAATCATCATGCGGGAGCCCAGCAGCTGCTTAATTTGCCCCCATTTTACGCTAAACGGCACCTTAGCTTTGGCCGCCGCCTGATCCATGTTGATCAGCGCGCCGCCAGCGGCGATGTAATCCAGCTCTTTTTGGTTCACGCCCGGATGCTGGTTGGGTTCATGAATGACCTTCAGCCAGACAAAGCTGATGATAATCCCGAGTCCGCCCATAAAGAAGAACACGTGCGACCAGCCCACCTCATGGGTCAGCCAACCCATGATTGGCGCAAAAATAACGGTGGCAAAGTATTGCGCGGAGTTAAAGATAGCCACCGCGGTGCCCCTCTCCTGCGCCGGGAACCACGCCGCGACGATACGGCTGTTTCCGGGGAAAGATGGCGCTTCGGCCAGGCCGACAAGGAAACGCAGGGTAAACAGCGCGACGATAATGCCGAAGCCGCTGAAGATATCGACGAAGCCCTGCAGCAGGGTAAACATGGACCAGATAAAAATGGACCAGAAGTAGACGCGTTTTGAACCGAAACGGTCAAGCAGCCAACCGCCCGGGATTTGGCCGATCACATAGGCCCATGAAAACGCGGAGAAAACATACCCCATGCCAACGGCGTCAAGACCAATATCTTTGGCCATCTCCGATCCGGCAATGGATAAGGTGGCGCGGTCGCCGTAGTTGAAGGATGTGACGATAAACAGCATCACCACTATCCAGTAGCGAGCATTGGTGCGCTTTTCAGCGCCGCTCGCCGCCTGACTTAATGAACTCATTGTTGCACTCCTGAATCATAGCGTTAGCTACGTTCATTCTGAACAGCACAACCTGTAGGGTACTCAGAATGACGTGTTAGTGTTTTTCATTGTTTTCGTTATATCTGGCACTGCATTGGGAACTGGCAGGGAAAGTATAAAAAGAGGGGCTGGCGGGCTCACCGTGCAAATACACAGCTTTCACCGGCTGAGTAAATGTGATTTATGGCGTATGCCTAATAAGATGGGGGATGGTTCACGGAAATGAAAAACCGCGCGCGTTCAGAGGCGGAAACGGCGGTGCAAAAGGCAGGAGTGTGAATCAACTCTCTTGACCCCGTGAAATAGCCCGGTAAAGGCCCTGGCATTACACAGGTTTTAAGGCAAATGCCCGAAGCCAGCCACGTGGAGAATTGGTACGATCTTTTTGACCGTTAATCTGGCTCTGGCATTGAACATCAGTAAAAAAGGGGCGCCCTCTAGTGTAGGGAGAGGGCGAAACTTTTTAATCGAGCAGCGACGCCCACTGCGTTACCCATGGGTTAGAGACGCTTTCGGGCTCCGGATCTTCGCTGGCGTCAATCATCAGCATCTCGCCAACGCGCGTGCCGCCCTGTTCCTGCAATAACGCATCAAACTTTAGGCCGCCGCCGCAGAAGTTAGCGTAGGTGCTATCGCCCAGGGCGATAATCCCATAGCGTAAATGCGGCTGATACATATCTTTGATGCCTTCGTACAAGGGCACGATACTGTCCGGTAAATCGCCCTGTCCGGTGGTCGATGTCACCACCAGCACATATCTACCGCTATACGACTCCCAGTCTTTGACCTCGGGATCCTCAAAGACTTTCGCCTGATGCCCCAGCCCGCTCAAAATAGCCTGCGCCTCTTCGGCGACCAGGAGCGAATTTCCATACATCGTGCCGACAAAAATTCCGACTTCTGCCATGACTATCTCCCTGAATTGACCTGTATCTCTTCATCCTGACCGCAGTCGTCGGCAAACTCAACCCTTTCATTTAGCGGGAGAAGGCCGCGCCAGCCAAACTGCGACAGCGCGCGCATCCAGACGTCGTCAAGACCGGCGCGAATAACCAACGGTTCGCCGGTAAAGGGATGCGTTAACGAGAGCTGGCTGGCGTGCAGCATCAGCCGATCGCAGCCAAAGTGCGCCGCCGCGCTGCGATTCTGCCGCAAATCGCCGTGTTTGCTATCGCCGATAATCGGATGGCGAAGATGGGCAAGATGGCGACGTAGCTGGTGTTTACGTCCGGTTTTCGGTTCAAGCTCCACCAGGCTATAGCGGGTCGTGGGGTAACGGCCGGTCGCCACCGGCATCTCTACCGTCGCCAGGCCGCGATAATGCGTCACCGCCGGCTGCGGGTCTTTATTTTCGCGGGCAAACTTATCGGCGATTTTATCCAGTTCCTCAACCAGCGGGTAATCAAGCACCGCTTCGTCGTTCAGCCAGCCGCGAGCGATCGCATGATAGCGTTTCTGCATTTGATGCTGCTCGAACTGCTGCGACAGCAATCTTCCCGCTTCGCTCGACAGCCCCATCAGCAGCACGCCGGACGTCGGCCTGTCGAGGCGATGGGCGGTGAACACGTGCTGGCCTATCTGGTCGCGCACGGTCTGCATCACCACCACTTTTTCATCACGATCCAGCCAGCTGCGGTGCACCAGCCAGCCCGATGGCTTGTTCACCGCGACCAGCCACTGGTCCTGATATAAAATCTCCAGCATCAGGCTTCGCCGCCGGCAAACAGCGCATCCAGCAGGACCAGTTCGGCCAGCACCCGCTCGCGCACGGGGTGAGCATTATCCAGAGCCATCTCATAATAGGGCGCAACGGCGAAGTTCTGCGGCAGCGGCGTTCCGCTTTCCAGAAGCTGGTGCATACGCGGAATCAATACCCACTGCAGCCATTCAAGCGGCTCCATGGTGTCGAGGCAAAACGGCTGTTCGCTGGCAAACGCGCGGCTATCGGGGGCACTATCCTGCCAGTGTTCCGTTTCGCGCAGCAGCGCTTCAATGGCGAGCAGGCGCTCGCGCACGCGATGGTCAAGAGTCATGGGAAACCTCGGTGAGTTAAAAACCGGCGCAGAATAGCAAATTCAGACGAGAAATAAAAAAAGGGAGCACTGTATAAAACAGTGCTCCCGGTTCGTTTTGCAGCAATCCAGCTACATTGGTGCTCCCTGCTCGTCCTTGAAAACTTTTCCTGAGGTCTCCTGACCATGTTCATCCATAAACAGTTGCATCCTGCTTTCACACCACCCCGATGCGAAATAACTCATCCTTAAGTCTGTCCTGATCTTCCTGATCCACCGAACGTCCCGCTCGGCTCTCGTTCTCCTTCCTGGAGGTGTCCTTTTACGCAATCCTGCGTTATCCTGTGCTTCATCCTGAAGCCTGTCCTTGCAACGCCATCCCGGCGGGTCCTGCAGAAGCGTCATCATCCTGATGTTCACTTCCTTTATCAACTCCCTGTCGATGTGTATAGAATCCCTGATTCCGCCCTGTCTTACAACCCTTGTTAAGACAATATCTTAAGATTAATCGTCAGTATCCTTAATGAGAAAATCATTAATCACTTGAAAAATATTATATTTCTTAAAATACGCCCCCTGAAGGATCGGCTTAAATGATGACGATCTCTTACAGGTCTTGTAAGAGATCTCTCACAAAAGTTTGGGTACTGTGGATTACAGAACTGGCTTAAGGGAATTAAGGAAACTCGCAAGCGAGGGAGAAAGGGTCGTCCGTTTTCGGGTGCCGAGGGTCTCTTTGATCACTTCACCGCTCATATTACAGACCGAAATGACCTCCAGTTCGCTGTCCAGCGTGGCGATAAACAGCGTGGGCGACAGCTTCAAACGCTTTTGCACCAGCAGATGACCAATCAGATTCTCCTGCACCCGCTGGAAATCATCCGGGCTCCAGGTTTGCAGCAGCGTCATGGTTTCATCGGCAGTTTCATCGGCAAAACGCGCCTGCATATCGCCGGCAAACTGAGTGGTATAATAAGCATGAAGCGGTTGTTGTACCACAATCTCCAGCGCCCGTTCAACCGCGTCAATATTTTGTGCTAATGAAAACGGCTGCGGCTGCCAGAAAACGCCGTCATCATCCGTGCCGTTGACGCACGGCGACGGGATACCGTAAAGCTCTTCGCTGCGCGGCAGGCTGGAGCGCTGCTGCTGCCACGCCTCACAATAACGTTGGGTAAATGCTTGTAGCGCTTCTGCGGTTTGCTGGTCCACCGGTTTCTCTCTTCACGTTAGACAGGATACACTTGGCATATAGTGTAACCGCTTTAACTATGGTGAAACATGTCTTCTTACGATAATCATCAGGCGCTGGCTGGCCTGACGCTCGGAAAATCAACCGATTACCGCGATACCTACGACGCAAGCCTGCTTCAGGGCGTCCCGCGCAGCCTGAACCGCGACCCGCTGGATCTGCACGCCGATAACCTGCCGTTTCACGGTGCCGATATCTGGACGCTGTATGAGCTCTCCTGGCTGAACGCCAAAGGCCTGCCGCAGGTCGCCGTGGGCCACGTGGAGCTCAGCGATACCACCGTAAACCTGGTGGAATCAAAAAGCTTTAA
The DNA here is from genome assembly GCF_040064585.1 of Klebsiella sp. CN_Kp113. Classification (NCBI taxonomy): domain Bacteria; kingdom Pseudomonadati; phylum Pseudomonadota; class Gammaproteobacteria; order Enterobacterales; family Enterobacteriaceae; genus Klebsiella; species Klebsiella sp. CN_Kp113. The sequence continues at coordinate 64,597 of NZ_JBEAID010000012.1, read as the reverse complement.
GCTCTATCTCAACAGCTTCAACCAGACGCGCTTTGCCGACTGGCAGGCGGTCGAGGCGACGCTGGCGCGCGATCTCAGCGCCTGTGCGCAAGGAGAAGTGAAGGTAGCGCTGTATCGCCTCGATGAGCTCGAAGGCCAGCCGGTCGCTCATCTGCACGGTACCTGCATCGACGATCAGGATATTGAAATCGATAATTACCAGTTCAGCGCCGATTACCTGCAGGACGCCGCGGCCGGCAAAGTGGTCGAAGAGACCCTGGTCAGCCATCTGCTGAAATCCAACTGCCTGATTACCCACCAGCCAGACTGGGGGTCGGTGCAAATCCAGTATCGCGGGGCGAAAATCGATCGCGAAAAGCTGCTGCGCTATCTGGTGTCATTCCGCCACCACAACGAGTTCCACGAGCAGTGCGTAGAGCGCATCTTCAATGACATTCAGCGTTTCTGCCAGCCGGAAGCCCTTTCCGTTTATGCGCGCTACACGCGACGAGGCGGTCTTGATATCAACCCGTGGCGCAGCAATACCGATTTTGTGCCGGCCACCGGTCGCCTCGCCCGTCAATAGTAAACATTTTCACAATTTGCGCGCGTTAACCCGCGCGCAAGGTTGTGAAAACGCCATCAGCAGGGCTATTGTAATCACAGGAAGACGATAATCGTCCTGTAAGGAGTTCACTTGATTACACATGTTAGCCCGCTTGGTTCAATGGATATGCTGTCGCAGCTGGAAGTGGATATGCTTAAACGCACCGCCAGCAGTGACCTGTATCAACTCTTTCGCAACTGCTCGCTTGCTGTGCTCAACTCGGGGAGCCTGACCGATAACAGCAAGGAGCTTCTGTCTCGTTTTGAAAACTTCGATATTAACGTGCTGCGTCGCGAACGCGGCGTGAAGCTGGAACTGATCAACCCGCCGGAAGACGCTTTCGTTGACGGGCGTATTATCCGTTCCCTGCAGGCCAACCTGTTTGCCGTACTGCGCGATATCCTGTTCGTCTACGGCCAGATCCACAACACCGTTCGCTTCCCGAATCTCGATCTTGAAAGCTCGGTGCATATCACCAACCTGGTATTCTCCATTTTGCGTAACGCCCGCGCCCTGCACGTCGGCGAAGCGCCAAACATGATTGTCTGCTGGGGCGGCCACTCGATTAACGAAAACGAATATCTGTACGCCCGCCGCGTCGGCACCCAGCTGGGCCTGCGCGAACTGAATATCTGTACCGGCTGTGGACCGGGCGCGATGGAAGCGCCGATGAAAGGCGCCGCGGTCGGCCACGCGCAGCAGCGTTACAGAGACAGCCGCTTTATCGGTATGACCGAGCCGTCGATTATCGCCGCCGAGCCGCCGAACCCGCTGGTGAACGAACTGATCATCATGCCGGATATCGAAAAACGCCTGGAGGCGTTCGTGCGCATCGCCCACGGCATCATCATCTTCCCGGGCGGCGTGGGCACGGCGGAAGAGCTGCTCTATCTGCTGGGCATTTTGATGCACCCGTCGAACAAGTCGCAGGTTCTGCCGCTGATTCTCACCGGGCCAAAAGAGAGCGCCGATTATTTCCGCGTGCTGGATGAGTTTATCGTCCATACGCTGGGTGAAGCCGCCCGTCGTCACTATCGCATTATCGTTGACGACGCCGCGGAAGTGGCCCGGCAGATGAAAAAAGCGATGCCGATGGTGAAAGAGAATCGCCGCGAGACCGGCGACGCCTACAGCTTCAACTGGTCGATGCGCATTGCGCCGGACCTGCAGATGCCGTTCGATCCGACCCATGAGAATATGGCCAACCTTAAACTCTATCCGGACCAGCCGGTGGAAGTGCTGGCAGCGGATCTCCGCCGCGCCTTCTCCGGTATCGTCGCCGGTAACGTTAAAGAGGTGGGTATCCAGGCTATCGAGAAATTCGGCCCGTATAAGATTCACGGCGACCCGGCAATGATGCGCCGCATGGACGATCTGCTGCAGGGCTTTGTGGCGCAGCATCGTATGAAGCTGCCGGGCGGCACCGCTTACATCCCCTGCTACGAAATCTGTTCCTGAGTTCTCTTCTCCTCTTCTCCCGGGCGGCGGCTTACGCCCCCGGGCTATTTCTCCCCGCCCGGGCGGCACTCTTTCTCCGCTTTTTCGCTTCTCCATTCGCCCGTATGCTTTCCAGATAAATCATTCCTTTTATGAATTTTTAGCATCGCCTTTACAAAAGCCAATCGTTTGCGTTTCCAAAAACTGCAATAAATATCACCAGGAAAAACGCCTTTTAACGTAAAAACGTCGAGAACTTCGCATTTTTACAGTAAAAACCTCGTTATTACGTCGCGCCACTATTCTCTCATATGCTGAAAATGATAGCCTCCGCGCCACAAATCTCTGGCTGATCACCAGAAACAGGCTGTTGGACTAAAATTGCTTACATTTAAAGTGGATTATTGCATTTGAGATCGCGATCACTGATGCATTCACCATATAAATGTATCTTCCCGCACCAATTGTTACGGATAAAATGCCTAAAAAACCGTAAACAAACGAATTTCATATTATTTGGTCTTTTTTATTCAATAGATTTTGTTGCTTCCTCCAGGAGATACAGATGGAAACCACTCAAACCAGCACCATCGTTTCGGATGCTACCCGTAGCGGTTGGCGTAAGACGGACACCATGTGGATGCTGGGCCTGTACGGCACGGCTATCGGCGCGGGCGTCCTGTTTCTGCCGATCAACGCCGGCGTCGGCGGCATGATCCCGCTGATCATCATGGCGATTCTGGCCTTCCCGATGACCTTCTTCGCCCACCGCGGGATGACCCGTTTCGTGCTGTCCGGTAAGAATCCGGGCGAAGACATCACTGAAGTGGTCGAAGAGCATTTCGGCGTTGGCGCAGGTAAGCTGATTACCCTGCTCTACTTCTTCGCCATCTACCCGATTCTGCTGGTCTACAGCGTGGCGATCACCAACACCGTGGAAAGCTTTATGCTGCACCAGCTGCACATAACGCCGCCGCCTCGCGCCATTCTTTCCCTGATTCTGATTGTCGGCATGATGACCATCGTGCGCTTCGGCGAGCAGATGATTGTGAAAGCGATGAGCGTGCTGGTGTTCCCGTTCGTGGTCGCGCTGATGATTCTGGCCTTTTATCTGATCCCGCAGTGGAACGGCGCGGCGCTGGAAACCCTCTCCCTGAGCAGCGCGACCGCGACCGGCAACGGCCTGTGGATGACCCTGTGGCTGGCGATTCCGGTGATGGTGTTTTCTTTTAACCACTCGCCGATCATCTCCTCCTTCGCCGTCGCGAAACGCGAAGAGTACGGCCAGGGCGCAGAGAAAAAATGCTCCAGCATTCTGGCCCGCGCGCACATCATGATGGTGCTGACCGTCATGTTCTTCGTCTTCAGCTGCGTACTGAGCCTCTCCCCGGCGGATCTGGCGGCGGCGAAAGATCAGAACATCTCGATTCTGTCTTACCTGGCGAACCACTTTAACGCGCCGATCATCGCCTGGATGGCGCCGATCATTGCGATGATCGCCATCACTAAATCCTTCCTTGGCCACTACCTGGGCGCTCGCGAAGGCTTTAACGGCATGGTGATTAAATCCCTGCGCGGTAAAGGCAAGTCCATCGAAATCAATAAACTGAACAAAATCACCGCCCTGTTCATGCTGGTCACCACCTGGATTGTGGCGACGCTGAACCCCAGCATCCTCGGGATGATCGAAACCCTGGGCGGCCCGATTATCGCGATGATTCTGTTCCTGATGCCGATGTACGCGATTCAGAAAGTCCCGGCGATGCGTAAATACAGCGGCCACGTCAGCAACGTTTTCGTGGTGATTATGGGCCTGATTGCTATCTCCGCGATTTTCTACTCTCTGTTTAGTTAATATCCCCCGCGCCGCCTGACGGCGGCGCTCCCGACAGCACTGGATGCATCATGATCAGCGTATTCGATATTTTTAAAATCGGCATTGGCCCTTCCAGCTCCCACACCGTTGGACCGATGAAAGCGGGCAAACAATTCACGGACGATCTTATTGAGCGCGGGCTGCTTTCCGAGGTAACCAAAGTCGTCGTCGATGTCTACGGCTCCCTTTCCCTGACGGGAAAAGGCCACCATACCGATATCGCGATTATTATGGGCCTGGCGGGCAACCTGCCGGATACCGTCGACATCGACGCGATTCCCGGCTTTATCCAGGACGTCAACACCCATGGCCGCCTGATGCTGGCAAACGGCCAGCAGGAAGTGGCGTTCCCGGTCGATCAGTGCATGAATTTCCACGCCGACAACCTGTCGCGGCATGAAAACGGCATGCGTATTACCGCCCTCGGCGGCGAGAAGGTTCTCTACAGCCAGACGTATTACTCCATCGGCGGCGGGTTTATCGTCGATGAAGACCATTTCGGCGTGACCCGCGAGGCGCCGGTCGCCGTACCTTATCCGTATAAAAACGCCGCAGATCTGCAGCGCCACTGCCGCGAAAGCGGGCTATCGCTCTCCGGGCTGATGATGCAAAACGAGCTGGCGCTGCACAGTAAAGAAGCGCTGGAGCAGCATTTTGCCGCGGTCTGGGAAGTGATGAGCAGCGGAATTGAGCGCGGCATCACCACCGAGGGGGTTCTGCCGGGCAAGCTGCGGGTGCCGCGTCGCGCCGCCGCGCTGCGCCGGATGCTGGTAAGCCAGGACAACACCAACAGCGACCCGATGGCGGTCGTTGACTGGATTAACATGTTCGCCCTGGCGGTTAACGAAGAGAACGCCGCCGGCGGACGCGTCGTGACCGCGCCGACCAACGGCGCCTGCGGTATCGTACCTGCGGTGCTGGCCTACTACGACAAGTTCATCCGCAAAGTGAACGCCAACTCGCTGGCGCGCTATATGCTGGTCACCAGCGCCATTGGCTCGCTCTATAAGATGAACGCCTCGATTTCCGGCGCCGAAGTGGGCTGCCAGGGTGAAGTCGGCGTAGCCTGTTCAATGGCGGCGGCCGGTCTGGCTGAACTGCTTGGCGGCAGTCCGGGTCAGGTATGCATCGCGGCGGAAATTGGTATGGAGCACAACCTCGGTCTCACCTGCGATCCGGTTGCCGGCCAGGTGCAGGTGCCGTGCATCGAGCGTAACGCTATCGCAGCGGTCAAGGCGGTCAACGCCGCGCGTATGGCCCTGCGCCGCACCAGCGAGCCGCGGGTGTGCCTCGATAAAGTCATCGAGACCATGTACGAAACGGGCAAAGATATGAACGCCAAATATCGTGAAACCTCGCGCGGCGGCCTGGCAATGAAGATTGTCGCCTGCGATTAACGCCCCCTCCCGGTATGCTGCGGCATGCCGGGCTTCCTTTCCCTGCCCTCCTCCTTCATTTATGTTATATAAATGATAATTTAGTTATTTATTAGTTATAAAGACGATTTGTTACCTTACGGAAAAACCGCTCAAGGAGAACAAATCATGCTCAGATTATCCCGCCCGGCGCTGCTGCTACTGCTTGCAGGCTTATCCGCTTCCGCGCTGGCGAAAGCGCCGGAGACCGTGAATATCGGTTATCAGAAAGCTAATATCTTCGCGCTGCTTAAATATCGCGGCACCCTCGATGAAAGCTTCAAAAAGCAGGGTATCGCCGTCCGCTGGATTGAATTTCCCGCCGGGCCGCAGATGCTGGAAGGGCTGAACGTCGGCAGCATCGACCTCGCCGCCACCGGCGATGCGCCGCCGGCCTTTGCTCAGGCGGCGCAGGCGGATCTGGTCTATTTAGCCCACTCCCCGGCGAACCCAAAAACCGAGGCCATCGTGGTGGCGGAAAACTCGGCAATTAAGAGCGTGGCCGATCTTAAGGGCAAGCGCGTGGGGCTCAATAAAGGCTCCGACGTAAACTACCTGCTGGTGACCGCGCTGGAGAAAGCCGGGCTGAGCTATAAAGATATCACGCCGGTCTATCTGCCGCCTGCTGACGCCCGCGCCGCCTTCCAGCGCGGCGCTATTGACGCCTGGGTTATCTGGGATCCGTTCCTCGCCGAAGTGGAAACGAACGCCAAAGCGCGACAGATTGGCAATGCCGAAGGGCTGGTGCCGCACTACACCTTCTACCTGGCCAGCCGCAAATTTGCCGACACCTATCCGGATACCGCAAAGCAGGTGGTGGATGAGCTGGGTAAACTGAGCGAATGGGCCAACAGTCATCAGGACGATGCCGCCGGGATCCTCTCCACCTCAACCGGGCTGGATAAGGCTATCTGGCTGAAGACGCTGGCGCGTCTGCCTTATGGCGCCGAGCGTATGACGCCTGCGGTCTATAACGAACAGCAGGCGCTGGCGGATACCTTCACCCGTATCGGCCTGCTGCCGGTGAAAGTCGATGTTCGCAGCGCGACCTGGTCGCTGGATAAGCAGTAAGTCTTCCCTTCCCGGGTCGCGGCGCAGGCGCCTTACCCGGGCTACCGGCCCGCAGACGGCGGTGGATCCGTAGCCCGGACAGGCGCGTCAAGCGCCGCCTCCGGGGAAAAACCTCCCGCCCCATAGTTCAGCCCTCCCCCTTCGGGGAGAGGGGGACCGGCAAAATTAACTCACCTTTTCTTCACTTCCGACCGCGACCTGCGCGCCGTAGCGATAGCCTGCGCCCGGATGCGGCGCAGCCAGCCGCGGGCCGGCGCCAAACAGCTTCTCGCGCAGGGTTCCCTCGCGATACTCCTGCTTAAACACGCCGCGCTTTTGCAGCTCCGGAACCAGCAAATCCACCACGTCGCGGAAGGTTTCGTGGGTCACCGCATAGGCGAGGTTAAACCCATCGACGTCGGTCTCTTCGACCCAGGACTGCAGCTCATCGGCGACCGTCTGCGGGCTGCCGACCACCAGCGGCCCGAAGCCGCCGATCCCCGCCCAGTCCGCCAGCTTCTGCACGGTCCACTGGCTGTTCGGATCGGCGGTGGAAAACGCCTCTACCATCGACTGAATCGCGTTGGTATGCAGATACTCCAGCACCTGATCCGGCTGATACTGACCAAGGTCGATGCCGGTCCAGCCGGAGAGCAGAGCCAGCGCCCCTTCGTAGCTGACGTACGGTTTATACTCCTGCCATTTAGCCTGAGCTTCACGGTCGGTTTCGCCGACGATGACCGTCTGCATATTGAAGATCAGGATGCTGCGCGGATCGCGCCCGGCCTCCTCGGCGCGACGGCGAATATCCGCCACCGTCTTTTTCAGCAGCACTTTCGACGGCGCGCCGACAAATACGCACTCCGCGTGGCCGGCGGCGAACTGCTTGCCGCGGCTGGAGGCGCCCGCCTGATAGAGTACCGGCGTACGCTGCGGCGACGGCTCGCAGAGGTGGATCCCCGGCACCGAGAAGAAGTTCCCCTGATGGTTAATCGGGTGAATTTTTCGCGGATCGCTGAAGATCTTACGTTCCCTGTCGCGCAGCACCGCGCCATCCTCCCAGCTCCCCTCCAGCAGCTTATAGACCACCTCCAGATATTCATCGGCATAGTCGTAGCGGGCGTCGTGGTCGGTCTGCGCTTTCTGGCCAATATTACGCGCCCCGCTCTCAAGATAGGAGGTCACGATATTCCAGCCCACTCGCCCCTTGGTCAGATGGTCGAGGGTTGAAAGACGGCGGGCGAACGGATAGGGATGCTCAAAAGAGAGCGAAGCGGTCAGGCCGAATCCCAGATGCTCCGTCACCAGCGCCATCGGCGTAATCAGCGCCAGCGGATCGTTGACCGGCACCTGCGCCGCCTGGCGGATCGCCGCATCGCCGTTGCCGTTCAGCACGTCATAGACTCCCAGCACATCAGCGATAAATAGCCCGTCAAACTTGCCCCGCTCCAGCAGACGCGCCAGGTCGACCCAATACTCGAGGTCTTTATACTGCCAGGAGCGGTCGCGCGGATGGGCCCACAGCCCCGGCGACTGATGGCCGACGCAGTTCATATCAAAAGCGTTCAGACGAATTTCACGTTGTGATGACATAGCACTCTCCACGGCGCGCCCCGCTGTCGGGACGCGCGCATAATCATTAAAGGAATCAGGGGATAAAAGGCGTTCAGAACGCCGGACATCGGGCGGATTGTTTGACGCCCAGGGTCCGCAGCGCTTCGTCGGCCACGGCGGCGGCATGGTCGGCCACCTGCGGCAGCCCCATTAATTCTCCGAAATACGCCCGCGCGGCGGGTCCGGAAACCAGCAGATTGGGCGTAATCCGCCCTTCCCGGCCAATCGCCCGCGAGCGGCGATCGACGTCCAGGCCAAGGCCGAACGCATCGGCGCGAATCAGCCCACGCTGGCTCAGCTGACGCAGCAGCGGCTGGCTGTCGGTCAACCCGCCGTGCGCCGGGCCGGTGGTTAAAATAAAGTGGTCAGCGCTCACCCGCAGCGTTTCACCGCGCCGGGGAGCCAGGGTTAGCGCCAGCTTTTGCGCGTCGCCTTCCAGCGCCGTCAGCCTGGCCGCCAGCACCCGCAGGCTGCCGTCGCGCTGGCGCTGCTCAAGGACCCCGGCGACCTGCGGAGCGATACGGTAGCGGTGAACGTCCCAGTAGCTGCGCAAATGACGCAGGAAGCGCTTGCGATCGGCCACCGTCAGCCCCTGCCAGATGCTCTGCCCCTGATTACGCACCGCGTCCAGCACCACCTGCCAGGCCTGTCCCTGCTCCGCCGCGCGCTCGATATCCAGACGGATTTGCCGCAGCCGCTGGCGCAGCGTTCCGCGATCGTATTCGCCAGGCCAGGGTTCACTACTGCCGCTGAGATTGCTGCGGGACAGCAGCCCGCGGCGTGAAAATGCCGCGATCGGCCCCCGATGGCCCAGACGCGTCAGGGTCGCGACGGTGTCCGCCATCGTCAGGCCGGTGCCCATGACCGCGACGCTCGCTTCCGGGGCGATAGTTGCCAGCACGCCCGCTCGCCAGGGGTTAGCGATGAGCGCCGGATGCGTTGCGAACGGCGTCGCCAGCGACGGCAGCGACGGCGGCGGATGGCTGATGGCCAGCACCAGCAGATCGGCCTGCAGCCGACGCCCGCCGTCGGTGACAACTTCACCATGATTAACGCTCAGCGCCTGCTCGCGCAGATGCGTCAGCCGCCCGCCGCTGGCGCGCGCCTCCTCGGCGAAACGCTGGGCGACATAGCGGCCAAACTGACCGCGCTGCGGATAGACCGCGCCATCTGCCAGCAGGGCATGCGGGTCATCCGCAAAGGCGGGCTGGCTGCGGTACCAGCGATCGAACGCGCCCTCCTCTTCACCGGCAAGCTGCATCCGCGCGGCAGGAACGTTAATCCGATGGCTCGGTTCGGTCGTGGAGTAGGCCACGCCCGCGCCGGGCACCTCGCGCGGCTCCAGCAGCGTGACCCGCACGCCAACCGGCGCCAGGCGCAGGAGATGAATCGCCACCGCCGCACCGCTAAATCCGCCGCCGACAATCACCACGTGCGGTTCAGTTTGCATAGCCCACCGCCTTCACAAATCGGTGTAACATACGCGCCTCCTCAGCTTGCGCTGACCTGTTTCACCGGACGCTTATCGCCGCCGATGGTTTCGCCAAACGGGCCGGTATTGACGCTACGCGCCTTCGGCTGATCGTGGCCTGCCAGCGGCAATAGCGGCATGACCAGGTCAGCGAAACGATGGGCTTCTTCCAGATGCGGGTAGCCGGAGAAGATAAAGTTGGTGATACCGAGCGCCTGATATTCACGAATGCGTTCTGCCACCTGCTGCGGATTGCCGACCAGCGCCGTCCCGGCCCCGCCGCGCACCAGCCCCACGCCCGCCCACAGGTTCGGCGCAATACGCAGATTGTCGCGCGATCCTTTATGCAGCGAACTCATTCGCGCCTGGCCGGTGGAGTCCATACGGGCAAAAATTTTCTGCGCCTGGGCGATAGTTTCGTCATCAAGGTGTGAAATCAGCCGATCGGCGGCGGACCACGCCTCCTCTTCGGTTTCGCGAACAATCACATGCAGACGAATCCCGTACTGCAACGTGCGGCCCCGGGCGGCGGCGCGCTCGCGCACTATCGCCAGCTTTTCGGCCACCAGCGCCGGCGGCTCCCCCCAGGTCAGGTAGGTATCGATTTGATCGGCGGCGACGTCGATGGCTTCCTCAGAGGAGCCGCCAAAAAACAGCGGCGGGCCGTTTTCCTGTACCGGCGGAAACAGCACTTCCGCGCCTTCCACGTGGATATGCTCGCCGTGATAATCCACCTTTTCACCTTTCAGCAGGCGCGAGTAGACGTCGAGAAATTCGCGGGTGACCTGATAGCGTTCGCCGTGGCTGAGGAAAATACCGTCGCCTTTGTTCTCCACCGGATCGCCGCCGGTCACCACGTTAATCAGCAGCCGACCGCCCGACAGGCGGTCGAGCGTCGTCGCCATCCTCGCCGCCAGCGTCGGCGGCTGCAGGCCCGGACGAACGGCCACCAGATAGCGCAGGCGGCGGGTCAGCGGTGCCAGCGCCGAGGCCACCAGCCAGGAGTCTTCGCAGCTTTTCCCCGTTGGGATCAGCACGCCGTAGTAGCCGAGGCTGTCGGCCGCCAGCGCCACCTGCTGCAGGTAAGGCAAATCAACCGGGCGTCCGCCCTCCGAGGTGCCCAGGTAGCGGCCATCGCCGTGGGTGGGCAGAAACCAGAACACGTTGATTTTATCGTCGGTTTTTTGCGTCATTATCCATTTCCTATATAACCATATCCGATATTTATCGAAGAGTTGTTTTAATTTGGTTATATGAGTGTTAGCGATAATCGTGCCAATGGTGAATAAAAAATTAACAATATAAATTCAGTGAGTTACAGAAAACCGAACCTTACGCCGCTGTTGCAAATGCCGCAGCCAATGCGTCCGGACTGCGGCATTTGCAACAGACCGGCGAGTTAGCCCTCTGGTTTCCGTCCCCGGCACAGGATAACTTCAGGACATCAAATACCGGAGGTCACCATGCTGAATCCTGAATTTCCATCCTCTACGCCCGCGCTGATCGACCCGGCGTCAAAAGCGTTTCAGAGCCTGCTGGATAAACTGGCCCCCACCGAGGCGACCGTGCTGATTGTCGGCGAAACCGGCACCGGTAAGGAGGTCGTCGCCCGCTACCTGCATCACCATAGCCCGCGCCGCCACCGGCCGTTTCTGGCCGTCAACTGCGGCGCGCTCAGCGAAAGCCTGGCGGAAGCGGAGCTGTTCGGCCATGAAAAAGGGGCGTTTACCGGCGCGGTACAAGGCCATCCCGGCTGGTTCGAGGCGGCGGAGGGCGGCACCCTGCTGCTCGATGAAATCGGCGAGCTTAGCCTGCCGCTTCAGGTCAAACTGCTGCGCGTTCTGCAGGAGCGCGAAATCACCCGCGTCGGCTCGCGCAAGGCCATTAAGGTGGACGTGCGGGTGATCGCCGCCACCCACGTGGACCTGATGCAGGCCATCCGCGAGCGTCGTTTCCGCGAAGACCTCTACTATCGCCTGAATATCGCCCTCGTCCCGCTGCCGCCGCTGCGCCAGCGTCGCCAGGATATTCCCGTACTGGCGGACCATTTTCTCTCGCTCTACGCCCGCCGCCTGGGCCGCCCGGCTCGTCGTCTGGCCCCGGAGACGCTGGCAAGGCTGATGGAGTACCCCTGGCCGGGTAATATTCGCGAGCTGGAAAACACTCTGCATAACGCGGTATTGCTGAGTAAAGAAGAGGAGATCGGCCCCGCCCAGCTGCGGTTGACGACGCTGAACAATGAGCCCTCGGCGGCGGGCGATAATGAGCTCGACGATTTTATTCGTCGTCAGCTTTCCCTGCCGGGCGAGCCGCTGTGGGAGAGGGTCACCGGGGCGTTGATACGCGGCGCGATGGCCCACAGTGACGATAATCAAAGCCAGGCCGCGGCGCTGCTCGGTATTAGCCGCCACACGCTGCGCACGCAGCTGGCCAATTTTGGCATCATTAAAAGCCGCCGCCGTCAGGAGCCTCTCTTCGGCGCGGCGGTCAACAGCGTCTCTCGCGACCGGGAATTGCGCATCGGCTTCCAGCGCTTCGGCAATCTTGGCATCCTGAAAGCGCGGCAAAGTCTCGAGCAAGCCTTTGCCAGCCGCGGCGTCAGCGTGCTGTGGAGCGAATTCCCCGCCGGGCCGCAGCTGCTGCACGCCCTCGCCTGCGATGAGATCGATTTTGGCACCACCGGCGAAGCGCCGCCGGTTTTCGCTCAGGCGAGTAACGGCGAGCTGGTCTACGTCGCCTGGGAGCCGCCCGCTCCGCAAAGCGTGGCGATGGTCGTCCCGCAGCACAGCGACATTCGCACCATTGCCGACCTGCGCGGCAAGCGTATCGCGCTGAATAAGGGCTCTAACGTGCACTGGCTGCTGCTGCATATCCTGGAAGAGGCCGGGCTGGCATTAAACGACGTCAAAGTGGTCTATATTCCGCCGAAATATCCGCTGACCGCCAGCGATTACCTGGCGGTGGACGCCTGGATGATGTGGGATCCGCTGCTCAGCGACGCGGAATATAGCGGCGAATTACGGGTTGTTGCCAGCGGCGAGGGGCGCGTCAATAATCACCAGTTCTACCTGTCGCGCCGCGACTACGCCAGCCGCAATAGCGATATCATGCAGCGCCTGTTAGCCGAGCTGGCGCAGACCGGCCAGTTTATTGACCGGCACCGGGAGCAAGCCGCCGGACTGCTCTCCGCCGAACTGGGGCTTAACGCCGCCTCACTGACGCGCGCCTTATCGCGCCGCAGCCATCGTCCGCGGCCGATGGATCTCAACGTGATTCGCGCCCAACAAAGTATCGCCGATCGCTTTTACGCCCTGGGGCTTATCCACAAACCGGTTTCGGTGCGCGAGGCGGTCTGGTACGGCGAAGCCACCAATAGCGATCTCGGCCTGCTGATGCACGTTGATTAGCCGGAAACTGCGAGTCATCTTCCTGATTTCCCTGGCGCCAATAGCCTCATCCGCGCGGCGATGTTACCCTGAAAGGCACTGCAATAAGAGCCTATTTATGAGGATATCCGTGGCCGTTCATCTGTTAATCGTCGACGCACTTAATCTGATTCGCCGCATCCACGCGGTGCAGGGGTCACCCTGCGTCGACACCTGCCTGCATGCGCTTGAACAGCTGGTGGTCCATAGCCAGCCAACCCACGTGGTGGCGGTATTTGATGATGAAGACCGCGGCCACGGCTGGCGACATCAGCGTCTGCCCGATTATAAAGCCGGGCGCGCGCCGATGCCGGAGACCCTCGAAGCGGAAATGCCGGCGCTGCGGGCGACGTTTGAGCAGCGCGGGTTTCGCTGCTGGGCGCTCAGCGGCAGCGAAGCCGACGATCTTGCCGCGACCCTGGCGGTCAAAGTGGCGCAGGCCGGCCATCAGGCAACCATCGTTTCAACCGACAAAGGCTACTGCCAGCTGCTGTCGCCAACGATCCGCATCCGCGACTATTTTCAGAAGCGCTGGCTTGATGCGCCGTTTATCGCCAAAGAGTTCGGCGTGACGCCGGAACAGCTGCCTGACTACTGGGGGCTGGCGGGCATCAGCAGCTCAAAGGTTCCCGGCGTGGCGGGCATTGGGCCGAAAAGCGCCGCCCAGCTGTTAACCGATTTTCAGGATCTGGAAGGGATCTACGCGCGGCTGGCGAACGTGCCGGAGAAGTGGCGCAAGAAGCTGGAAGAACAGAAAGAGATGGCCTTCACCTGCCGGGACATCGCGCGCCTGCAAACCGATTTACAGCTGGACGGCAACCTGCAGCAGCTGCGGCTGGCCCGGTAGCGCCGGGCCGCGGTGCGCGCGGCTTCCCGGAGGCGATGCTGCGCATCTGTCCGGGCTACCGGACCGCAGACGGTGAGCGCATTCCCCGGGTCGCGGCTTACGCCTTACCCGGGCTACCGCAGACGGCGGAATACCTGTAGCCCGGGCAAGGCGCGTCAAGCGCCGCCCCCGGGAGCAAAGCACAGAGGGACAGCCCGTAGTCCGGCTAAGCGCAGCGCAAGCCGGGGAATAACAGCGCCGGGGTATCAGCCCAGCACATCTCCCGGAAGCAGCCTGCAGAAGCCTTCGCTTACGGCATCACTCTTCGATACGCAATCCGTAGGTTTTGAATTTCTCCAGCACGATAGCAATGGCCTCGTCGCCAAGAACCGGCACCGGGTCGGTGATGGCCAGAGTGCTGAGATAAAGCTGCGCCAGCACCTCAACTTCATGCGCCAGCCACAGGGCCTTCTCCAGATTCTCTTCACAAGCGATCAGGCCATGGTGCTGCAGCAGCGTCGCTTTGCGGTTTTTCAGCGCCACGGCCACATGCTCAGACAGCTCGCGGGTACCAAACGTGGCGTAGGGCGCACAGGGGATAGAGTTGCCGCCCGCCGCCGCAATCATATAGTGAATGGCGGGAATGGGACGATTGAGGATCGACACCGCCGTAGAGTGAACCGCATGATTATGTACCACCGCGTGAGCATCAGGCCGCGTCTGATAAGCCGCCATATGAAAACGCCACTCGCTGGACGGCAGTTTGCCCTGTTCATGCTGACCTTCGGCATCGATATACACAATGTGCGCTTCCGTCAGCTTTTCGTAAGGAATACCCGTTGGCGTGATCAGCATCCCCCCTTGATAACGCACGCTCACGTTACCGGCGGTTCCCTGATTTAACCCCAGGCGGGTCATTTCCAGGCAGGTATCAATAATCTGCCGGGCCAGTCTATTTCGTTCCATTCTTTACCTCTCTTTATGATGCGCAATGCGACAACAGACGGCTCGCCGGAGATGACGCTCCGACGCTGTTGAATAGCTCAAATAATTACTCACCATCATCATCCCGAATAAGCAGAAAGGAATTTACATCCGCCGGTTCTGTGATTCCTCTCACTTATTTCAGTATAAAAACAACCGTTCATTGATTTTTGCTTTCTGAAAAATGCCCGTTCTTACTAATAGATTTAAAAACGGGCATTTTACTGATAGTTTTAACAACTGCCCGTTTTCCACATAATAAAATAAATCGGTCATCGACCCTGTGGGTTTTACAATTAACTTTCTCAAACGGTCATGTTTTTCTGATTATTAAGGTGATGATAATCACATAAAACCACCGAGTGGATACGAAGTGTGACCGCTATCATATTAAAAGGCTTTTTTAATTTGAAAATGAATTCATGAGTTCACTCCGTGATGTTTATTTCACTGTTGATGTCGTCACAAGAGCTCGCCTGATTTTTGCGGTCTGGTGGGCATAAGCCGGCTGCTGAACACGCTTCTGAACCAATGAGGATGCTATGGGAAACACAACAATACAAACGCAGAGTTTTCGTGCGGTAGAGACGGGGCAAAGCAAGCGCTACATTATTCCCTTCGCCCTGCTGTGCTCGCTGTTTTTTCTTTGGGCGGTCGCAAATAATCTCAACGATATTTTATTACCACAATTTCAACAAGCCTTTACCTTAACCAACTTCCAGGCTGGACTGATTCAATCCGCCTTTTATTTCGGCTATTTCGTCATTCCCATTCCGGCCGGAATTTTGATGAAAAAGTTAAGTTACAAAGCCGGCATTATTACCGGACTGTTCTTATATGCTTTTGGCGCCGCGCTATTCTGGCCCGCCGCTGAGGTTATGAATTACACCTTATTCCTGATTGGCCTGTTTATTATTGCTGCAGGCTTAGGGTGTTTAGAAACCGCGGCAAACCCGTTTGTTACCGTCTTAGGACCAGAAAGCGGCGGTCACTTCCGGCTTAATCTTGCCCAAACGTTTAACTCGTTTGGCGCCATTATTGCGGTGGTTTTTGGGCAAAGTCTCATTTTGTCTAATGTGCCGCATCAATCGCAGGATGTGCTCGATAAAATGGCTCCGGAGCAGCTTAGCGCCTATAAACACAGCCTGGTGCTCTCGGTGCAAACCCCGTATATGATCATCGTCGCGGTTGTCTTACTGGTCGCTCTGTTGATTATGTTGACCAAATTTCCGGCCCTGCAGAGCGACGACCATAGTGACGCCAACCAGAGTTCCTTCTCCGCTTCCCTTGCTCGCCTGGTCCGCGTTCGCCACTGGCGCTGGGCGGTGCTGGCGCAGTTCTGCTACGTCGGCGCGCAAACCGCCTGCTGGAGCTATCTGATTCGCTACGCTATCGAAGAGATCCCCGGCATGACGCCCGGTTTCGCCGCCAACTATCTGACCGGCACGATGGTGTGCTTCTTTATCGGCCGCTTCTCCGGTACCTGGCTCATCAGCCGCTTCGCGCCGCATAAAGTGCTGGCAGCCTATGCCCTGATCTCGATGATCCTGTGCCTGATTTCCGCTTTCACCGGCGGCCACGTGGGTCTGCTGGCCCTGACGCTGTGCAGCGCCTTTATGTCGATTCAGTATCCGACCATCTTCTCGCTGGGCATCAAAAACCTCGGGCAGGACACCAAATACGGCTCCTCTTTTATCGTCATGACCATTATTGGCGGCGGGATTGTCACCCCGGTGATGGGCTTTGTCAGCGACGCCGCCGGCAACATCCCCACCGCGGAGCTGGTCCCGGCGCTGTGCTTTGCCGTCATCTTCATCTTTGCCCGTTTCCGTTCGCAAACGGCAGCTAACTAAATATTTATCCGAATAACGTGAGGAATCTGGAATGAAAAAAATCAGCTTACCGAAAATTGGCATCCGCCCGGTGATTGATGGACGCCGCATGGGGGTGCGCGAGTCGCTGGAAGAGCAAACCATGAATATGGCGAAAGCCACCGCCGCGCTGATCGCCGAAAAACTGCGTCACGCCTGCGGCGCGCAGATTGAGTGCGTCATCGCCGACAGCTGCATTGCGGGCATGGCAGAATCCGCCGCCTGCGAGGAGAAATTCAGCAGCCAGAACGTCGGCGTCACCATTACCGTGACTCCGTGCTGGTGCTACGGCAGCGAAACTATCGATATGGACCCGCTGCGGCCAAAAGCCATCTGGGGCTTTAACGGCACCGAGCGCCCCGGCGCGGTTTACCTGGCGGCAGCGCTGGCGGCCCACAGTCAGAAGGGTATTCCGGCGTTCTCCATTTATGGTCACGACGTGCAGGACGCCGACGACACCTCTATTCCGCCGGATGTCGAAGAAAAACTGCTGCGCTTTGCCCGCGCCGGCTTAGCGGTGGCCAGCATGAAGGGCAAAAGCTATCTTTCCGTCGGCGGCGTGTCGATGGGGATCGCCGGTTCTATCGTCGATCACAACTTCTTCGAGTCCTGGCTCGGTATGAAAGTGCAGGCGGTGGACATGACCGAACTGCGCCGCCGCATCGACCAGAAAATCTATGATGAAAGCGAGCTGGAAATGGCGCTGGCGTGGGCGGATAAAAACTTCCGCTACGGCGAAGACCAGAACGCGCAGCAGTATAAGCGCAACGCCGAACAGAGCCGCGCGGTGCTGAAAGAGAGCCTGCTGATGGCGATGTGCATCCGCGACATGATGCAGGGCAACAAGAAGCTGGCGGAAAAAGGGCTGGTCGAAGAGTCGCTGGGCTACAACGCCATCGCTGCGGGCTTCCAGGGCCAGCGCCACTGGACCGATCAATACCCTAACGGCGATACCGCCGAAGCGCTGCTCAATAGCTCGTTCGACTGGAACGGCGTACGCGAACCCTTCGTCGTCGCCACGGAAAACGACAGCCTCAACGGCGTGGCGATGCTGATGGGCCACCAGCTGACCGGCACCGCCCAGGTGTTTGCCGACGTGCGCACCTACTGGTCGCCGGACGCGGTTAAACGCGTCACCGGCCAACCGCTCACCGGACTGGCGGAACACGGCATTATCCACTTGATTAACTCCGGTTCAGCGGCGCTGGACGGCGCCTGCAAACAGCGCGATGCGGAAGGCAAGCCAACCATGAAGCCGCACTGGGAAATCAGCCAGCAGGAGGCCGACGCCTGCCTCGCGGCCACCGAATGGTGCCCGGCGATTCATGAATATTTCCGCGGCGGCGGCTTCTCCTCCCGCTTCCTGACCGAAGGCGGCGTGCCGTTCACCATGACCCGCGTGAATATCATCAAAGGCCTCGGCCCGGTACTGCAGATTGCCGAAGGCTGGAGCGTAGAGCTGCCGAAAGCGATGCATGACCAGCTGGATGCCCGCACCAACTCCACCTGGCCCACCACCTGGTTTGCGCCGCGCCTGACCGGTAAAGGCCCGTTCTCCGACGTCTACTCGGTGATGGCGAACTGGGGCGCTAACCACGGCGTGCTGACCATCGGTCACGTTGGCGCCGACTTTATCACCCTGGCGTCGATGCTGCGGATCCCGGTGTGCATGCATAACGTAGAAGAGGCGAAAATCTACCGCCCCTCCAGCTGGTCTGCGCACGGGATGGATAGCGAAGGCCAGGATTACCGCGCCTGCCAGAACTACGGCCCGCTGTATAAACGTTAAAAATGCCTGATGGCGCTGCGCTTATCCGGCCTACGGGACGGTATCATCCGTAGGCCGGATAAGGCGTTTACGCCGCCATCCGGCAACGTCTCGGGAGAGATTATGAAGAATGAAGTCATCCTGGTCCTCGACTGCGGCGCCACTAACGTACGGGCGATTGCCGTTGACCGCCAGGGGAATATTATCGCCCGCGCCGCAACGACCAACGCCAGCGATATCGCCGTGGAGAACAGCGCCTGGCACCAGTGGTCGCTGGAGGCGATCCTGCAACGTTTCGCCGAGTGCTGTCGGCAAATTGCCGACCCGCTCTCATCCTGCACGGTTCGCGGCATCACGGTCACTACCTTCGGCGTCGACGGCGCGCTGGTGGATGAACAGGGCAAGCTGCTCTATCCGGTCATCAGCTGGAAATGTCCGCGTACCGCGGCGGTGATGGACAATATCGGCCGCTATATGCCCGCGCAGCAGCTCCAGCAGATCTCCGGCGTCGGCGCATTTGGTTTCAACACCCTGTATAAGCTGATATGGCTGAAAGAGAACCACCCGCAGCTGCTGGAGCAGGCCCACGCCTGGCTGTTCATCTCCTCGCTTCTCAACCAGCGTCTGACCGGCGAATTCACGACCGATATCACCATGGCGGGCACCAGCCAGATGCTGGATATCCACCAGCGGGATTTCAGCGCGCAGATTCTGCAGGCCACGGGATTGCCGCGCCGCCTATTTCCCCGGCTCGTTGAAGCGGGCCAGCAGATTGGCACGCTGCGGAGCGATGCCGCGAAAATGCTGGGTTTAGCCGTCGGCATTCCGGTTATCTCCGCCGGGCACGACACCCAGTTCGCGCTGTTTGGCGCGGGCGCGGAGCAGGATGAACCGGTGCTGTCGTCCGGCACCTGGGAAATTCTGATGGTGCGCAGCGCCCAGGTAGACACGTCGCTGCTCAGCCACTATGCGGGCTCCACCTGCGAGCTGGATTGTCAGCCGGGACGCTATAACCCCGGCATGCAGTGGCTGGCCTCCGGCGTGCTGGAATGGATACGCCAGCTGCTGTGGACGCCTGAAACGCCGTGGCAAACGTTGATTGAAGAGGCCCGGGCCCTCCCCCGCGGCGCTCAGAAGGTGAAGATGCAGTGCGACCTGCTATCCAGCCCAACCGCAGGCTGGCAGGGCATAACGCTGAATACCACCCGCGGTCATTTCTACCTCGCCGCGCTGGAAGGATTAGCCGAACAGCTGGCGCACAATCTGCAAACGCTGCAGCAAATCGGCCACTTCAAAGCCCGCGAGCTGCTGCTGGTCGGCGGCGGCAGCCGCAACGCGCTGTGGAATCAGATCAAAGCCAACAGGCTGGAGATCCCCATTAAAGTACTCGATGACGCCGAAACCACCGTCGCCGGCGCCGCCATGTTTGGCTGGTATGGCGTCGGTGAATTCAGCAGCCCGGAGCAGGCCAGAGCGCAGGTGAGCTACCGGTATCGTTACTTTTACCCGCAAACCGAACCCGAACTGATTGAGGGAGTATGAGATGCTAAAAACGATTTCCCCGTTGATTTCCCCGGACCTCCTCAAAGTGCTGGCGGAAATGGGGCATGGCGATGAGATTATTTTTTCCGATGCCCACTTCCCGGCCCACAGCATGGGCCCACAGGTCATTCGCGCCGACGGCCTGCGGGTGAGCGACCTGCTGCAGGCGATTATTCCGCTGTTTGAGTTAGACAGCTACGCTCCGCCGCTGGTGATGATGGCCGCCGTGGAAGGCGACGTCCTCGACCCTCAGGTAGAAACGCGCTATCGCGAGGCGCTTTCCGGCCCCGCGCCCTGCCCGGAGATCGCCCGCATCGACCGCTTTGCTTTCTACGAGCGGGCGCAAAAAGCCTTTGCGATCGTTATCACAGGTGAGCGCGCTAAGTACGGGAATATTCTTTTAAAAAAAGGAGTAACGCCGTAATCTCATGCCGGAGCGCCCGTCTGATGCGGGCGCTCAGCGAACGCCAGGGTGAGAAAAATGAAAGCGGCACGACAGCAAGCGATACTAGACCTGCTCATTAACCATAACAGCCTGACCACCGAAGCCTTATCGCTACAGCTTAACGTCAGCAGAGAAACCATTCGCCGCGATCTCAGCGAGCTCCAGTCCCAGGGGAAAGTGCTGCGTAACCACGGTCGGGCAAAAGTCATTCACCGGCAAAGCCGTGACAGCGGCGACCCTTTTCATATCCGTCTGAAAAGCCACTACGCGCACAAAGCGGACATCGCCCGCGAGGCGCTTGCGTGGATAGAAGAGGGGATGGTTATCGCCCTTGATGCCAGTTCCACCTGCTGGTATCTGGCCCGCCAGCTGCCGGATATCAACCTTCACGTCTTTACCAACAGCCAGCCGATTTGCCAGGAGCTCAGCAAGCGAGAGAATATTCAGCTTACCTGCTCCGGGGGTACGCTCCAGCGAAAATACGGCTGCTACGTCAGCGCGTCGCTTATCTCACAGCTCAAAGCGCTGGAGATCGACCTGTTCATTTTTTCCTGCGAGGGCATCGACAGCGACGGCGCGCTCTGGGACTCAAATACGGTGAACGCCGAGTTCAAATCGCTGCTGCTTAAGCGAGCGTCGCAATCGTTATTGTTGATTGATAAGAGCAAATTTAATCGTTCAGGGGAGGCGCGGATCGGCCATCTGGATGATGTGACGCATATCGTTTCGGACGTGTCGCAGTCGTAACGGCTATTGCAGCGCCGGATAGCGGCTTAACACCCTATCCGGCCTACAGATCAAACTAGCGTTCGTCGCGACGTCCGCCGACGGCAGCCCACAGGCGACGAACGTGAACCGTCACCTCTTCGCGATCGTGATACAGCTGGCGCGCCTGGATTTGCGCGTTGATGCCGTGCTCGTCCAGCTGTTCCTGAATATAGGCCAGGTTGCGCGACAGCTCTTCGTAGCGTTTTTTCATCGGCAGCTTCAGGTTAAAGATGGTTTCCCGGCACCAGCCGTTCACCAGCCACTGGGCCATCAGCGCCGCCACTTTCGCCGGTTTCTCCACCATATCGCACACCATCCACGAAATGTTGTTGCGCGTCGGGCGATACTTGAAGCCATCTTCACGCAGCCAGGTCACCTGGCCGGTATCCATCAGGCTTTGCGCCATCGGACCGTTATCCACCGAGGAGACCCACATATTGCGTTTCACCAGCTGATAGGTCCAGCCGCCGGGACAGGCGCCGAGATCCACCGCGTACATACCGTTCGCCAGACGCTCGTCCCACTCATCCGCCGGAATAAAGACGTGAAACGCCTCCTCCAGCTTAAGGGTCGAACGGCTCGGCGCATCGGACGGGAACTTGAGGCGCGGAATGCCCATATAGAACGGCGAGTTGTTGTTAGACAACGAGTAACCGGTATAGCAGCAGCCGGGGGCGATAAAGAACACGTGGACCACCGGACGCTTTGGCGTTTCATAGTTGGTCAGCACGCCCGCTTCGCGCAGCGCCGCGCGCAGCGGTACCGTAAACTTGCGGCAGAACTTCATCAGCTCTTTGCTTTCGTTGGTATCGGCCACTTCAACGCGCAGCTCGCCGCCCTTCTCCACCACGCCCTGCAGCATACCGACGATCGGGGAAATCCGCTCTTCCGGCGGCAGGTCGCGCAGCAGTTCGCCAACCACAAACATCTGGCGGGCAAACACCAGCGAGCTGAACGGCAGTTCGCGTACCAGCTTTTCGCCATCTTCGGCCTGGTAGCACTCAAAAATCACATAGCCGGAGTCGTCTTTGACCCGGGCAAAACCAAACACCTCAAGGCGCGAGGCCTTATCGGTAATTTCTGCTGCGCACTCTTTCTCAAACCCAGGGCGACAATAGAGGACAACTTTATTCATGAACAACGCCCTTACGTTTCAGACGAATTGCACCAATTAACATTAATATCCAACCGGCAAGGAAGCAGACGCCCCCAACCGGCGTAACGAACGCCCACAGGCGTAAATGCGAGAGCGCCAGACAGTAGAGGCTGCCGCTAAAAAGAACGGTACCGAGCGCCATAAAGACGCTGCTCCAGTAAAACCAGATGCTGATGCGGCGCTGCATCGCCACCGCCAGGCCAAAAATAGCCAGCGTATGGAATGCCTGATACTGCAGGCCGGTGTGGATCCAGCCCATTTCCGCAACGCCCATCGTTTTACTTAAAACGTGCGCGCCAAACGCGCCCAAAGCCACAAAGATAAAACCGCTTATCGCGGCGAATATCAGCATAAAACGGCTGGTCATGTGTTTACCCTACGATGATTTATTGTTCATAACGAAAGCGAAATTTTTCTTGTTCATTAGCCGCTTTTGCCAGAATCCACTGGCGGAAGGCGGCTATTTTACCCAGTTCTGCCTGACTGTCATGACAAACGAGATAAAACGCATTCTTACTGACCAGAACATCATTAAACGGGCAGACCAAACGGCCCGCCTCAATCTCGGACTGCGCCATCACATTGTTGGCCAGCGCGACCCCCTGTCCATGGATTGCCGCCTGCAGCACCATTGCGCTGTGGCTAAATATCGGTCCCTGTTGAACATTAATATGGTTTAGACCTAACTGGCGGGTATAAGTTTGCCAGTCGCGGCGGGAAGCATCGTGCAACAGGGTATGTTGCGCCAGATCGGCAGGCGTTTTCAACGCTTTATCGCCGGTGAGCAACAGCGGTGAGCACACCGGGAGCAGATATTCGGCGTACAGCTTTTCCACCCGCAGCCCCGGCCAGTTGCCGCGGCCGTAAAAAATCGCCACGTCGACATCGTCGGCCAGCTTATCCTCCTGACGGTCCACGGCCTGGATCCTGACGTCGATTCCCGGATAAGCTGAGTTAAAGCTTGTGAGCCTTGGCACCAGCCACTGAATGGCAAAACTGGGGAGCATACTGACGGTTAGGGCCCCTTTTGCGCTTCGGGCCTGAAGCTTGCGGGTCGCTTCGGTGAGCTGCGAAAAAATCTCTTTGATATCCTGAAAATAGCTCTGCCCCTCCTCCGTCAAAAGAAGAGAACGATTGCGTCGACGGAACAGCTTGAGGCCGAGGAAATCCTCCAGGGACTTGATTTGGTGGCTGACTGCGGCCTGCGTCACAAAAAGCTCATCGGCGGCGCGAGTGAAGCTAAGATGGCGGGCGGCTGCATCAAAAACACGTAATGCATTCAGAGGTGGCAAACGCTTGGACATAGTTATTCTGGCTTAGATGTTAAGGCAATTTAACAAACAGGAAACAATAGTTAACCTATTAGTTTTTTTTATCTGAGCTATTATAATTTGTCCGTTGAGCTTCTACCAGCAAATACCTATAGTGGCGGCACTTCCTGAGCCGGAACGAAGAGCTTTTTTTGGAATGCGTGTTCCAACAAGCTTTTGGCTTACGGTTGTGATGTTGTGTTGTTGTGTTTGCAATTGGTCCGGGTTTGCGGACCATGGTAGCTCAGCTACCCCTTTTCACTTCCTGTACATTTACCCTGTCTGTCCATAGTGATTTAATGTAGCACCGCACTGCGCGGTGCTTTTTTTTGCCTGCTATACCGAAATCACTTATCCAGCTCGCCCAGCTGTTTTACGTCAGAACGGTTAATCTGCTGCTTGTTACCCCAGGCATCTTTGTACGAAATCATGCCAGTATCATTATCCGTTTGCGGTTTGCCGTCGGTCACGATGGTGCGCCCATCGTTGGTATGCATCACGTAGTTGGAGGAGCAGGCGCTCAGGCCAAAGGTCAGCACACAGGCAGAAATAATTGCGGCAGTCTTATTCATTTTCATCTTTCTCTCCTTTCGACTATTTATAATGTTTATGATTCGTTCTGTACCAGGTTAAAACGCAAACCCAACACTATTCAGCATAACTATCTTTTACCCACCCGAAGTCATATTCAGAAAATTCCAGTCGTTAGCAGAAACCTTGTATCACCCGCCGATTTGCGCGACGATCCTGATATCGATACGAGGAATCTCATGAACGCATTCAACCCCGTCCAATTTCGCGCCCAGTTCCCGGCGCTGGCCGACGCCGGCGTCTATCTTGATAGCGCCGCGACAACCCTCAAACCGCTGGCGGTCATTGAGGCCAGCGACCAGTTCTATCGCCTTAGCGCCGGTAACGTCCACCGCAGCCAGTTCGCCACCGCCCGTCAGCTAACCGAACGCTATGAAAACGCGCGCGAACGGGTGGCGACGCTGATCAACGCCCCTTCCGGCCAGGATATCGTCTGGACGCGCGGCACCACCGAAGCCATTAATATGGTGGCGCAGAGCTACGTGCGCCCGCGCCTGAAACCCGGCGATGAGATTATCGTCAGCGAAGCAGAGCATCACGCTAACCTGGTGCCGTGGTTAATGGTCGCCGGGCAAACCGGCGCGCGGGTGGTGAAGCTGCCGCTGGCGGGCAACCGCCTGCCGGACGTGGCGGCGCTTGGCGCGCTTATCACGCCGCGCAGCCGGGTGCTGGCGATTGGCCAGATGTCCAACGTCACCGGCGGCTGTCCGGATCTGGCGCTGGCGATACGCCAGGCCCGCGCTGCCGGGATGGTGGTGATGGTCGACGGCGCGCAGGGGGCGGTGCATTTCCCGGCGGACGTCCGGGCGCTGGATATCGACTTTTATGCTTTTTCAGGCCATAAGCTCTACGGGCCGACCGGCATCGGCGCGCTGTATGGCAAAAGCGAACGGCTGGCGGAGATGTCGCCGTGGCTCGGCGGCGGAAAAATGATTACCGAAGTCACCTTCGATGGCTTCAAAACCCAGCCCGCCCCCTGGCGCTTCGAGGCGGGAACGCCCAATATCGCCGGGGTGATCGGCCTGAGCGCGGCGCTGGAGTGGCTGGAGGAGACGGACATCGCGCAGGCGGAAAACTGGAGCCGCGGCCTGGCGACGCTGGCGGAAGACGAGCTGGCGAAACGTCCGGGCTTCCGCTCCTTCCGCTGCCAGGACGCCAGCCTGCTGGCGTTTGATTTTGACGGCGTTCACCATAGCGATATGGTGACGCTGCTGGCGGAGTCGGGGATCGCGCTGCGCGCCGGTCAGCACTGCGCCCAGCCGCTGCTGGCGGCGCTTGGCGTCAGCGGCACGCTACGGGCCTCCTTCGCGCCTTATAACACGCAAGACGATGTCTACGCGCTGGTGCACGCCGTGGACCGCGCTCTGGAAATACTGGTGGATTAATGACGACTTCTCACCCTTTTGGTACCCGCATCACCGAGGCATCTCTACGGCAGACCTTTACCCCGCTCAGCCAGTGGGAAGATAAATACCGCCAGCTGATTTTACTGGGTAAGCAGCTTCCCGCGCTGCCGGACGACCTGAAAGCGCGAGCCAAAGAGATTGCCGGTTGTGAAAACCGCGTCTGGCTGGGGCACGTCGTTGACGCCGAGGGCAAGCTGCATTTCTTCGGCGATAGCGAAGGCCGCATCGTGCGCGGCATGCTGGCGGTGCTGTTGACCGCCATAGAAGGCAAAAGCGCCGCTGAGCTGCTGGCGCAGGATCCGCTGGCGCTATTTGATGCGCTGGGGCTGCGCGGCCAGCTGAGCGCCTCGCGCAGTCAGGGGCTCAGCGCCCTGAGCGAAGCGGTGCTCGCCGCCGCCCGCGAGGTTGAGGTTTAAGCTTATCCCGGGGGCGGCGCTTGACGCGCCTTGCCCGGGCTACGGGTTCATGCGGTTTTGTCGCCCGGACAGGTGCGCAGTTTTGTAGCCCGGGTAAGGCGCCTGCGCCGCGACCCGGGAATTTACGCCGTCTGCCGCTCCGCCTTCGCCAGCATTTTCTTCAGCGCGTGGGAGACGGCGACAAAACCAAAGGTCGCGGTCACCATCGTCGCGGCGCCAAAGCCGGATGCGCAATCCATTCGCTTCGGCCCCTCAGCGGTGCTTTTCATCGCACAAACGCTGCCGTCCGCCTGCGGATAAACCAGCGCTTCGGTGGAAAACACGCAATCCACGCCGAGCTTACCTTTGCTGTTCTTCACCACCCCAAACTGGCTCTTCAAACGCTCACGCAGCTTTGCCGCCAGCGGATCCTGGATGGTTTTCGCCAGATCGGCGACCTGAATTTGCGTCGGATCGATTTGCCCGCCCGCGCCGCCGGTGGTCACCAGCGGAACCTTATGGCGACGACAGTAAGCGATTAGCGCCGCTTTCGGGCGCACGCTGTCGATGGCGTCAATCACGTAGCTAAAGCCAACGCCAAGATACTCGGCGACGTTTTCCGGGGTGACAAAATCGTCCACCACCGTGACCCGGCACTCGGGGTTGATCAGGCGAATACGTTCCGCCATCACCTCGGCTTTAGCCAGGCCAACGTTGCCGCCAAGGGCGTGGATCTGGCGATTGGTGTTGGTCACGCAGACATCATCCATATCGATCAGGGTAATCGCGCCAATTCCGGTTCTCGCCAGCGCTTCCGCCGCCCATGAGCCTACGCCGCCGATGCCGACCACGCAGACGTGCGCGTCGGCAAAACATTGCAGCGCCTTTTCACCATATAAACGCGCCGTGCCGCCAAAACGCTGGCGCCAGGCATCGCTGATTACAACAGACATAAAACCTCAGAATTAGTGGACATTCCCGGGTCGCGGCGCAAGCGCCTTACCCGGGTGACAAAATCAGCCGTAGCCCCGGTAAGCGCAGCGCGACCGGGGAAAAGAACCGGCGTACTAGCCGCTAAAGACGTTGCCCGCGCCCGGGGCGTTTTTCAGCACCCATACGCGGCCGTAGTGGTTATACCAGCCGGCACGATGCCCGGCATCCGGGCCAATGCCCTGGTAAATATCGAAGTGCTGGCCTTTAATCGCCCCGCCAACATCGAGAGCCACCATTAAACGCAGCTCGTACTGGCCGTTAAACTTGCCGTTATTATCCAGCAGCGGCACCTCCGCCAGCAGCGTGGTGCCGGCAGGAACAATGGAACGGTCGGAAGCCACCGATGCCCGGCCGATCAACGGCACCGCGCTGGCGCCTTTCACCGGCGCAAAAGACTGCGGTTTAAAGAAGACGAACGACGGGTTCTGCTCCAGCAGCTCGCGGACTTCCGCCTCGCTGTGTTTTTCGCCCCATTCGCGGATCGCCTGCATCGACATATCTTCGCGCTTCACTTCGCCGCGGTCGATCAGCACTTTACCGATGCTGTAGTACGGCCAGCCGTTTTTCCCGGCATAGCTGAAGAAGTTCAGCGGCGAGCCGTCGCCAAAGTCAATGTAGCCGCTGCCCTGCACGTCCATGATGAAGTTATCCATCAGCGAGTTGCTGTAGGCCAGAATGTAGTTGTCGCTCAGGGCCCCGGCGTAGATGCTGGCGCGGGACGGCAGCTTGCCGCGCTTCGGCGGCATCCGGTAAATCGGGTACTGAAACTCGCCCTGGCGAGTATGGCGCGCCTGCACCACCGGCGTGTAGTAGCCGGTAAACTGGACGTTACCGTAGTTATCCGTCCCCTGCATCTGCCAGGCGTCGATTCCAAACTGGCTCAGCGTGCGGGTGTCGCCGCCGGAACGCAGCCACTCCTGAATCGCATTGTAGACGTTGCTCTGGCTGGTGTAGAGGCGCGGAGAGGCGCTACGAATCTGTCTCACCTGCTCGGAGAAATCGCCGGCGTTGATCGGCGAGCCGACCGCATCAGGTTGGTTAACCAATGAAAACGGCTGGGTGAGTTTACCTTCATTATACTGCTGACCGCGATCGGTCGGTTTTGAGGAACAGGCGGCCAGCATTGCCAGCATCGCGCCTGTTACTGCGTATTTTGCCCAACGTCCTTTCATGGTATCTCTTCTTTATGCTGCTAAGCCCGGGTGCGTGATGAAGATAACAAACCCCCAGGGCTAATGAAATGCGCTTAGGCACCGCAAAGGCAGTTTTGCGCAAAAAATAGGCTGGAAGTGATTCTATATGCACCATTTTTTACAAAATTGATGATTTCTGCCAAAAAGGGTTGCATCAAAACGTTAGCGGAGTATAGTGCGCTTCCACGGACGCGGGGTGGAGCAGCCTGGTAGCTCGTCGGGCTCATAACCCGAAGGTCGTCAGTTCAAATCTGGCCCCCGCAACCAATTAAAATCAGAGAAGTAACGTTACTCGATGGAAGAGTAATGACGGACGCGGGGTGGAGCAGCCTGGTAGCTCGTCGGGCTCATAACCCGAAGGTCGTCGGTTCAAATCCGGCCCCCGCAACCAACATCATAAACACCCTCAAGGGTGTTTTTTTGTTTCTGCGATTCGCAAAATCTTATACCTGATTCAGGGAACGGCTAAGCGCCGCTCCCCGGCCCTTTTTCAGCCCTTCGGCAACACAATATTGCTCGCCGCCAGCATGCCCATCTCGTGATACATCGCGCAGGCCGCTTCCACGATCGGCATCGCCAGCGCCGCGCCGCTGCCTTCGCCCAGGCGCATCCCCATGTTGAGATACGGCTCCAGCTCCAGGTGCATCAGCGCCGTACGCGCCCCCTTCTCCGCCGAATAGTGCGACGGGATCAGATAGGGTTTCACTTCCGGCGCAATTCGGCACGCCGCCAGCGCCGCCGCGTAGGAGAGGAAGCCATCGAGCACCACCGGCAGGCCGCAGGAGGCCGCGCCCAGCATCACGCCCGTCATCCCCAATAAATCAAAACCGCCCACTTTCGCCAGCACGTCGAGACCATCGTTCGGGTCAGGCCGGTTGACGGCGATAGCCCGGCGCACCACTTCCACTTTATTAGCGACCTTCGCCAACGGCAGATTAGCGCCAATCCCGACCACCTCCTGGGCATCGCTGCCGGTCAGAACGCTGACAATCGCCGCCGCCGGGGTGGTATTGGCCATTCCGAGCTCCCCGACGCCAAACAGGGTGACGCCATCCTGCGCCAGCCCTCGGGTATAGCGCATCACCTCCAGCAGCAGCTCTTCCGCCTGGCCGCGGCGCATTGCCGGACCGACGGCGATATTGCCGCAGCCGCGCGCCACGCGCATGTTGATAACGCCCGGTATCAGCTCAGCATCGATCCCGACATCAATCACGTGCATTTTCGCGCCCGCCTGCGCCGCCAGCACGCAAACGCCGGTTTTGCCCAGCGTCATATTCGCCGCCTGGATGGCGGTCACCGCTTTCGGCGAGATGGCGACTCCTTCGTCCCACACGCCGTGGTCGGCGCACATCACCAGCAGCGCCTTCTTTTTCACCTGCGGCACGCCATCAAGACCGGGCATGCCCGCCAGCTGTACGGCAAGATCTTCAAGGCGTCCAAGGCTTCCGGGCGGCTTCAGCAGGCCGTCGATATGAAGCCGGGCGCGCGCCATCGCGCTTTCATCAGGCGCCGGGATCGCGCCCAGTAGAGAGGTTAAGCTTTGCATAGAGGTTCTCGTCTTGTTGGCTGGCTCATGGCAGAGCCAGCAGGAAGAATAACGCCCGGTACGGCGCGCCTGGCCTATTTGATTTTTACGCCAATGCCCGACACCACCAGCCACACCTCGTCCGCCGCCGCCGCCAGGCGCTGGTTAACGCGCCCGGCGATGTCGCGGAAATGGCGGGCCAGACGGTTTTCCGGCACAATCCCCATCCCCACTTCGTTGGTCACCAGCACCACGCGGGCCGGGCAGCGCTGGCAGGCGGCAATCAGTACCGCGATTTCGGCGTCGATCGCCCGCTCCATCGCCGCATAATCCCAGTCGTCCGGCGCGCTGTCGCCCCCCAGCGCAAACAGCAGGTTGGTTACCATGGTGGTGATACATTCCAGCAAAATCGCCTCCTCCGGGGCGATATCCGGGGTGATCAGTTCATCAAGCTGCTGCCAGCGCTCGGCGGTGCGCCAGTGCGCGGGCCTGCCGTCGCGGTGGTGCTGGATCCTCGCCGCCATCTCGTCATCAAAGATCTGCGAGGTGGCGATATAGAGTACCTGCGGCGCATGGGCGATCAGCGCTTCGGCATGGCGGCTTTTACCGCTGCGCGCTCCGCCGGTCACTAAAGTCAGCATACGGGCTCCTGATGTTGGCGCATGATGGCGTAGATTTTTTCGATATCAATATGCTGACGCATCGCGTCCGCCAGCAGATCGAACTGGCGAGATTTATACTGCGCATACTCGAAATCGCTATCCAGCGCCGCCAGCCCTTTACGCTGGCGCAGGCCGTTAACCAGCGCGCGGGTAAATGCATCGCTATCGAACAGGCCGTGCAGATAGGTGCCAAACGCCAGGCCGTCATCGCTGACCGCGCCGTCCGCCACGCTCAGGCCGCCTTTATGTAATTGCATCAGCGAACGGCAGCCGTCGCGCAGCTCGGTTTCGCCCATATGAATTTCGTAGCCGCTTACCGCCAGCCCCGCCGTTGCCGCCAGCCACGCCGGCAGCGCCGGAGCCAGAGTCGCCGTTACCTGGGTGGTCGTTTTGCTGTGCGCAAAGTGGGTGACGGTATTGAGCAACCCCAGCCCCGGCTGGGTGCCAAGCCCCGACTCCACCTCATCGATTATGGTTTCGCCGAGCATCTGATAGCCGCCGCAGATCCCCAGCACCGGTACGCCCTGACGCCGGGCCTGCAGTATCGCGTGCGCCATGCCGCTCTCGCGCAGCCAGCCCAGGTCGCCGAGCGTATTTTTACTGCCCGGCAGGATAATCATATCCACGCCCGCCAGCTCTTGGGGCTGGCGAACATAGCGGACGCGGACGTCCGGCTGCGCCGCCAGCGCGTTGAAATCGGTAAAATTGGCGATGTGCGGCACCTGAATCACGGCAATCTCAATATCACGCCTGTCGGTACGCAGATATTTCCCTTTTTGCAGCGCGACTCCGTCCTCATCTTCAAGATCGACGTCCAGCCACGGCATGACGCCGAGCACCGGGACGCCGGTGAGCGCTTCTATCTGCTCGATCCCGGAATACAGCAGCGCCACGTCGCCGCGAAATTTATTGATAATCACCCCTTTGACCCGCGCGCGCTCGCGGTCATGCAGCAGCGCGAGCGTGCCGTAGATGGAGGCGAATACGCCGCCGCGATCGATATCCGCCACGAGGATCACCGGGCACTGGGCCATCTCGGCCATGCCCATATTGACGATGTCGCGATCGCGCAGGTTGATCTCCGCCGGACTGCCCGCCCCTTCCAGCACCAGCACATCATGTTCGGCGGCCAGGCTGTTATAAACCGCGAGGATCTGTTCGCGCAGGCGCGGCTTGTATTCGTGATAGCTCACCGCGTCCATATCGGTCGCCACT
This sequence comes from Klebsiella sp. CN_Kp113, assembly GCF_040064585.1. Taxonomy (NCBI): domain Bacteria; kingdom Pseudomonadati; phylum Pseudomonadota; class Gammaproteobacteria; order Enterobacterales; family Enterobacteriaceae; genus Klebsiella; species Klebsiella sp. CN_Kp113. The sequence goes on along the minus strand of NZ_JBEAID010000012.1, from coordinate 33,073 downwards.
TTGCCCATCAGCACCACCTGCGCTTTGCGGTCGCTGGTTGGCTTAAGCAGCACCGGGTTCATGCGCACATCCGGGGTAATGCCCGCCGCTTCGGCCTGGAAAATCTGCGCGCGGCCCATCTCTTTGCCATCCGGCGTGATACCGGAATTAAGCGCCATATTCTGCGATTTAAACGGCGCGGTGCGCTGCCCGTCCTGATAAAAGATGCGGCACAGCCCCGCGACCAGCACGCTTTTGCCGACGTCGGAAGCGGTGCCCTGTAACATAATTGCCAGCGTCATGACGCCTCCTTCATCGCGTTGCTTCGCATCCGCGTAAAAAATTCTTCTTCGGTTTTACACAGCGGCAGCCCGAGCTGCGCGTGCAGTTTCACCAGCCACGGCTGGGTTAGCCCGGCCTGGGCCATCAGTTCGCTGCGGGCAAACACCTCCCCGGGTTCGCCGTGCGCCAGCACTTCGCCGCGGCGTAACACGTAAACCGCATCGCTGATTTCATAGATCAGATCGATGTCGTGGCTGGAGATCGCCACGTGGTTGCCCCGATCGGCAATGCGCTTAATGATGTCGATCATCTGCGCGCGCCCCGAGGGATCGAGCCCCGCCGTAGGCTCGTCGAGCAGTAAATAGCGCGCCTGCAGCACCAGCGCGCCGGCTATCGCCACGCGCTTTTTCTGCCCGTGGCTCAGGCACTGAATCGGCTGGTGACGAAACCCCTGGGCATCGACGAGAGTCAGGGCATCGTCCACCCGGCGGGCAATTTCCTCTTCCGCAACCCCCAGGTTACGCAGGCTAAAGGCGATATCGCTGTCGATATCGGTATAGAAAATCTGCTGGTCCGGGTCCTGGAAAACGGTCGCCACCTGCTGACGCAGCGCCAGCAGGCCGCGCTTGCTGTAGTCCAGCGGTTTTCCCTGCCACAGCACCGCCCCGCTCTGCGGGCGCAGCAGACCGCTCAGGTTCATAAACAGCGTGGATTTTCCGCAGCCGTTCGCCCCCACCAGTCCGGTCACCGCGTGATGGGAAAAATCCAGCGTCAGCCCCTTCAGCACCGGCTCATCCTGATAGCGAAACCAGAGATCGGTCGTGGCAAGCATACTTATCCTTAGAGGTGAAAGTCACCCTGATACAGTTTGATATCCAGCGTGGTGCTCATCTGCTGGTAGCGGATCATCACCCGGGTAAACAGCAGCCCTACCAGCATCGCCAGCGAACGATAGCCCTTCGGCACGCTACGGTAGCCAAAACGTAATGTTTGCGCACGATGAATCGCCAGCGCTTCGTCTAACAGAATAAAAATAAAGCGCCAGGTTAGCAGGATTTGCTCGGTCAGCAGCCGCGGCACCCGCCCGCGCTTGAGCAGCACAATAAGCTGCGGGAACGGCAGATTCAGCACCAGCCAGAAGGTGGACGCCAGCGCCGCCAGGCTGCGCCAGAAGGTCTGATTGGCGGTCGTCAGCCCCTCCGATGTAATGCCCAGCCAGACGCTGCCCAGCGGCAGGCTCACCAGCAGATCCTGCGGATTGCGGCTGACGCTAAACAGAATGGTCAGCACGCCGATCAGCAGGAAGCCAAACGGCAGCGCCATCCAGCGGCACCAGCGCCACGGCGAGACCCGCAGCAGCCAGCAGGTTAAGGCGGCAATCAGCGCCATTTCGATACCCTGCCCCAGCGGAGGCAGGGTAAAGGCCAGCACCATCAGCAGCAGCCAGAACAGGAACTTGCGCTCCGGCGCGACGTGAAACCAGCGGCTCTGATAGCTAAGTCGGTCAAACCCGGTCATCACGGCGCTGTCTGCCTTTGCTGTAGCCCAGAATATAGAAAATCACCGCCGCGCCGAGGGAGCCCTGGAGCGTAAACAGCAGGCTCTCAATTTCTCCACTCGCCGGTTCGTACAGCGGCTGGAACCACGGCTCATAATGCGGCGCGACCACCTGAATCTGGCTCTCCGCCTCGCCGTCCGAACCGCCAAACTCGCCGCCGTGATCGACAAAGAACGGCAGGATCACCAGCGCCACCACCATGGCTAACAATATCAGCGTCTTTTTCATGTTAATGCCCCTGTGCGGTAATCAGCTGACGTTTGGTCAACTGGTCGTAGATCATGACGGTTAACAGTCCTTCAGCAATGGCGATCGGGATCTGGGTCAGGCAGAAGATCCCCATAAACTTGACGATCGATCCGGTCGCGCCGGCGGTCGGATCCGGGAAGGCCACGCCGAGCTGTACGGAGGTGACAAAGTAGGTCACCAGATCCGCCAGCATCGCGCAGAGAAACACCCCGACATCGCGGCGAATGCCCGCGCGGCAGGCCATTTTCCACACCATATAGCCGACCACCGGCCCGATGACCGCCATCGACATCCCGTTCGCGCCGAGCGTCGTCAGCCCACCGTGCGCCAGCAGCAGCGCCTGGAACAGCAGCACGATGGCGCCAAGGATCGCCACCACGCCAGGCCCGAAGAGAATCACCGCCAGGCCGACGCCGGTCGGGTGCGAACAGCTACCGGTCACGGAAGGAATTTTCAGCGCCGAGAGGACAAAAATAAACGCCCCGCACAGCGCCAGCAGCACCTTCTGGTTGTTATCTTCCTGCACAATGCGGCGCAGGCGCACCAGCCCGTACCACAGGCAGGGTAAAAACAGCAGCCACCATGCCAGGGCCCACATCGGCGGTAAAAACCCCTCCATAATGTGCATCGCGAAAGCCTTTTCGGGTACCACTATCAGCAATAGCGCCGCGGCTAACCCGCTGAAAGACAGCTGTTTTAGCTGTTGTTCAAGTTTCATTCTGCATACTCCCACTGTTTATTGACCAGAATGGTCGAGAAATAGGGCAGCGGCTGGTCGTCGCTGACGTCACGGAGATGGCGCCAGCACTGCTCGCCCGGCAGCGTGGCTTCGGACATCATCAGCGCGGCATCCAGCAGACCGTTTTTCGCCAGCAGCGCTTTGATGCGGGGAAACCGCCCGTACACTTTCATCAGCACCAGGCTTTCATGCTGGCGCAGCGCCTGCTCGATTTCCGTTTCCGGCGCGGTGCAGGAGATCACCGCCAGCGACTGCTGCTCCATGGCCAGCGGCGTTTGCGAACGCGCGGCAATGGCGGCGAAAGAGGTGACGCCGGGAACAATCTCCAGCCACTCCGGGCTGCCGATACGCTGGAGTAAGAACACCCAGGTGCTGAACAGCATGGCGTCGCCGAGGGTAATAAACCCGACCTGCTTGCCCGCCTCCACTTCCTGCACCAGCGCGGCGGCGACCTCATCCCATACCGCCTCTTTTTCCGCGCTGTCGGCGCTCATCGGGAAATGGCAGCAGCGCACTTCGGTCCGTTCGCCGATATACTCCCGCACGATGGAGAGCGCGAGGCTGTCGCCGCCTTTACGTCCGGCGGGCGCGTAGAGAATGTCCAGCTTGCCCAGCACCCGCGCCGCGCGCACGGTGATCAGGTCGGCGGCGCCAGGGCCGGTACTCAGGGCATACAGTTTGCCGCTCATGCCGCCTCCTCCATCGCCAGGCTCAGCGCCTGCTGCAGGTGAGCGACGAACATTGCGCGCACCGCCGGATTCTCTCCCAGCCCGTTCAGCCACGGCGTCGCCGTGATACCGGCGGCGTTGAACAGCGTTTTCCAGGAGTCCTCTTCGTCCGAGGCCATATCGTTAATGGCGTGATCGCCGGCCACCAGCATCAGCGGCATCAGGTGCACGCCCTTCACCCCCTGCCGGCGCAGGCTGTCGATAAGAATATCGACTTCCGGATAGCTCTCGACCGCGCCGACCCGCGCCGGAAACCCCTTCGCCGTCATCATATGGTCCAGACAGGCGTAGGCGGCGAAAGCGTGATGGCTGGCGCCGTGGCCCATAAAGACCACCGTTTCATCGGCGGCAAGCGGCGGCATCTGCTGGCGCAGCGCCTGCATCAGCTGGACATAATCATTATGGCTGCTCAGCAGCGGCGCCCCCAGCGTCAGGCGGAGGAACAGCGGGCGCAGGCTCTGCACTTCGCGGACGATCTTTTCATATTCATCGCCGTTGATAATGTGCAGCGACTGAATCGCCACATCCTGGTAGCCCTGCTCGGCCAGCTTCTGCAACGCCTGCAGCGGCGTATCAATCTCGATACCGTCGCGCTGCTTGAGCTTGCGGATAATCATCCCGGAGGTGAAGGCGCGAAAGGTGTCGCGGTCCGGGCAGCTGGCCGCCAGCTCGCGCTCGCAGGCGACGATATTCTTTTCACAGGTGTCGGGATAGCTGGTGCCAAAACTGACCACCAGAAGCGCTTTTTTCATTTCGGACTCCTTAAGCAGCGGCCAGCCAGCGCGCTAAGCGCCGGGCAAAGGCAGCCTGACTTTCCAGTAATTCTTCACCGGTCACCAGCGGTGCCGGGCGCGTAATCACGATGCAGGGGATACCGGCATCCAGACAGGGTTGTACTTTTTCCTGATAGCCGCCTTCGGCGCCGGAGGCCTTGGTGATCACCACATCGGCCCGGCACTGGCGGTAGAAAGCGGCGTTGAACTCGGCGCTGAACGGCCCGCACAGGGCGAAGATCTCGCCAACGCCGAACCCCAGCCCGGCGCACTGGGCGATGACATCGGCGACCGGCAACACCCGGGCCAGCAGCGTTTTTTCGCCTAATCCCGCCCGCCAGCGCGCCAGATCTTTGCTTCCGGTGGTGAGCAGCACGCGCTGGCCGAAGCGCCGCGCCACCTCGCAGGCCTGTTCAATGCTCTCCACGGTATAGAGCAGCGGATGCGTCAGGCCGCTCAGCTGTTCAGGGCGCTGATAGCGGCTCAGCAGCACGCCGGCGGTTTCGCAGGCCCGGACGATATTGCGGCTCACCGCTTCGGCGTAGGGGTGCGAAGCATCGATCACCCAGCGGGTCCGGTTAGCCTTCAGCCAGGCGATCATCTCCTCCAGCTCGAGACGCCCGCAGCGCACCTGGCCGCGAATGTCTCCCGCCAGCTGCTGGCCGGTGGGCGTCGCCACCGACAGGGTGTATTTAACCTGCGCCGCGTCAAGCTGCTGGCACAGCGCCCGCGCGTCGCTGGTTCCGCCCATCACCAGCACCTCGCCGTGGCTCACAGCACGTAGCCTCGTGGGGTGATCATCAGGCCATCCTGGATATACGTCGCTTTGTTGCCAACGATCACCAGGCTGGTCATATCGACCGGTGCAAAATCCATCTCCCCCAGGGTGGTCAGCCATTTCTCCTGTTTTTTACGTCCGGCGGACTTCACGACCCCCACCGGAGTCTGCGCGCTTTTGCTGGCCGACAGCAGCTCAAAGGCGCGCGCCAGATGGCCCTCGCGGCCGCGGCTGCGCGGATTGTAAAAACAGATCACGAAGTCGGCTTCCCCGGCGGCGACAATACGCTTTTCAATCACCGGCCACGGTGTCAGCAGGTCGCTGAGGCTGATATGGCAGAAGTCGTGCATCAGCGGCGCGCCCAGCAGCGAGGCGGCGGCGATGCTGGCGGTCATCCCCGGGATCAGGCGGACTTCCACATCCAGCTTCTGCTTGCTGACCAGCTCAAGCACCAGTCCGGCCATGCCGTAAATACCGGCGTCGCCGCTGCTGATCAGCGCCACGTTATGCCCGGCCTGCGCCAGCTCAATCGCCGCCTGGCAGCGCTCAATCTCTTTGCACATCCCGGTTTTGATCACCTGCTTATCGCCGGTAAAGGCTTTCACCAGGTGCGTGTAGGTTTTATAGCCAACGACGATTTCCGCCGCCTGCAGCGCTTCAATGGCTTCCATGGTCATCATGGACTGCGAGCCAGGGCCGATTCCGATTACGCTTAACATCAGTGTGAAACTCCCAAAGTGATAGTGACGCCCTGTTCGCGCAGGGTTTCGCCCAACAGTTGCCCATGGCTCAGCAGCCAGGCCGCCGGGCCGGATACGCTCCCCACGCCGACGGTTTTTCTGACGAACGATGAGGCGGGAAAATGGTGCTCATGCTCGCGCAGCGCATCAGCGGGAAAGGTTTCGAACGGTACGCGACAGCAGGAGGCCAGCTGAATCAGCCCCTGCTCGTGCTTCTTCAGCGTCACGCTGCCGATGGCTTTCAGCGCCAGCGGATCCAGACGCTGCGCCTCAAGCTGGCGCGCCAGCAGCGCTGCTAACAGCGGGAATGGCGTATCGCGACGGCAGCCAATTCCGGCGACCACCCGCTGCGGCACCAGCTTCCAGTGCAGCACGGCGATGGCCGGCAGCTCGTTGCGCAGCGTGACGCAGACCAGCGCGTCCAGCTCGGGAAGCTGGTGCAGATCGGTCACGGTGATAAATCCCCGCCGGTCGCAGCGGCTGACGTCTTCATCCAACTCGTCGTCCCACCACAGGCCGACGCGCTGCTGGCTGACCAGCATCTGGTTGACGGTTTTCACCGCCGCGCGGAAATCGCTCATCCGGGCATTAAGCTGGAATGCCAGGGTATCCAGCGCCGCCATCTCGTTGACGTCGGTGGCGGTGGTGATCACCGGGTCGGCGCCGAGCATCCCGGCCAGATAGCGGCTGAGGGCATTCGCGCCCCCCGCGTGGCCGGAAAGCAGGCTAATAACGTGCTGGCCGCGCTCGTCAATCACCACCACCGCCGGGTCGCTGAACTTGTCATTCACCAGCGGGGCCAGCACGCGTACCGCGATCCCGGTGGCGCCGATGAAAATCAGCGCCGAATAGCTGCTGAAGGCCTCGCGCGCGGCGCTGGCAAAACCGTTTTCAAAGGGGAGAAACCCCTCTTCCAGCAGCTTCTCGCTGGTAAAGCAGGTTAACGGCAGCATCGCCGCCAGCCGTTTCGCCAGCCGCACGCCGCCAGGGGTCAGGCAGAAAAGCGCGATTGATTCAGGCTTTACGGTATTCATGGCTAAAGTCCGCCGCGTAGAGTTTTGAGTAGTGATACTCAGAGCCCAGGAAATTCCCGACCAGAATGAGCGCCGTTTTGCGGATCCCCGCCTCGCGCACCTTGTCGCCGATATCCGCCAGGGTACCGCGTACGGTCTGGCTTTCCGGCCAGGTCGCTTTGTAGATCACCGCCACCGGCGTGGTTGCCGGGTAGCCGCCTTCCATCAGGCGCTCCGCCACCCGGTGAATGCGCTGTACGGAAAGGTAAATCGCCATCGAGGTCTGGTGGCTGGCAAACGACTCAAGCTGCTCGCGCTCCGGCACCGGCGTGCGCCCTTCGAGGCGGGTAATAATCAGGCTCTGGGAGACTTCCGGGACGGTGTATTCGACGCCCAGCTCCGCCGCGGCGCCCAGAAACGCGCTGACGCCCGGCACCACCTGCCAGTCGATGCCGCGTTTGGTCAGCTCTTCGCCCTGCTCGCGGACCGAGCCGTACAGCGACACGTCCCCGGTCTGTAAACGCACCACCGTTTTCCCGGCTTTAACGCCGGCTTCCATCAGGTCGAGAATTTGCGCCAGATGCAGTTCGGCGCTGTCGTGACACTCGGCGCCGGGCGGACAGTACTCCAGCAGCGCGGTGTTTATCAGCGACCCGGCGTAGATCACCACCTGGGCCTGCTGGAGCAAGCGGTAGCCCTTGAGGGTAATCAGCTCACGGTCGCCCGGCCCTGCTCCAACGAACCACACACAACGGGGGTCAAATGTCTCAGCCATGGTTTTCTTCCTTCTGACAGGCGATAACAAAAACGGGATTATTCGGTTTGAAATAGTGGCCGCTGCCCAGCGCGGTCAGCGATGAAACGTTCAGCTGCAGGCAATCAATCTGCGTAATTCCCCGCTGCCGCAGATAGTCGAGAGCGGCGTTCAGGTTCTCCTGCAGGATAAAGGTCATCACCAGGCGACCGCCGGGGTAGAGCTGCTGCCACGACCAGTCAATGAGCTCGTCGAGGCGGCCGCCGCTGCCGCCCATAAAAATGGCGTCGGCCCGCTCGGTGATCACCATCGGCGCTTCGCCGGGCAGGATCTCAATGTTGCCGCAGGCGAAATGCTGGCGGTTTTCGTCCAGCAGCTGCAGGGCCGCGGGATTGCGTTCGACCGCCGTTACCTGCAGCGAGGGGTACTGCAGCGCCGCCTCAATCGACACGCTGCCGGTACCGGCGCCGATATCAATCAGGTGGCTTGCCCGGTGTAGCTCAAGTTTGGCCAGCGCCAGCGCGCGAACCGCCTCTTTGGTCATCGGCACCTTCTCGCCGCGCAGAAAAAGCTCATCTTTCATCGAGGATCACCACCGCGTTCATCTCATATTCGCCGTCGACCTCACTGACCGGTAGCCAGCGGATCCGCTCGTTATCCATCGCCAGATTTTCGCCAATCACCATCCAGCGATACCCTTTACCCCGCGCCGCCAGCTGGGCGGCGATTTCCCGCGGCCCGCAGCGCCCGTCGGTCACCATCGCCACCTTGCGCTGGCGAGCCAGCTCATCAAAACAGACGTCCCGCCCGTGGCTGCTGGTCAGCCAGATATCGTTCATATCGATACCGGCCTTCGCGCAGAGATACTGCACCGCGCTGATGCCGGGGATAATGCGCACGCGCTCGATGCCAAAGTGGGCGATCAGCCGCGTACCGATGCCGTAAAACAGCGGGTCGCCGGAGGCCAGCACCACCACCTTCTGCGCTTCGCGTTCGCCGAGCCATACCAGCAGTTCGGCAATATTGGCGCCCAGCGCAAACCGTTCGCCGTCAAACTCAGGGAACTGCTGTAAATGCCGCTTGCCGCCCACCAGCGCGTCCGCGATGGCGACCGCGTCCCGCGCCGCCGGCGTCATCAGATGCAGGCCTGACGGGCCCATGCCGACGACCGTTAACATGCCATCTCCCGCGCAATCTCGGCGATCGGGCGATTGCTGCCGAGGACCTTGTTATCAAAGGAGAACATGATGGCGTCGCAGACGGGCGGCGTTTTAGTAAAGCGCAGCATCTGCATCACCCGCAGGCAGATGCGTTCGGCAAGATGGTGATAGATATGCTGAAAACCGTACGCGTCGATGTGCTCCATCGCCGCTTCGGTGGTATCGCATTCGCTCACCAGCTGCAGCAGCGCCAGCGGCGCGCCCAGCAGCGCCAGATGCGCGACCAGGGTTTCCATCCGCGCATCGGCGATATGGCTGTGGGTGTGGAAGATCCCGGCGGCGACTTTAATCAGCTTGCCGGGATGGCCAATCAGCACGATCTGGCGGAACCCCAGGCGCACGGCCTCTTCAATCATGTAGCCGGCGAAGTTGCTCATGGTGACCACCACCTGCGAGTCGATGCCCATCTGCTCGCGTACGAAGCGCTCGCCGTGGTTGCCCGGCACCAGCACTACCCGCTCCAGCCCCGCCGCGCGCTTAATTTCCAGCTCCAGCGATAGCGAACGCTTCCAGCTCTCCTCCGACATCGGCGTCACGATACCGGTGGTGCCGATAATCGAGATGCCGCCCAGAATCCCCAGCCGCGAGTTATAGGTTTTCTGCGCCCGCGCCTCGCCTTCCGGGGCGAAAATCTCTACCGTCGCCCCGCGCGACGGGCCAATCGCTTCGCGCACCGCCGACTCAATGGTGTGGCGCGGGGTGCGGTTAATCGCCGGGCTGCCGATGGGCAGGCCGATCCCTTTGCGGGTGACCGTGCCGACGCCTTCGCCGCCGCGCAGGGTAATCTCGCCGGAATCGTCGAGCGTCACGCGGGCGAAAATCAGCATCCCGTGGGTGGCGTCAACATCATCGCCGCCGTCTTTACGGATGGCGGCGATCGCCTGCTGCCCTTCAACGTGCGGCGACTCGACGTTAAGGCACAGAGTGACGCCGGAAGGGGTGACAATGGAGACCTGATGAATCAGATGCTGACGCATCACCATCAGCGCCGCGACCTTTGCTGCCGCCGTCGCGCATGATCCGGTGGTATAGCCTTTGCGCAGCGCCTTGCCGTTGTGCCATACCGGGGCGTCAAAGGATTGCTCGCTCATCGCGCCCCCTGTAAGTGGTACAAAATGGCGTTGACGATGGCGGCGGCGACGTTGCTGCCGCCTTTACGACCCAGCGCGGCGATGCCCGGCAGGCCGCTCTGAGTCAGGGCCTCTTTCGACTCCGCCGCGCCGACGAAACCGACCGGCACGCCAATCACGCCGTTGACCGCGACGTCATGCTCCAGCAGACGAAACAGCGCGGTGGGCGCATTGCCGAAAACAAACACCTTCTCGCCCTCTTCGGCGACCGCGATATCAACCGCCGCCATCGAGCGGGTCATCCCCTGCGCTTTGGCCTCCGCCACCACCCGCGGATCGCTGATATAGCAGCGGCACTCGCCGCCGAATTTCGCCAGCAGGGTTTTATTGATCCCGGACAGGGCCATGGTGGTATCGGTATAAAGCGTGCAGGGCTGGCTCAGGGCGGCGCTCAAGCGCGGAAGCACGTCGGGCGAAAACCACAGGATATCCAGCCAGTCAAAATCAGCGGTGGTGTGGATCACCCGCTTGATAATGGCTTCGTGCAGCGGGCTGGCAAAGCGGTAGTCCGGGCGGGTCTGCGCAATAATATCGCCAATAATGTCGAAGCTTTTCGCCTCAATCGCCTGCGGTTGCTGGATATAGTGCATTCATTTGTCCTCAGGCAGCGCCGACCAGCCAGTACCGGACCGCCATAAACAGCGCCAGCGCCAGGGTCGAAGACACCCACATCAGTCGAATCGTTCGGGAAATATCGTCTACGGAAATATCGCGCGTCGCGTCGCCGATCCACGGTTTCTCCACGCGCTGTCCAAAGTAATCGTTAGGGCCGCCAAGCCGGATGCCGAGCGCCCCGGCGACCGCCGCTTCCGACCAGCCGCAGTTCGGGCTGCTGTGGTTGTAGCGGTCGCGCCAGCCGATGCGCAGCGCGCGGCCGCCCGCTTCACCGCAGAGGAGAGCGGCGAGGCTGATAAGCAGCCAGCTCAGGCGGGCGGGGATAAAGTTGGCGACATCATCAAGGCGGGCGCTGACCATGCCGATGGCCCGATATTTTTCGTGCTTATAGCCGACCATCGAATCCAGGGTGTTGACCGCTTTATAGGCCATCGCCAGCGGCGCGCCGCCCAGCAGCAGAAACAAGAGCGGCGCAATAATGCCGTCGACGGTGTTCTCCGCGACGGTTTCCACCACCGCGCGATTAATCTGCTGCGGCGCAAGCTGCGACGTGTCGCGCCCGACGATCCACGACAGCTTGATACGGCTCTCCGCCAGATCCCCCGCGCGCAGCGGGCGCTCGACGTCCCGCGCCGACTGCGCCAGGCAGCGTCCGGCCAGCACGGTGAAAATCATCCATACCTCAACCAGCCAGCCAAGCCACGGATGAACCGTCCGCGCCAGCGCCAGCACGCCCCAGCAGAGGCTCCACGTTAGCCCGACCACCACCAGCCACATCACGGCGCCGCCGACGCGCAGGGCGACATCGCTGCGGCAATAGCGGCGCACGCCGCGCTGAACGGCGGCGATCAGGTTGCCTATCCAGCGCACCGGATGCGGCCAGCTCTGCGGATCGCCGATGATAAAATCGAGGAGCCAGGCAACGCCCCATGCCAGCAGCGTCATAGCGCGCTCCTTGCCGCAGCCAGCCAGTGGTTAAGCATGATGGGACGCTGCGCAAAGTGCAGGTGCAGATAGCTGGCGAACGTGTTGCCCACCTGCCAGCCGCCCGACCACTGCTGAAGGGTCATACCGTCGCGGACTTTGCGGCAGGCCAGGACCGCCGGGATCTCCGGGGTAAAATCCGAGTAGTGAAACTCATGCCCGCGCAGGGTTTCGCCGGGCGCCGCCAGCAGCGTTTGCCGCATCGCCCGCGCCTCGCAGTAGCCAAAGCGGGTAAGCCGTTTGCCCATCTTGCTGTGGCCGGGAATCAGATTGGCCATCGGATAGATGTCACCGCTGGCGTCTTCAAGGGTGCTGCCGAGATACATCAAACCGCCGCACTCGGCATAAATCGCCACCCCGCGCCGGTGCGCCTCCCGCAGCTGCGCCAGCATCGACGTATTGGCCGCCAGCCCGGCGGCATGAATTTCCGGATAGCCGCCGCCGAGCCAAATCATCTGGCACGGCGGAAGCTCGCTATCGCGCAGCGGGCTGAAGCGCACGATATTCACCCCGCAGCGTTCAAGCAGCGTAAGGTTATCCGGGTAGTAAAAGTTGAAGGCTTCGTCGTCGGCCAGCGCCAGCGTCAGGCCCGTGCCGGCGTCGGGCGACGGCAGCGGGGGCCACTCCCCGGCGGGTAGGGCGGTGAGCTGGCTAAGAGCCAGGAGCCGTTCAATATCCAGCGTTTGCGCCAGCGTTTGGGCAAAATCGCGCCACGGCTGCTGATTGACCAGCGACTCGCGGGCGGTGACCAGCCCCAGATGGCGTTCAGGTAACGCCACCCCTTCCACTCGCGGTACGTAGCCGAGCACCGGCAGCCCGCAATAGCGTTCAATGGCGCCTTTGAGAAGCTGATAATGGGATTCGCTGTTGACGCGATTGACGATAACGCCGGCGATATTCAGGCTGGGGTCGAAATGTTGAAATCCCATCACCGTGGCGGCGATAGAGGTGGAAACCGCTTTGCCATCTACCAGCAAAATGACCGGACAGCCGAGCTGTTTAGCCATCGCGGCGGTGCTGCAGTAGCCAGGGTCGGTACCGAAGCCGTCATACAGCCCCATCACGCCCTCAATGACCGCGATATCCGCCCGCTGCATCCGTTCGCAAAACAGCGCATTGAGCACCGGTTCCGGGAGCATAAAGCTGTCGAGGTTGCGGGAAGCGACGCCGCTGACGGCGGTGTGCCAGCCGGTATCGAGGTAGTCCGGGCCGACTTTGCAGGGCTGAACCCGCATACCGCGCTGCTTCAACAGGCTGAGCAGACCAAGCGTAACGGTGGTTTTACCACAACCGCTGCCGGTACCTGCGAGAATAAATGCGTGCTGCCTGGCTGCCATACCCCGATCCTGTGCCGGGTGGTAGGGCTGCGTGCATTCCCAGTCTTTCGACTGTACGCATCTGAGCAACCCACTTCCCACCGAAGTTGTTGATTGTTACCGACAGGCAGGTCTTCTGGCTTAGCGTCGTCCTCTCCCATCCTTCCCAATCCGGTAAGCAGATCAGTGGTCATACCCGTCATACTTCACGTTGTATGTGCGTTGGCTTTACTTGTTCACCCCAGTCACTTACCTGTGTAAGCTCCTGGGGATTCACTCGCTTGCCGCCTTCCTACAACGCGAATTATTTAGCGTATATATGGGTTCGTCAGCATCACAGCAGCGGGGGCTGCGGGGGATTCACACCCCCTTCCCTGGCGCCTGTCGGTTTAGTCCGTCATGATTCGAGCGGGACTGCCCGGCTCGCATGATTTCCGGAATATCTTACGGAAGCTGGATGGCTCCCGTCGTGTTTAATTTTTAATTACCAAGGCCGTTTCATTACGCCGATGGCGCGCTGAAAGCCATTTCAGATATCACTCTATCCCATCAAATAAATAAAAACTGGTGCAGCTTATCGTTCTCTCATTATTATTTTGTTGCGCTATGACAATTTATTGCTCTGAATGAGATATTTTCATTTTAGAATGAGCCAGATACAAGGGCATATCAAAAATCGGCAATAACAAAATATTGTCATTTAAAATGACTCAGTTTGTGATCTGGCGTTAATTTGCTGGCGATAGGCCTGCGGAGTGACCTGATAAGCCTGGCGAAAAACTTTGCAAAAATAGCTGGTTTGCGAAAATCCTAAATTCCGCGCAATGCTGGCGATGCTCCAGTCGCTGTGGCAAAGCAGCTCTTTGGCGCTCACCATCCGCTGATGGTTCACCCACGCGTTAAAACCGATACCCTGATATTTTTTAAATAGCTTACTGAAGTAATAGGGGCTGAGATAAACGTGGGCGGCGACGTCTTCCAGGCGAAGCTCATCGGATAAATGGGCGTCAATGTAGCGCAGCGCTTTCTTCATTTTGCTGTCGTGAGGGCTGGCGACCCGGCTGGCGCGCGCGGGTTCCGGCTGCTGGGGATTATCTTTAATCACCACAAAGTTGAGCTGCTTTTTCAGGCAGTTCTCGACGATCAGCTTCAGTAAATCCGCGGAGGCAATCACTCTGGAGTAGTCCATCTCCGGCACGTCGCGGAACGCGTTGAGCAGCTCGGGGTCCGCCTGCCAGCCGTCGTCCACGTTGAGGATATCCACCAGTTCTACATCGTTGCTTAAGCGCACCTGCCCGCATAGCACGAAGCCCACAAGGTGCCCGGCGATAACCAGAGGAATGGAAAAATCGGTTAACCCGGCGTGGCAGCGGTAGATACAGAGCTGATCGGTTTTTGACGCCTCGAGGCCGCCGCAGCGGTCGCTCATCCGGCAGCGGGTGCTGTGCTGAGGGTGCTGGCGCATCAGCTGGCAGAAAGGGGTGAAGTTAAACAGTTCAGATATTTCATCACCGTGAATATTGACAACCACAACCGCCAGACTGGTGGCCTGCGCAAAATCCTGTGCGATTTTATTAATGAGTTCTGAGTTCAGTGTGCTCGCAGAAATCATGATAAAACCTCTCAGTTAATTTTTTGTTATAAATAAAACATTTCTTTAATATTCACTTCCTTTCATCATCATTTACCGCCAACGATAAAAGAATATTACGATAGCAAAAGTCTCCCATCCGTGGGAGACGTTTTTGGCCAGTTCGTGATACCGGTTCATGAAAATTTTTCGCTATTTCAGCGGATGCATTAATCCTCTAATTTACAGGTATTACACGGTAAGTTATTTCCTATCAGATAACGATAGATGGCCGCGCCGAGGCAGGCGCCGATCAGCGGCGCAATAATCGGCACAATAAAGTACGGAATATCCCTTCCGCCGGTCATCGCGATATCGCCCCAGCCCGCCATCCACGTAAACAGCTTCGGCCCAAAATCACGCGCCGGATTCATCGCAAAGCCGGTCAGCGGCCCGGTTGACGCGCCAATCACCGCCACCAGCAGGCCAATCAGCAGCGGGGCCAGCGGCCCTTTCGGCACGCCGTTGCCGTCGTCGGTCAGCGCCATAATCATCCCCATCAGCATGGAGGTGATCACCACTTCGACCAGCGCCGCGTGCCAGATGCTCAGCGAGGCCGCCGGGTAGGTGCTGAAAATACTCGCCAGCTGCAGGCTCTCAACGCTGCCGCGAGCGATATGGTGGGCGGATTCAAACTCGGTAAACATAGTGCTGTACAGCACATAGGCCAGCACCGCGCCGCCGAAGGCGCCCGCGACCTGGGAGACAATATAGGGGAAGACTTTGCGCCCAGGAAAACAGGCAAATAGCCATAACGCAACGGTCACCGCCGGGTTGAGATGGCCGCCGGATATTCCCGACGTCAGATAGACGGCAAGCGAGATCCCCAGACCCCAGATAATGCATATCTCCCACAGTCCGAGGCTGGCGCCCGCTACCTTTAACGCGCTCAGGCAGCCGATGCCGAAAAACAAAAACAGCCCGGTGCCCAGAAACTCGGCGGTACATTGCGCTTTTAACGAATCATTCATGGTGACACCTTCTTAGCAGAGTTCGTGTCCTGACCAGCCAACCTCCTGCTGGCAGTAGAGTACAACGGGCCCACTATATGAACTCCGCTCCGCAAATTGTTGGCAACCTGCTGACGGCGGCCCCGGAAAATTCGGGCATCAATAACAAATTATTGTCATTGAATAACTCAGAATAGCATTGCTCACGCGCGGATTTCGCAATTACGCCATCGCCATGACATGCAAAAATATTGCTAAAACCAACTCATCGTTTTCCAACAAACATCACAAATCAGTTTTTCTCGCATAGCAGATAAAATTAAATTCGTCATGAACAAATTTGTAAATATGGAATATACAAAACAAGATAATCACATAACAACAAATAAAAATAACAATTAAAATCAATAGATTAAATTTACATGTAGCAATTTTATATTATTCAATACCCACTATTTTTTCACCATCAAATTCAAGTCAGCCATTCTTTTTCCTCGCATCTTCTTATAGTCCCAACTATCGGAACACTCCATGCGAGGTCTTTATGCAACAAGAAGCACTAGGAATGGTAGAAACCAAAGGCTTAACCGCAGCCATAGAGGCCGCTGATGCAATGGTTAAGTCAGCCAATGTGATGTTAGTGGGCTATGAAAAGATTGGCTCCGGACTGGTGACCGTCATCGTACGCGGCGACGTTGGCGCGGTAAAAGCGGCCACCGATGCGGGGGCCGCCGCCGCACGTAATGTGGGTGAAGTGAAAGCCGTACACGTCATCCCACGCCCCCACACCGATGTAGAAAAAATCTTACCGAAGGGAATTAGCCAATGAGCAGCAATGAGCTGGTGGAACAGATCATGGCTCAGGTGATTGCCCGCGTGGCAACGCCGGAACAGCAGGCCATCCCTACTGAAAACCATCCAATACGAGAGACGGCTATGGCAGAAAAAAGCTGCAGTTTAACGGAATTTGTCGGGACCGCCATTGGCGACACCCTGGGTCTGGTTATCGCCAACGTCGATACCGCCCTGCTGGATGCGATGAAGCTTGAAAAGCGCTATCGCTCCATCGGCATTCTCGGCGCCCGCACCGGCGCTGGCCCGCACATTATGGCGGCGGACGAAGCGGTGAAAGCCACCAATACCGAAGTGGTCAGCATTGAGCTGCCGCGCGATACCAAAGGCGGAGCGGGCCACGGTTCGCTGATTATTTTGGGCGGTAACGACGTTTCCGACGTTAAGCGCGGTATCGAAGTCGCGCTGAAAGAGCTCGACCGCACCTTTGGCGATGTTTACGGCAACGAAGCCGGGCATATCGAGCTGCAGTACACCGCTCGCGCCAGCTACGCGCTGGAAAAAGCCTTCGGCGCGCCGATTGGCCGGGCCTGCGGCATCATCGTCGGCGCACCGGCCTCCGTAGGCGTACTGATGGCCGATACCGCCCTGAAGTCAGCCAACGTGGAAGTCGTGGCCTATAGCTCTCCGGCGCACGGCACCAGCTTCAGTAACGAAGCCATTCTGGTGATTTCCGGCGACTCCGGCGCGGTCCGCCAGGCGGTCACCTCCGCGCGCGAAATCGGCAAAACCGTCCTTGCGACCCTCGGTGCTGAACCGAAAAACGATCGCCCGTCCTACATCTGATACCCACGAGGCTGATTCATGAGATCGAAAAGATTTGAAGCACTGGCGAAACGCCCTGTGAATCAGGACGGCTTCGTTAAGGAGTGGATCGAAGAAGGCTTTATCGCGATGGAAAGCCCGA
Organism: Klebsiella sp. CN_Kp113; assembly: GCF_040064585.1. Classification (NCBI taxonomy): domain Bacteria; kingdom Pseudomonadati; phylum Pseudomonadota; class Gammaproteobacteria; order Enterobacterales; family Enterobacteriaceae; genus Klebsiella; species Klebsiella sp. CN_Kp113. The sequence continues at coordinate 15,876 of NZ_JBEAID010000012.1, read as the reverse complement.
ACGACCCAAAACCGTCGATTAAAATCGTTAACGGCGCGGTGACCGAGCTGGACGGGAAACCGGTAAGCGATTTTGACCTGATCGACCACTTTATCGCCCGCTACGGTATCAACCTGAACCGCGCCGAAGAAGTGATGGCGATGGATTCGGTCAAGCTGGCCAACATGCTGTGCGATCCGAACGTTAAACGCAGCGAAATCGTCCCGCTGACCACCGCGATGACGCCGGCGAAAATTGTCGAAGTAGTTTCGCATATGAACGTCGTCGAGATGATGATGGCGATGCAGAAAATGCGCGCCCGCCGCACCCCGTCCCAGCAGGCGCACGTCACCAACGTCAAAGATAACCCGGTACAGATTGCCGCCGACGCCGCCGAAGGGGCATGGCGCGGATTTGACGAACAGGAAACCACCGTTGCGGTAGCGCGCTATGCGCCGTTCAACGCCATCGCGCTGCTGGTGGGCTCGCAGGTAGGCCGTCCGGGCGTGCTGACGCAGTGCTCGCTGGAAGAAGCCACCGAGCTGAAGCTCGGCATGCTGGGCCACACCTGCTACGCCGAAACCATCTCCGTCTACGGCACCGAGCCGGTCTTTACCGACGGCGACGACACGCCGTGGTCGAAGGGCTTCCTCGCCTCGTCCTACGCCTCTCGCGGGCTGAAAATGCGCTTTACCTCCGGCTCCGGCTCGGAAGTGCAGATGGGCTACGCCGAAGGCAAATCCATGCTTTATCTGGAAGCGCGCTGCATCTACATCACCAAAGCCGCGGGCGTACAGGGTCTGCAAAACGGTTCCGTCAGCTGCATCGGCGTGCCGTCTGCGGTGCCTTCCGGCATTCGCGCGGTGCTGGCGGAAAACCTGATCTGTTCGTCGCTGGATCTGGAGTGCGCCTCCAGCAACGACCAGACCTTCACCCACTCCGATATGCGTCGTACCGCGCGCCTGCTGATGCAGTTCCTGCCGGGCACCGACTTTATCTCCTCCGGTTATTCCGCGGTGCCGAACTACGACAACATGTTCGCCGGCTCCAACGAAGATGCCGAAGACTTTGACGACTACAACGTCATCCAGCGCGACCTGAAGGTGGACGGCGGTTTGCGTCCGGTTCGCGAAGAGGACGTCATCGCCATCCGTAACAAAGCCGCCCGCGCGCTGCAGGCCGTGTTTGCCGGAATGGGGCTGCCGCCGATTACCGATGAAGAAGTTGAAGCCGCGACCTACGCCCACGGTTCGAAAGATATGCCGGAGCGCAACATCGTCGAAGACATCAAGTTCGCCCAGGAAATCATCAATAAAAACCGCAACGGTCTGGAAGTGGTGAAAGCGCTGGCGCAGGGCGGATTCACCGACGTGGCCCAGGACATGCTCAACATCCAGAAAGCCAAGCTGACCGGGGACTACCTGCATACCTCCGCGATTATCGTCGGCGACGGGCAGGTGCTGTCGGCCGTCAACGACGTCAACGACTATGCCGGTCCGGCAACGGGCTATCGCCTACAGGGCGAACGCTGGGAAGAGATTAAAAACATCCCTGGCGCTCTTGATCCCAACGAGATTGATTAAGGGGTGAGAAATGGAAATTAATGAAAAATTGCTGCGCCAGATAATTGAAGACGTGCTCAGCGAGATGAAGGGCAGCGATAAACCGGTCTCGTTTAATGCGCCGGCGGCCTCCGCGGCGCCCCAGGCCACGCCGCCCGCCGGCGACGGCTTCCTGACGGAAGTGGGCGAAGCGCGTCAGGGCACCCAGCAGGACGAAGTGATTATCGCCGTCGGCCCGGCTTTCGGCCTGGCGCAGACCGTCAATATCGTCGGCATCCCGCATAAGAGCATTTTGCGCGAAGTCATTGCCGGTATTGAAGAAGAGGGCATTAAGGCGCGCGTGATTCGCTGCTTTAAATCCTCCGACGTGGCCTTCGTCGCCGTTGAAGGCAATCGCCTGAGCGGCTCCGGCATCTCTATCGGCATCCAGTCGAAAGGCACCACGGTGATCCACCAGCAGGGGCTGCCGCCGCTCTCTAACCTGGAGCTGTTCCCGCAGGCGCCGCTGCTGACCCTGGAAACCTATCGCCAGATCGGCAAAAACGCCGCCCGCTATGCGAAACGCGAATCGCCGCAGCCGGTCCCGACGCTGAATGACCAGATGGCGCGGCCGAAGTACCAAGCGAAATCGGCCATTTTGCACATTAAAGAGACCAAGTACGTGGTGACGGGCAAAAACCCGCAGGAACTGCGCGTGGCGCTTTGATAAAGGATAACTCCATGAATACCGACGCAATTGAATCGATGGTACGCGACGTATTGAGCCGCATGAACAGCCTGCAGGGCGAGGCGCCTGCGGCGGCTCCCGCGGCTGGCGGCGCGTCCCGTAGCGCCAGGGTCAGCGACTACCCGCTGGCGAACAAGCACCCGGAATGGGTGAAAACCGCCACCAATAAAACGCTGGACGACTTTACACTGGAAAACGTGCTGAGCAATAAAGTCACCGCCCAGGATATGCGTATTACCCCGGAAACCCTGCGCTTACAGGCCTCTATTGCCAAAGACGCGGGCCGCGACCGGCTGGCGATGAACTTCGAGCGCGCCGCCGAGCTGACCGCGGTACCGGACGATCGCATTCTTGAAATCTACAACGCCCTCCGCCCCTATCGCTCGACGAAAGAGGAGCTGCTCGCGATCGCCGACGATCTCGAAAGCCGCTATCAGGCGAAGATTTGCGCCGCTTTCGTTCGCGAAGCGGCCACGCTGTACGTCGAGCGTAAAAAACTCAAAGGCGACGATTAATTACAGGGGCATGTGATGCGATATATAGCTGGCATTGATATCGGCAACTCATCGACGGAAGTCGCCCTGGCGACCCTGGATGAGGCTGGCGCGCTGACAATCACCCACAGCGCGCTGGCGGAAACCACCGGAATCAAAGGCACGTTGCGTAACGTGTTCGGGATTCAGGAGGCGCTCGCCCTCGTCGCCAGAGGCGCCGGGATCGCCGTCAGCGATATTTCGCTCATCCGCATCAACGAAGCGACGCCGGTGATTGGCGATGTGGCGATGGAAACCATTACCGAAACCATCATCACCGAATCGACCATGATCGGCCATAACCCAAAAACGCCCGGCGGCGCGGGGCTTGGCACAGGCATCACCATTACGCCGCAGGAGCTGCTAACCCGCCCGGCGGACGCGCCCTATATCCTGGTGGTGTCGTCGGCGTTCGATTTTGCCGATATCGCCAGCGTGATTAACGCTTCCCTGCGCGCCGGGTATCAGATTACCGGCGTCATTTTGCAGCGCGACGATGGCGTACTGGTCAGCAACCGGCTGGAAAAACCGCTGCCGATCGTTGACGAAGTGCTGTACATCGACCGCATTCCGCTGGGGATGCTGGCGGCGATTGAGGTCGCCGTACCGGGGAAGGTCATCGAAACCCTCTCTAACCCTTACGGCATCGCCACCGTCTTTAACCTCAGCCCCGAGGAGACGAAAAACATCGTCCCGATGGCCCGGGCGCTGATTGGCAACCGTTCCGCCGTGGTGGTCAAAACGCCATCCGGCGACGTCAAAGCGCGGGCGATACCCGCCGGTAATCTTGAGCTGCTGGCCCAGGGCCGTAGCGTGCGCGTAGATGTAGCCGCCGGCGCCGAAGCCATCATGAAAGCGGTCGACGGCTGCGGCAGGCTCGATAACGTCACCGGCGAGTCCGGCACCAATATCGGCGGCATGCTGGAACACGTGCGCCAGACCATGGCCGAGCTGACCAACAAATCGAGCAGCGAAATATTCATTCAGGACCTGCTGGCCGTTGATACCTCGGTACCGGTGAGCGTCACCGGCGGTCTGGCCGGGGAGTTCTCGCTGGAGCAGGCCGTCGGCATCGCCTCGATGGTGAAATCGGATCGCCTGCAGATGGCAATGATCGCCCGCGAAATCGAGCAGAAGCTCAATATCGACGTGCAGATCGGCGGCGCCGAGGCCGAAGCCGCCATCCTGGGGGCGCTGACCACGCCGGGCACCACCCGACCGCTGGCGATCCTCGACCTCGGCGCGGGCTCCACCGATGCCTCCATCATCAACCCCAAAGGCGACATCATCGCCACCCACCTCGCCGGCGCAGGCGACATGGTGACGATGATTATTGCCCGCGAGCTGGGGCTGGAAGACCGCTATCTGGCGGAAGAGATCAAGAAGTACCCGCTGGCCAAGGTGGAAAGCCTGTTCCATTTACGCCACGAGGACGGCAGCGTGCAGTTCTTCTCCACGCCGCTGCCGCCCGCCGTGTTCGCCCGCGTCTGCGTGGTGAAAGCGGACGAACTGGTGCCGCTGCCCGGCGATTTAGCGCTGGAAAAAGTGCGCGCCATTCGCCGCAGCGCCAAAGAGCGGGTCTTTGTCACCAACGCCCTGCGCGCGCTGCGTCAGGTCAGCCCCACCGGCAACATTCGCGATATTCCGTTCGTGGTGCTGGTCGGCGGTTCGTCGCTGGATTTCGAAGTCCCGCAGCTGGTCACCGATGCGCTGGCGCACTACCGCCTGGTTGCCGGACGGGGAAATATTCGCGGCAGCGAGGGCCCCCGAAACGCGGTGGCCACCGGCCTGATTCTCTCCTGGCATAAGGAGTTTGCGCATGAACGGTAATCACAGCGCCCCGGCCATCGCGATCGCCGTCATCGACGGCTGCGACGGCATTTGGCGCGAAGTGCTGCTGGGTATCGAAGAGGAAGGTATCCCTTTCCGGCTCCAGCATCACCCGGCCGGAGAGGTCGTGGACAGCGCCTGGCAGGCGGCGCGCAGCTCGCCGCTGCTGGTGGGCATCGCCTGCGACCGCCATACGCTGGTCGTGCACTACAAGAATTTACCCGCATCGGCGCCGCTTTTTACGCTGATGCATCATCAGGACAGTCAGGCCCATCGCAACACCGGTAATAACGCGGCACGGCTGGTCAAAGGGATCCCTTTCCGGGATCTGAATAGCGAAGCAACAGGAGAACAGCAGGATGAATAACGCACTGGGACTGGTTGAAACAAAAGGGTTAGTGGGCGCCATTGAGGCCGCCGATGCGATGGTGAAATCCGCCAACGTGCAGCTGGTCGGCTACGAAAAAATTGGCTCGGGCCTCGTCACCGTGATGGTGCGCGGCGACGTCGGCGCGGTCAAAGCGGCGGTAGACGCGGGCAGCGCGGCGGCGAGCGCGGTGGGCGAAGTGAAATCCTGCCACGTGATCCCGCGTCCGCACAGCGACGTTGAGGCCATTTTACCGAAATCAGCCTGATTGATGGCGAATAAGGAGCACCGCGTGAAGCAATCACTGGGATTACTTGAAGTTTGTGGTCTGGCACTGGCTATCAGCTGCGCCGATATCATGGCGAAATCCGCTTCTATCACGCTGGTCGCCCTCGAAAAGACCAATGGTTCAGGCTGGACGGTGATTAAAATTACCGGTGATGTGGCCTCCGTGCAGGCGGCCATCACCACCGGCGCACAGTTTGCCGAGCAGCGAAACGGCCTGGTGGCCCACAAAGTCATCGCCAGGCCCGGAGAAGGGATCCTGCGCGCGGAGGCGCCCCCGCCCTCCGTCATGAAACCTGAACCTGAAGCGTCAGGGACGGCTGATGTCGTTTCGCCAGCGCCAGCAGAAGAGCTTCCCCAGCAACACGGCGTGGTCAGCTGCAACCTGTGCCTCGATCCAAAATGTCCACGCCAGAAGGGTGAGCCGCGCTCGCTTTGCATTCATCCCGGCAAGCGAGGTGAAGCGTAATGGATAAACAGCTTCTGGAATCAACGGTCAGCAAAGTTCTCGACGAGATGCGGCTACGGCCCATCCCGCTGGGGGTTTCAAATCGTCATATCCACCTGTCGGCGCCAGATTACGAACGCCTGTTCCCCGGCCATCCCATCAGCGAGAAAAAGGCGCTGCTGCAGCCGGGACAGTACGCCGCGGAGCAAACCGTCACCCTGGTGGGGCCGAAGGGGCAGCTGAAAAATGTGCGCCTGCTCGGTCCGCTGCGCTCGGTAAGCCAGGTGGAAATCTCGCGTACCGATGCCCGAACCCTGGGGGTTGCGGCACCACTGAGGATGTCCGGCGATCTGAAAGGGACGCCGGGCATCCGCCTGGTCAGCCCTTTTGGCGAGCTGGAGCTGGCGTCAGGGGTTATCGTCGCGCAGCGGCATATTCATATGTCGCCGCTCGATGCGCTGATCCTGCGGGTCGCCCACGGCGACAGAGTTTCGGTGGCCATTGAAGGCGACGCGCGCGGGCTGATCTTCAACAACGTGGCGGTTCGCGTTTCGCCGGATATGCGCCTCGAAATGCACATCGATACCGATGAAGCCAACGCCGCCGGCGCCGATAACCCGCAGGTCTTTGCCCGGCTGGTAGGCCCGCGATGAACGGCGAAGTTCTGCAGCGCATCGTGGGGGAGATTGTCTCCCGGCTGCAGCGCCGCGCCCTTAGCACGGCGACGCTGAGCGTGGCGCAATTGCGCGATGCCGACTGCCGGAGCCTGTTCTGCCAGCACGCGTCGCTGCGCATTCTGCTCGTCGACCTGCCCCTGCTGGGCCGGCTGACGGAGGCGGAAACCGACGATCCCGCGGCCCGCAACATTCACGACGCGCTGGCTTTTGGCCTCCGCGTACAGCTCACCCTGCACCGCCAGCTGCTGCCGGTTATCCCGGTTAAAAAACTGGCCCGCCTGCCGGTGAACTTCACCGACGAGCGCGGAGTGCCGCTGATCCTGCACGCGGGTTCGGTGCTGAGCTATCGCGACGTCGCGCCGCTGGGCCAGGGGCGCCTGGTTATCCACCGCAAATGCCTCGTGACCGCGCTGGCGCGCGACGCGGCGCAGGCGCGGAATATTGAACTCATTAAGCAGGAGTAAATCATGCATCTGGCACGAGTCACGGGCGCGGTTGTCTCCACGCAAAAATCGCCTTCCCTGGTCGGCAAAAAGCTGCTGCTGGTGCGGCGGGTCAGCGCCGATGGCGAGCTCCCCACCTCGCCGACCTCCGGCGATGAAGTCGCCGTGGATTCCGTCGGCGCGGGGGTTGGCGAGCTGGTGCTGCTCAGCGGCGGTTCCAGCGCCAGGCACGTTTTTTCCGGGCCAAACGAGGCCATCGACCTCGCCGTTGTCGGCATTGTCGATACGCTTTCACGTTAAGGAGCGACTATGGCGATTTATACCCGAACGGGCGACGCTGGCACCACCTCGCTCTTTACCGGCCAGCGGGTGAGCAAAACCCACCCGCGGGTTGAAGCCTACGGAACGCTGGATGAGCTGAACGCCGCGCTGAGCCTGTGCGCCTGCGCCGCCGCGGATGAACACCACCGCGCCCTGCTCGAAGCTATCCAGCAACAAATTTTCTGGTTTAGCGCAGAACTGGCCAGCGACAGCGAACGGCCGTCGCCGAAACAGCGCTACATCAGCAGCGAAGAGATTTCCGCTCTGGAAACCGCTATCGATCGGGCCATGGCCCGCGTCGAACCGCTGCACAGCTTTATTTTACCCGGCCGCTGCGAAGCCGCGAGCCGCCTGCATTTTGCCCGCACGCTGGCCCGCCGGGCCGAACGCCGGCTGGTTGAGCTGGCGGCGGAAGTCAACGTGCGCCAGGTGCTGATGCGCTACATCAATCGCTTATCAGACTGCCTGTACGCCCTGGCGCGCGCGGAAGATAGCGATGCTCACCAGAACAACATCATCCGCGAAGTGAGCCGGCGCTATCTGGCCGCCAGCCAGCCGAGCCGCAGCAAGGAGACGACGCCCGTGGCCCTCTCATTCCACGATCTGCACCAGCTCACCCGCGCCGCCGTTGAGCGCGCGCAGCAGCTAAAGGTGCCGGTGGTGATCAGCATCGTTGACGCGCACGGCACCGAAACCGTGACCTGGCGGATGCCGGACGCTCTGCTGGTCAGCAGCGAGCTGGCGCCGAAAAAGGCCTGGACCGCGGTGGCGATGAAAACGGCGACCCATGAGCTGAGCGACGCCGTTCAGCCGGGCGCCGCGCTTTATGGCCTCGAAACGCATTTACAGGGAAAAGTGGTCACCTTTGGCGGCGGTTACGCCCTGTGGCGCGACGGCTTATTAATCGGGGGTCTTGGCATCAGCGGCGGCAGCGTTGAGCAGGACATGGACATAGCACTGGCCGCCATCGCGGCCATTAACGTGGGAACTCATCAATGAATACTTCCGAACTCGAAACCCTTATTCGCACCATTCTTAGCGAACAGTTAACCCCGGGGCAAACGCCGGGCCAGCCGCAGGGCAAAGGGATTTTTCAGTCCGTCAGCGAGGCTATCGACGCCGCGCACCAGGCGTTCTTACGTTATCAGCAGTGCCCGCTGAAAACCCGCAGCGCCATCATCAGCGCAATGCGTCAGGAGCTGACGCCGCACCTGGCCGCGCTGGCGGAAGAGAGCGCCAATGAAACGGGGATGGGCAACAAAGAAGATAAGCTCCTGAAAAACAAGGCTGCGCTGGACAACACGCCGGGCGTGGAAGATCTCACCACCACCGCGCTGACCGGCGACGGCGGCATGGTGCTGTTTGAGTATTCGCCGTTTGGCGTTATCGGGTCGGTCGCGCCGAGCACCAACCCGACGGAGACCATCATCAACAACAGCATCAGCATGCTGGCGGCGGGCAACAGCGTCTATTTCAGCCCGCATCCGGGAGCAAAAAAGGTCTCTCTGAAGCTGATTAGCATGATTGAAGAGATTGCCTTCCGCTGCTGCGGCATCCGCAATCTGGTGGTCACCGTGGCGGAACCGACGTTTGAAGCCACCCAGCAGATGATGGCCCATCCGCGCATTGCGGTCCTCGCTATTACCGGCGGCCCCGGCATTGTGGCGATGGGCATGAAGAGTGGTAAGAAAGTGATCGGCGCCGGCGCGGGCAACCCGCCCTGCATCGTCGATGAAACGGCGGATCTGGTCAAAGCGGCGGAAGATATCATCAACGGCGCCTCGTTCGATTACAACCTGCCCTGCATTGCCGAGAAGAGCCTGATTGTGGTGGAGAGCGTCGCCGAACGTCTGGTGCAGCAAATGCAAACCTTCGGCGCGCTGCTGCTGAGCCCTGCCGATACCGACAAACTCCGCGCCGCCTGCCTGCCTGAAGGCCAGGCGAATAAAAAACTGGTCGGCAAAAGCCCATCGGCCATGCTGGAAGCGGCCGGGATCGCCGTTCCGGCGAAAGCGCCGCGTCTGCTGATAGCGCTGGTTAACGCCGACGATCCGTGGGTCACCAGCGAGCAGCTGATGCCGATGCTGCCGGTGGTAAAAGTCAGCGATTTCGATAGCGCGCTGGCCCTGGCGCTGAAGGTTGAAGAGGGGCTGCATCATACCGCCATTATGCACTCGCAGAACGTGTCGCGCCTGAACCTCGCGGCCCGAACCCTGCAAACCTCGATATTCGTCAAGAACGGCCCCTCTTATGCCGGGATTGGCGTCGGCGGCGAAGGCTTTACCACCTTTACTATCGCCACGCCGACCGGTGAAGGGACAACCTCGGCGCGCACCTTTGCCCGCTCCCGTCGCTGCGTGCTGACCAACGGCTTTTCCATTCGCTAACCGAGGTCGCGATGAAGACTTTCTCACTACAAACGCGGTTGTACAGCGGTCAGGGTAGCCTGGCGGTGCTCAAGCGCTTTACCCACAAGCACATCTGGATTATCTGCGATGGCTTTCTTGCGCGCTCGCCGCTGCTGGAAACCCTGCGTCAGGCGTTGCCCGCAGATAACCGCATCAGCGTCTTTAGCGAGATAACCCCGGACCCTACTATCCATACCGTGGTGCAGGGCATTGCGCAAATGCAGGCCCTGCAGCCGCAGGTGGTCATCGGCTTCGGCGGCGGCTCGGCGATGGACGCGGCGAAAGCCATCGTCTGGTTCAGCCAGCAGAGCGGCATCAATATCGAAACCTGCGTGGCGATACCAACCACCAGCGGTACCGGTTCGGAAGTGACCAGCGCCTGCGTGATTAGCGACCCGGATAAAGGCATCAAGTATCCGCTGTTCGACAATGCGCTCTATCCCGATATGGCGATCCTTGACCCGGATCTGGTGGTCAGCGTGCCGCCGCAGATTACGGCCAACACCGGCATGGACGTGCTGACCCACGCGCTGGAGGCGTGGGTCTCTCCGCACGCCAGCGACTTTACCGACGCGCTGGCGGAAAAAGCCGCCAGGCTGGTGTTTCAGTATCTGCCCACGGCGGTGGAAAAAGGCGACTGCGTAGCAACGCGCGGGAAAATGCACAATGCCTCAACGCTTGCCGGGATGGCGTTCAGCCAGGCGGGGCTGGGGCTTAACCACGCCATCGCCCACCAGCTTGGCGGGCAGTTTCATCTGCCGCACGGGCTGGCCAACGCGCTGCTGTTAACCGCGGTTATCCGCTTTAACGCCGGTCATCCGCGCGCCGGAAAACGCTACGCGCGGCTGGCCAAAGCCTGCGGCTTTTGTCCGGCAGACGCCAGCGATATGACGGCGATCAATGCGCTCATCCAGCAAATCGAACGGCTCAAGCAGCGCTGCGCGCTGCCGTCACTGGCGGTCGCGCTGAAAGAGGGACGATCCCAGTACTCAGCGCGTATTCCGGCGATGGTGCAGGCCGCGCTGGCTGACGTGACGCTGCGCACCAATCCTCGCCCGGCCAGCGCCGGGGAGATTCAGGAACTGCTGGAGGAGCTGCTATGAGTACCGCCGTCAACGCTGCTGAAATGGCCTGGAGCGCCGAGGAGATCCGCGAGCGCGTGCGCGCGGCGGGCGTGGTCGGCGCGGGGGGCGCGGGGTTTCCCGCCCACGTGAAGCTGCAGGCGCAGGTAGAGATTTTTCTGGTGAACGCCGCCGAGTGCGAACCGATGCTCAAGGTCGACCAGCAGCTGATGTGGCAGCAGGCTGCGCGTCTTGTCCGCGGCGTGCAGTACGCGATGACGGCAACCGGCGCGCGCGAAGGGGTGATTGCCCTGAAAGAGAAGTACCGCCGGGCTATCGATGCGCTCACCCCGCTGCTGCCTGCCGGTATTCGCCTGCATATTCTGCCGGATGTCTATCCCGCAGGCGATGAGGTGCTGACTATCTGGCTGGCTACCGGTCGCCGGGTCGCGCCCGCCGCGCTGCCGGCCAGCGTCGGGGTCGTGGTGAATAACGTGCAAACGGTGCTCAATATTGCCCGCGCGGTTGAGCAGCAGTTTGCGGTGACCCGCCGTACGCTGACCGTTAACGGCGCGGTCGCACGACCGCTGACCGTCACCGTCCCCATCGGCATGTCGCTGCGCGAAGTGCTGGCGCTGGCGGGCGGCGCGACGGTCGACGACCCCGGTTTTATTAACGGCGGCCCGATGATGGGCGGCCTGATTACCTCCCTCGATAGCCCGGTAACCAAAACCACCGGCGGCCTGCTGGTGCTGCCGAAAAGCCATCCGCTTATCCAGCGGCGGATGCAGGACGAGCGCACGGTGCTTTCCGTGGCCCGTACCGTCTGCGAGCAGTGCCGACTGTGTACCGATCTCTGCCCGCGGCATCTGATCGGCCACGAACTCTCTCCGCACCTGCTGGTGCGGGTGGTGAACTTTCATCAGGCCGCTACGCCGCAGCTGCTGCTGAGCGCCCTCACCTGCTCGGAGTGCAACGTCTGCGAAAGCGTGGCCTGCCCGGTGGGGATCTCGCCGATGCGCATCAACCGCATGCTCAAACGCGAGCTGCGGGCGCAAAACCAGCGCTATGAAGGGCCGCTCTATCCGGCCGACGAAATGGCGAAATATCGCCTCGTGCCGGTGAAGCGGCTGATCGCCAAACTGGGGCTGAGCCCCTGGTATCAGGAGGCGCCGCTGGTGGAGGACGAACCGGCAGTAGAAACCGTGACGTTGCCGCTGCGCCAGCATATCGGCGCCAGCGCGGTAGCGAACGTTGCGGTGGGAGAGCGCGTTACGCGCGGGCAATGCGTTGCCGATATCCCGGCAGGCGCATTAGGCGCGCCGATTCACGCCAGCATCGACGGCGTGGTTGCGGCCATCAGCGAACAGGCCATCACGGTGGTAAGAGGTTAACCATGTCTCAGGCTATAGGAATTTTAGAACTCACCAGCATTGCCAAAGGAATGGAACTCGGCGATGCAATGCTGAAAAGCGCCAACGTCAATCTGCTGGTCAGCAAGACTATCTGCCCGGGTAAGTTTTTACTGATGCTCGGCGGGGATATCGGCGCTATCCAGCAGGCTATTGAAACCGGTGCCTCGCAGGCCGGCGAAATGCTCGTCGACAGCCTGGTGCTGGCGAATATTCACCCCAGCGTCCTTCCGGCCATCAGCGGCCTGAACAGCGTGGACAAGCGCCAGGCGGTCGGCATCGTTGAAACCTGGAGCGTTGCGGCCTGCATCAGCGCCGCCGATCGGGCGGTGAAAGCCTCCAACGTCACGCTGGTGCGGGTGCATATGGCCTTCGGCATCGGCGGTAAATGCTACATGGTGGTGGCGGGCGACGTTTCCGACGTCAACAACGCGGTTACGGTAGCCAGCGAAAGCGCGGGCGAAAAAGGGCTGCTGGTCTACCGTTCGGTGATCCCGCGCCCGCATGAAGCCATGTGGCGACAGATGGTGGAGGGATAATGGAAAGACAGCCGACCACGGATCGTATGATTCAGGAATACGTTCCCGGGAAACAGGTGACCCTCGCGCACCTGATTGCCAACCCCGGGAAAGATCTCTTTAAGAAGCTCGGCCTGCAGGATGCGGTTTCCGCCATCGGCATCCTCACCATTACGCCCAGCGAGGCGTCGATTATCGCCTGCGATATCGCCACCAAATCCGGCGCGGTGGAGATCGGTTTTCTTGACCGCTTTACCGGCGCCGTGGTGCTGACCGGCGACGTTTCCGCCGTCGAGTACGCCCTCAAGCAGGTGACGCGCACCCTGGGCGAGATGATGCAGTTTACTACCTGCTCAATAACCCGGACGTAGCGCGATGAAACGTCTGATGTTTATCGGCCCCAGCCAGTGCGGCAAAACCTCGCTGACCCAGGGCCTGCGCGGCGAAACGCTCCATTACAAGAAAACCCAGGCGATTGAATGGTCGCCGATGGCCATCGACACGCCGGGCGAATATCTGGAGAACCGCTGCCTTTATAGCGCTCTGCTGACCAGCGCCTGCGAGGCCGACGTTATCGCTCTGGTGCTGAACGCCGACGCCCAGTGGTCGCCGTTTTCTCCGGGTTTTACCGCCCCGATGAACCGCCCGACGATTGGCCTGATCACCAAAGCCGACCTGGCCGACCCGCAGCGGTTATCGCTCATCGAGGAGTGGCTCAGGCAGGCAGGGGCGCAGCAGATTTTTGTCACCAGCGCGCTGAATAATCTGGGTCTTGATGCCGTGCTGGATTTTCTGAATTCGAAGGAACCTCTATGTCTTACAAAATAATGGCCATTAATGCCGGCAGCTCATCGTTAAAATTCCAGCTGCTGGAGATGCCTCAGGGCGATATGATCTGCCAGGGATTGATTGAACGTATCGGCATGGCAAACGCCCAGGTGACCCTCAAAACGCCGGCGCAGAAATGGCAGGAGACGGCGCCGATTGCCGATCACCGTGAAGCGGTCACCCTGCTGCTGGAAAAGCTCCTCGACCACCGGATTATCCAGAGTTTGCAGGATATTGACGGCGTCGGCCACCGCGTGGCGCACGGCGGAGAGCGCTTTAAAGATTCGACGCCGGTCACCGATGATACCTTAGCGGAAATCGAGCGCCTGGCGGAGCTGGCCCCGCTGCACAACCCGGTCAACGCGCTGGGCATTAACGTTTTCCGCCAGCTGCTGCCCGAAACGCCGTCGGTGGCGGTATTTGATACCGCTTTTCACCAGACGCTGGACGAGCGCGCCTTTATCTATCCGCTGCCGTGGCGCTACTACAGCGAGCTGGGCATTCGCCGCTACGGCTTCCACGGCACCAGCCATAAGTACGTCAGCGCGACGCTGGCGGAAAAGCTGGGCGTGCCGCTGAGCGCCCTGCGCGTGGTGAGCTGCCATCTCGGCAACGGCAGCAGCGTATGCGCAATCAAAGGCGGGCGCTCGGTTAACACCTCAATGGGCTTTACGCCGCAGTCCGGCGTGATGATGGGCACCCGCAGCGGCGATATCGATCCGTCGATTCTACCGTGGCTGGCGCTGCATAAGGGGCAAACGCCGGAGCAGCTTAATCAGTTGCTGAATAACGAGTCCGGCCTGCTGGGGGTTTCCGGCGTGTCGCACGATTATCGCGATGTCGAGCAGGCGGCGGACAGCGGCAATCGTCGGGCGGCCCTGGCGCTCTCGCTGTTTGCCGAGCGCATCCGCGCCACCATCGGCAGCTATATTATGCAGATGGGCGGCCTGGACGCGCTGATCTTTACCGGCGGCATCGGCGAAAACTCCGCCCGCGCCAGGAGCGCCATCTGCCATAACCTGAATTTCCTCGGGCTGTCGGTCGATGAAGAGAAAAACCAGCACAACGCCACATTTATCCAGGCCGAGAATGCGATGGTTAAAGTGGCGGTCATCAATACCAATGAAGAGCTGATGATTGCCCGCGATGTGATGCGCCTGGCGCTTCCCGAAGCGCAGACGTTAACCGTTTCAGCCTGAGCTCGCCGCCCGGCAAGTTGCGGTGAATCATGGTAATAGCGGGATCGGCATGACACTATGCGCTTAAAATTCTGAAACTTTACCCTAAATAATTCAAGTTACAGGACAAAGCACTTGTGCTTTGAACAGCGCTTGCGCTGGCCCCGTAGGGGCGAGGCCGCAGGCCGAGTAACGCGGCAAACGAGTGAGTCCCCAGGAGCTTACATAAGTAAGTGACTGGGGTGAATGAGAGCAGCCAACGCCCCTGTAGCTTGAAGTATAACGGGTAAAAAGGTGAATACGTGGCCGTAGCACAATGCCCCGCCTCCTGCGGTGAACTCATCCAGGGCTGGATCCTCGGCAGCGAGAAGCTGGTCTCCTGCCCCGTTGACTGGTACAGCACCGTCGAGGTGGACTACGGTTCGCCTCGCGCGGATGAACGTCCGCTGGCGCGGGCGATGGTCGACCGGCTGCTGAGCTACTGGCGTTATCCGGCGGCGCTCAGCAAGGAGATTCGGATCGATATTTGCTCCACGATTCCGGTCGCCAAGGGGATGGCCAGCAGCACCGCGGATATCGCCGCGACGGCGGTGGCCACCGCGCATCATCTCGGCCATCCGCTGGATGAAACCACCCTCGCCCGGCTCTGCGTCTCCCTGGAGCCCACCGACAGCACCCTGTTCCGCCAGCTGACCCTGTTCGACCACAACACCGCCGCCACGCAGATTGCCTGCGGCAGCCAGCCGCAGCTCGATCTGCTGGTGCTGGAAAGCCCCGCCACGCTGCTGACCACCGATTACCACCGACTTCCCCGGCTCGAGCAGCTGCACGCCCATTCCGCCGCCCTGCAGCTAGCCTGGGAGAAAGTTCAACTGGCTTGCGAGACGGATAATCCGCGGCGGATGGGAGAGGCCGCGACGCTCAGCGCCGTCGCCAGCCAGCATCTGCTGCCTAAGCCGGGGTTTGATACGCTGCGGGGGCTGGTGGAAGAGTGCGATTTATACGGTATTAACGTGGCGCACAGCGGCAGCGTGGTCGGCCTGATGCTCGACCGCCAGCGTCACGATATTGAGTATTTGCAGCGACGGCTGGGAGAGACGCGGCTTAGCGAGCTCTGGCCCCGGCAGCACCTGCTGCGCATGGTGCAGGGCGGCGTCGAGCTGCGCTAACGCTTGCGCAGCCATGCCCCGGGTTGCGGCGCTGCGCGCCTTACCCGGGCTACCGGTCCGCAGACGGCTATGAATCCGTAGCCCGGCTAAGCGCAGCGCGAGCCGGGGAGAAGACCGCAACAAAACCTCA